>JBILBU010000046.1:0-13734 GCA_044353505.1 Chitinophagaceae bacterium | reverse complement strand
AGATCGCTATACTTAGGCTGCTTTACGCCCCAGCTATCTAATATTTGAACTTCATAACGCGATTGAAGATAAATGCCGGAGTTAGAACCTTTCGGAATCATGATGTCTAAAGAAAGAAGCACATCTCCATGTTCCATCTTGGTCATGAGGTTTGCATTATAATCATGTTTTTCATCGTGGTCGAAATCATTGTATAATATTCCTGTGCCTTTTGTGGTATTGAATAAAACGTCATTGTAACCCGCTTCTGAAGTACCAACCAATTTCCAGTTTGGTGAAGGAGCCTGAAACCCATCTAGGGTTTCCAAAGAAAAAGTATCAAGACGAGGCTTAACGTTTTGAGCACTAGTTTCTGTGAGCAACATGATGCTGACAACAAACGACATAATAATCTTGTATGGCATGTAAATTTATTTAGTTGTTGAAATTAACGAATAGATGCTAAAGCGCAGTAAAGAAGATTGAATAAATAACTAGTCATTAGGCTTTAGGCCTTCATTTTCTCAAGTGTGCCTTTTGCCTCAAACATGAGATCTCTGAGTCTTGCAGCTTCCATAAAATCAAGGTCCTTTGCCGCCTTTGCCATTATTTTCTTGAGCGTATTGATGTGTTTTTCAAGCTGAGGAATCGTAGTGTATGATGATTGGTCTTCAGCTGCTACTGAACTAAAGTGATCTTCAGTGATGTTGGCTAGTGTATTGTTCTCGTCAAATCCTTTAATATCTAGTACAGCAGTTTGTGCAAATACCTGCTCTTTGCTTTTGGTCACAGTCATTGGGATGATGTGGTGCTCTGTGTTGTATTCAACTTGTTTTGCCCTTCTCCTCTCTGTTTCATCCATTGTTTTTTGCATGCTCCCTGTTATCTTGTCGGCATAAAAAATTACGCGCCCATCAACATTTCTTGCAGCACGTCCAGCAGTTTGTGTTAGCGATTTTTCATTTCTAAGAAATCCTTCTTTATCTGCATCGAGTATGGCAACTAGTGAAACCTCAGGTAAATCAAGACCCTCCCTCAATAGATTCACCCCAACCAATACATCAATTACACCAAGACGAAGCTGACGAAGTATCTCTACTCTTTCCAGTGTATCTACTTCGCTATGAATGTATTTTGATTTTATTTGGATACGCTGGAGATATTTGTCCATTTCTTCCGCCATCCGTTTTGTAAGTGTTGTTACAAGTACGCGGTCGCCTTTCTTCACTGTTTTATCTATCTCATCCAGTAAGTCATCTACTTGATTTACGCTTGGTCTCACTTCAATGGGAGGGTCGAGTAATCCCGTTGGACGCACGACTTGTTCAACGACTACACCTTCGGTTTTATGGAGTTCATACTCTCCAGGAGTTGCTGATACAAATATTACTTGGTTGAGTATATTCTCAAATTCTGTAAAGTTAAGTGGACGGTTATCAAGGGCAGCAGGAAGTCGGAATCCATAATCAACCAGCACCAACTTTCTGCTTCTGTCACCACCATACATGCCGCTTACCTGGGGGATGGTTTGGTGACTTTCATCAATCATGCACATGAAGTCTTCTGGGAAATAATCAAGCAGGCAGAAAGGCCTTGCTCCGGGTTCTCTTCTGTCGAAAAATCTCGAATAGTTTTCAATCCCGTTACAGTAACCCAGCTCCTTGATCATTTCAATATCATAATTGACGCGTTCATATAACCGTTGTGCCTCAAGATGTTTTCCGGAATCTTTAAAATATTGAACCTGTTTTCCGAGTTCATCTATGATTTCGGAGATGACTTGGTTGATGATTTCTTTTGGTGCGAGATACAGGTTTGCGGGGAAAATGGCGGCGTTATCAACCGAGCCAATTCTTTTTCCTGTAGCAATTTCTATTGTGTCGATTGATTCTATTTCATCTCCAAAAAAACTTATGCGATAGCCAAAATCATTATACGGAAGGTTGATGTCTATGGTGTCTCCCTTGATACGAAAGCTTCCTCTGGTGAAATCAATCTGTGTCCTGTGGTAAAGTGAATTCACCAATGCATGCAGAAATCCTTGTCGGCTAATTACTTGACCCTTTTGGATTCGAATGATGCCGTTTGCAAATTCAGAAGGGTTGCCCATACCATAAATACAACTCACTGAAGCAACAACAATGATATCCCTTCTGCCACTTAACAGTTCAGAGGTTGCTTGAAGCCTGAGTTTATCCAGCTCTTCATTGATGGCGAGGTCTTTTTCAATATAGGTGTTACTTACAGGCATGTAGGCCTCTGGTTGGTAGTAGTCGTAATACGAAACGAAATATCCCACAGCATTGTCTGGGAAGAACTGTTTGAATTCGCCGTATAGCTGAGCAACCAGGGTTTTGTTGTGCGTGAGCACCAATGTTGGCTTTTGGACCTGCTGTATGACATTGGCCATTGTAAAGGTTTTCCCTGAACCGGTTACTCCTAGTAGTGTTTGGTATTGCTCACCATTGTTGATTCCTTCAACCAGTTGCTGTATTGCATTGGGCTGGTCGCCTGCTGGTTGATATGGTGAATGGAGCGTAAATGCCATCGATCGAAATTACATCCAATTTCTCACTTGAACAGTGAAGGATGCTCGTCCTCGAATGTTGTTTTTTCTTGAAATAATTTACCCAGCTGAATGAGATCTGCTTCCTGAAAGAGATTGCCTAAAAAAGTGATGCTGGTCAATTCTCCTTTTTTATTTTTTCCAATAGGCAAACAAAGTGCAGGGTGCCCAGTGAGGTTGGTGATGGCCATTTGCATTCCTTCGAACGTTGGGGTAATAACGACATCAACATCTTTCATCATATCATTTATTTGTGCCATCAGGATGCTGCGGTGGCGGTTCGCATTGATGTATTCAACCGCTGGGATGGTTCTTGATATGCGAAAAAAGTTTGGCCAATCGTATTTGGTTTGTTCGGTCATTTGATCGTCTAATCCTGTTCGTGTGAATTCGTCAAATGCAGCTGCAGCTTCAGCTCCAAGAATGATTCCTATCATATCGAAGCGGTATACTTCTGTATCTTTGAAGTGCATGGGCTTAATTTCAAGTCCCTGTTCTCTAAGTATTTTTAATACAGACCACTCTTCTGCAGTGGAATCAAGTGCATTAAAATAGTTTTGTGCATATCCAATCCTCAGTGTTTTCTTTTTCTCATTGCTGTCGCTATTCTTTTTTTGTTTTTCAACGCGATCGTTTTGATTTTGCTGGATGCAATCAAATATTGTTCCTGCATCTTCTGCAGATCTAGCGATCGGACCTATTTTATCCAGGCTCCAGCTGAGTGTCATTGCACCAGTGCCATTAATCGCTCCAAAGGTTGGTCTAAGGCCAGTTGCTCCGCAGGTATGGCTGGGCGAAATGATTGATCCATAAGTTTCAGTTCCTATTGCAAACGGAACTAGCCCTGCTACTGTTGCTGCCGTTGATCCAGCAGAAGATCCGCTTGAGCCTGTGGTCAGATCCCATGGGTTTTTTGTTTGGCCGCCATACCAATTGTCTCCCATGGCCAGCGCCCCCAAGGTAAGTTTAGCTACAAGTACTGCACCAGCTTTTTTTAGTGCGGTGTATACAGCAGCATCTTCTTCTATGATTTGGTTTTTATAGGGAGCGGCCCCCCAGCTTGTTATTGTTCCTTTTACTGCAAAAAGGTCTTTTAGTCCATATGGAATACCATGAAGTGGCCCTCTGTCAATACCTTTTTCTAGTTCATCATCGGCCTGCTGAGCTTGCTGCATTGCGATTGTTTCTGTTAAGCTAATTACACATTCGAGTGTATCTCCGTATTTTTTCAATCGATCGATAAAAAACTTGGTAAGATCAACTGATGTGATGGATTTGTTTCTCAGTAAAGAACCAAGTTGATGGATAGAATAAAATGCAAGCTCAGATTTATGTTCAGGCACACTGATTTTTTTATCATACTTGTGATTTACTTCCTTCTTGTTAGTCCTTTGTTCTTTTATCGCCAATGATTGTTTGAGGCTCATGACCACATTGTTGTTTAAATCAAGGGCATGAAGTTTTTTATACTCTGCACGATTTTCTTTAAGTCCCGACAACATCATTTCAATCTCCTTGTCGTTATATTCGATATCAATCAGTTTTGTTGATTGATGAACGTTTTTCATGGTTATGGTGTCTTGGGAGTAAGACGCCAGGAAACCTAGGATTAAGGGAAGGAGGAGTAGTCTCATGTTCTGTGTATTTCTCAATTTTATCTTTAGTTGATGTTCTCAAATAGCAGCTGCTAGCCAACCGATGCTGATTTAAGCGAGCAGATAATTAAGACTAACGCCGTATTTCTATTTTTGTTTTAGGTCTCTTTTTAGGTATGCGCTATAGTCGGGAATCGTTGAAGTATATTCTGCATGCATGAGTGGCGAGGTAAACAGAAAGTCGGCTGTGGCACGATCACAAGCGAAGGGGATATTCCAGGTCACGGCCAATCTAAGCAGTGCTTTGATATCTGGGTCATGGGGTTGTGCTTCCATTGGGTCCCAAAAGAATATGAGGGCGTCAACTTTTCCTTCGGCTATTAATGCGCCGATTTGTTGATCTCCCCCCATTGGTCCGCTCAATAATTTGTGGATTGATCTGTCTAAAGCGTCTTCCAGTAATTTTCCAGTTGTACCAGTGGCAAATAGGTCATGCCTTACGAGAGTAGTTTTATTGTAGATGGCCCATTCGATTAGTTCTTTTTTTTTGTTGTCGTGTGCAACCAGTGCTATTCGTTTTCTGGGGCCTAGCTTTCTCGTTTTTTCCATCGTTGATATTCTCATGGTGAAAGTAAATAAAAAACCGCATCCTTTTGGGATGCGGTTTCTAAACAAAGCACCAACTGCATTATGATACTTGCATTTCTTTTATTTTCTCTCTAATTTTCGCTTCAATTTCATTTGCCATTTCAGGGTTGTCAACCATGAGTTGTTTGACGCCATCTCTGCCTTGTCCGAGTTTATCTCCATTATAGCTATACCAGCTTCCGCTTTTATTTACGATACCAAGTTCTACGCCCATATCAATGATTTCCCCTGTTTTGGATATCCCTTCTCCGAAGATGATATCAAATTCGGCCGAGCGGAATGGCGGCGCTACTTTGTTTTTTACCACTTTAACTTTTACGCGGTTCCCAATTGCTTCGTCGCCATCTTTAATTTGAGCGGAACGGCGAATATCCAAACGTACAGAGGCATAGAATTTCAGGGCGTTTCCACCGGTTGTTGTTTCTGGATTTCCAAACATGACGCCAATCTTTTCCCTCAGCTGATTGATGAATATGCAGATGGTATTCGTTTTGCTGATGGTGGCTGTAAGTTTTCTGAGTGCTTGACTCATTAGCCTAGCGTGCAATCCCATTTTACTATCACCCATCTCGCCCTCAAGTTCACTTTTAGGTACAAGTGCTGCCACTGAGTCGATTACGACCACATCAAGTGCTCCAGAAAGGATAAGTCGATCAGCAATTTCAAGTGCTTGTTCCCCGTAATCAGGCTGAGAGATCAATAGATTATCTACATCCACACCAAGTTTTTTGGCGTATGCACTATCAAAGGCATGTTCTGCGTCAATAAAAGCACACATCCCACCCCTTTTCTGGGCTTCAGCGATTACATGGGTTGCAACGGTTGTTTTACCCGAGCTTTCAGGGCCATAGATTTCGATTACCCTTCCTCTTGGAAGCCCGCCTATTCCGAGTGCTACATCAAGTCCGATTGAACCGGTAGACACTACTTCTATTTGAGATTCTCCCTTTTCGTTCATCATCATTACACTCCCTTTGCCATAATCTTTTTCGATTTTGTCTAATGTGAGTTTAAGTGCCTTTAATTTTTCAGTGTTTGACATGATAATTATTTTTGAGGAGATAAAGATAGGGGGATAAAATTCAATAAACTAATATTTTTAGTATTTTTTTCACTAAAAATATTAGTGTTTTCCTCGAGATAGTCTGTTGATTTGACGTTTTTAGTCCCATAACCCCTGTTAAAGGGACAACTGTTGTTCTTTTATTTGAAATGTTATCAAGGGATAGCAAAAATTATAGCGAGACACCCGTTGCCGTTTCGGTTACACAATTTATATTTGTGTTTTAGTAATATTCCTTTAAAATTATCAAATTATGAAAAGTAGACTTTTTATTCTGCCTCTTTTTCTAGTGGTTACATTGGTTTCTTGTGTAGGCTCTAAAAAATTTCAAGCCTTAAACAGTAAATATGGTGAACTAAACAACAGCTTAGTCGCCTCTCAGAAAGATCTCAGGGCATGTAAGGATGAGCAAGCTGAGCTTGAGCGTCAGAAATCTATCGCTGATGCACAACGCGAAGCGCAGATTGCTTCTTTGAAAGAGCAGGTTGAATACCTCAAAAAGAACAACAATTCTGCCTTGAAGCAATTGGAAGACCTTTCTGTAATTTCTTCTTCACAAGCAGAAAGCATTAAAAAATCTCTTGACAATATTGGTTCTAAAGATTCTTATATCCAATCCATTCAAGCTGCTGCATCAAGAAAAGATTCTTTGAATATGGCTCTTGTGATGAACCTTAAGGGTGCAATTGGTGATATTAACGACAAGGATATCAATATCAAGGTTGATAAAGGTGTTGTGTATGTTGATATTTCTGACAAAGTATTGTTTAAAACTGGAAGCTTCGATTTAAGCGACAGGGCTAAGTCAATTCTTGGAAAAGTTGCTGTGGTTTTGAAAAACCAAGCGGATATCGAATTCATGGTTGAAGGGCATACCGATAATGTAGTATTGAATGGCGACAAGGATCTTCAGGACAACTGGGATCTTAGTGTTAAGCGTGCAACTACGATTGTAAGGATGTTCCAAAAGCAATATGGTCTGGATCCTGCTCAAATGACTGCTGCTGGTCGTGCTGAGTTCCGTCCAATTGCAGACAACGCTACAGCTGAAGGCCGTTCTCAGAACCGCAGAACACGTATCGTGATTCTTCCTCAGTTGGATCAATTCTTTAAACTTCTTGAGAGAAAATAATTTCTCTGATTAGGATATAAAAAAGGGACGAGTTTACTCGTCCCTTTTTTTGTTACTGCAACTCAGTTAAACAATTTTTGCGGCCTGCCTTGCAAGTAGCTTCCATCTGCCTTTTTCTTTTACGAAGACCAGTAAAATATTAAGGTGCGCCTCTCCTTGTTTACCCTTGTCAACAACTGCTGCATCAAGTCGGTGTCTGACAATAGCGTTTTTCCCGGTTACCGATATGGTTTGATTGGAGGTTTTTATATTGATGAAATCCGAGACACCACTTGCAAGTGCTTCGATAAATTCAATTCTGTTTTCAACCCGCCCATTTGAATGGCCATAGCTTAATGCTGTTGAGCTAAGTTCTTCTAGCGCCAATCGATCACCCGCCTCTAGGGCCGATATCAGCGATGAAACCGCCTTGGTTACTTCTGTTTCTTGTTTGGTTTGTGATTGTGTACCTGTAAATGCAATAAGTAAAAGGAGGAAGCCAAATAGTTTTTTCATGATGTAGTTTGTTAATATTCTGGTTTTGTGCTGTTTCAGCAAGAAGTAAATTAGGGATTCTAGCTGTAAAAAATAGCTTGTGAATAAAACCTAAGCGTATAAACTGCGAGAGGCCCAGAACCACAGGCAATAAAAAAGGCCGTCATTGACGGCCTTTAACATTCAAAACCCAATATTTATTCTACCAACAGGGTTACTGGATCCAGTCTTGTAACCCGACCTTTTGTAACCACTATATTTGAAACAGTTTGCGTTATATAACCAGGAGCCCCTTCATAACTAAGGGTGTAGGTACCTTCTTCCAATCCACGAATCATGAACCTGCCTTCAGCGTTTGGAAGTGCAACAGCGTTAAATGATTCGCCATCAGTGATTCGAACAACTGCTGCTGCGTTCAGTGGTGAAACAGCTCCTGCAATCGCGCCAAAATTGGCATTGCAGAATGGGCGGAGCACAGGTCTTAAAAAATATTGACCATTGGCTTCGGTAATTGAATTTGCGATATCAAAATCTACCCAAACCTTAACGCCATTTCTGTTTGCGCGCTCTCTGTGTTTGTTGAACAACTTGATGTAGAAGTAGTTATTGTTTGGATTTGGACTGATGAGCGTGAGGTCGTGGGTAATGCCATCTATCACGACTGTATTGTTTGTTCCTAGCGTAATCCTGATTTTTCTTACCGTACCAGCTTCAATATTGGCCTCACCAAGTTTGGTTTCAAACCCATTCCTTAATGCCAGCACATCAATCACTGAAGCGCTAAATCCAATATCAATCCACTCTCCAAAATCATCTCTTCTGTTCAAATGATCATCCCTGTCATCATCTCCAGTGCCAAAATCATCATCGTTTTTGTGCTCTTCATGTTTATCAACTTTTACTTCCACTTTTTGAATATCAATATTGACAGCTTCAAATTCACCCGGTCCGTCAGTGAGGTAAAGAGACAGCGTTGATCCGCCATCAACATTGTTTTTGTCGCATGCCGAAAAAACAAGCATAAACATCATCAAGATTGATGCAAGTCCCATGTAGAATTTCAATTTTTTCATAATAGATAATTTTTTGTTAGTAATCGCCGCGTATACACCCGGAACTATTCTATAGACGCTGATGGATTGCTTAGGTTTAATGTGTAATACTTCTTAAACATAATTTTAACAGTTTAGCTTTTCGGGAGAAGAGACAAGCGATTTATAGTAACTTGCAAATATGAATAATTACCTGAATGAGCTCAACCCACAACAGAGGGAAGCCGTGATGCACTTGGATGGCCCAATCATGATTATTGCGGGTGCAGGAAGTGGGAAAACCAAGGTGCTTACCACCCGCATTGCCCATCTGATGGCCAATGGCGTAGATTCATTTAGGATACTTGCACTCACGTTTACGAATAAGGCTGCCCGTGAAATGAAAGAGCGGGTAGAGAAGATGCTTGACAATAGGGAAGCCGGCAATCTTTATATAGGAACCTTTCACTCTGTATTTGCGCGCATTCTTCGTGCAGAAGCACAGAAGATAGGATATCCAGCAAGTTTTACAATCTATGATACTGATGATGCAAAGAGTGTATTGAAAACGGTCATCAATGAACTCCATCTCGACGATAAAATTTATAAGCCATCAACGGTTTACAACAGGATTTCATCAGCTAAAAATGCATTGGTAACTGCTGAGGAGTATGCAAATGACTTTGGATTGCAACAAGAAGATATGCGCGCCAACAGGCCTGCCATTGCGCAGATCTATAGCGCATACGCAAAAAGGTGTTTTAAGAATGGAGCAATGGATTTTGATGATTTGCTGTTGCAGTTTTATCTCATCCTTAAATACCATCCTGATGCGCTGCACAAGTATCAGCATAAGTTCAACTATATAATGATTGATGAGTATCAGGATACAAATCCTGCACAATATGAAATCATCAAATTATTGGGTGCTGCCCATGAAAACATTTGCGTCGTTGGCGATGATGCACAATCTATTTATTCTTTTCGTGGTGCTACCATTGAAAATATTCTGTTGTTCAGAAAAGATTATGAAGATGTAAAGGTGGTAAAGCTGGAGCAGAATTACCGCAGCACAAAACAAATACTCAATGTTGCCAATGAAGTGATTGGAAATAACAAGGGCCAAATTCCTAAGGAGTTGTGGACAGAAAATGGAGATGGTGAGAAGATCAGGCTGGTGAGAACAATGACCGATAATGATGAAGGGAAATTCATAGCAGACACCATTCAGGAGCAAAAACTCAGGAATCATTTTTTCAATAAGGATTTTGCCATCTTGTATAGAACAAACGCACAGAGCCGTGCTTTTGAGGAATCCTTAAGAAGAATGAATATTCCGTATACCATTTTTGGTGGCATAAGTTTTTATCAACGCAAAGAAGTAAAAGATTATATCGCATACCTCAGGATGATTGTTAACCCACGCGATGAAGAAGCACTAAAGCGGATTATCAATTATCCTGTTCGTGGCATTGGTAAAACATCCTTAGACAAACTTATTCTTGCTGCCAACGAACAAAACATCAGTTTATGGGAGGTGTTAACTAGGGCAACTGAATTTGGTTTTAAAGCCGGTACACTTGAGGCCATCGAAAACTTTGTATTAATGATCAAGAGCTTTGCCAGCATGTTAACTAAGGGCAATGCATATGATGTTGCTTTTCATGTGGGCAAGCAGACGGGCTTGGTTAAAGAATTGTTCAATGATAAAAGTACTGAAGGTGTTCAACGCTATGACAACGTACAAGAATTATTGAACTCAATCAAAGAGTGGGTTGATGACAAACAGAATCGTTCACAAATAGATGAAGATGGTGTTGTGATGGAGGATGATACAGAGTACAAGGGAGTGAATACAAGGGACAAGGGACAAGGGACAGGGGACGAGGGAGTGAATACAAGGGACGAGGTCGGAGATGCTGAGCGAGCGCAGCGAGAGAGCGCAGCGGAGATCCAGACCGAAGCGTCTGGAGAAAAGGGAATGCAGGAGCCGATACCGGACAGGCCTTTGAGAGAAGATCTATTGCTTGGCACCTATTTGCAACAAATTACCCTGCTCACAGATTCTGATCAAAAAGATGAGCATGCCGATACAGTTAAAATGATGACGATACATGCTGCGAAGGGATTGGAATTTTCCTGTGTTTTTGCAGTTGGCTTGGAAGAAATGTTGTTCCCCAATGCCATGAGCATAAATACCAGAGAAGAGCTGGAAGAAGAAAGAAGGCTATTTTATGTAGTGATTACAAGAGCAAAGCATAAGCTTTGGATTAGCTATGCCAACACCAGGTATAAATTTGGTCAGGTAGTGCAGAATGACCCAAGTCGATTTCTAAATGAGTTGCCGGAAATTCATCTTGATCGCTCCTATGCTGGGGGTGGTTTCAGAAATCAGCAAGCCACATCGGCATCTGAAAGGATGCGTGGATGGGGTTCATCTGGCCAACCTCAATATGGACAAAAAACACCATCGGCTGCAGCCAAAAAATCACCAGAGCGCCCCGGGTATTTGCCTGTTACCCCACCCGCAGCTTTAAATAAGCCAGTGGTTCATCTGCCTTCTCCCGATTTTGCACCAAGCGATACCTCAGATTTACAAGCCGGACAAAAGGTAGAACATCAGAAGTTCGGCTTTGGAGAAGTACTAAAAATGGAAGGAGCTGCCCACAATCCCATTGCTACAATAAAATTCGACCTCAATGGGGAGAAGAAAATCATGCTCAATTACGCGAAGCTGAGAATAGTTTAAAAGAGGTTGAGGGAGGTTGAGAGAAGTTTAGTCGTTGAGTTGTTTAGTTGTTGAGGTGTTTGATATTGTTATTAGCACGCCAATCGAAAATAGCTAATCACCTAAAAATCAATCAACTAATCGACTCAACAACTAAACAACTAAACAAATCAACGACCAGCCACAACAGGTACTCTAAAATAAACACTACTATTTATTGCATAGTACTATAATTATCCCTATATTTGTACTGTTATTTGATCACAAGGTCTCAAAAACAGGTCCATGAACATAGAAAATACACAGAGCCAGATGCGAAAAGGGGTGCTTGAATTCTGCATCCTGTCTGTCATTCAGCGTGGGGAGGCTTACCCAAGTGATATTATTGAAGAGATGAAAAAGGCGAAACTCAATATCCTTGAGGGCACCTTATATCCCCTACTTACCAGGTTAAAAAATGCAGACCTTTTATCATACCGCTGGGTTGAAAGTTCAGGTGGTCCGCCACGCAAATACTTTTCACTCACTGAAAAGGGGGCTTCTTTCTATAAAGAACTTGAGCAAACCTGGAGGAGTATGGCTGATGGAGTGGAAAGAGTTATAAATACAAGGGACGAGGGACAAGGGACAGGGGATGAGGAAATACAAGGTTAAGGGAGGTTGAGCGAAGTTTAGGTGTTGAGTTGTTTAGGCGTTTAGTTTTCCAGATACTTTGGCAAATCACTAAACACCTAAACAATTAATCAACTAAAAAAATCAACACCTCAACAACTAATCGACTAAACGCCTAAACAAATCAACGCATAAACACTACAAAAACTTCAAAAGCCTATATCATGAATAAAGTAATCAACATCAATTTCCAAGGTCGTGTGATTCCTATTGAGGAGCCTGCTTACGAGGAATTGAAAAAATATGTAGAGAGTCTTCGTGCTCACTTTGCAAATGAAGAAGGCAGAGAAGAGATTATCAATGATATTGAGAATCGAATTGCAGAATTATTCAGTGAAAAGCTGAAAGCAGGTGATTCGCCTTTTATCGCGGAGCAACATGTTCTGGATATCATTGCAAGCATTGGTAGACCAGAGCAATTTGACGAATTGATGATAGATGATGAACCATCTGTTTATTCATCGCAGCAAGAACAAAAGTCTGGGTCGAATACAGTTGACCCCAGAGGGTCTTTATACAGAAATGCAAATGATAAAATGCTTGGTGGCGTGTGTAGTGGCCTGGCCAATTATTTTAGAATTGATACCACCATAGTAAGGGTACTTTTTGCAGTGCTAACTGTTGGATCATTTGGTACAGGATTTTTACTGTATGTAATACTTTGGGCGATTCTCCCCTCCAAGGAAATGATTGGTTCGGCTATTGCACGTAAGTTATATCGGAATGCCGAACAGAAAGTATTGGGTGGTGTGTGTAGTGGTATCGCCAAATATTTTAATATAGCAGTGTGGATACCTCGTTTGATTTTTGCCTTGCCTTTTTTGATGGGGGTATTTGGAATACCGTTCATACTTTTATTTTTTCCTTTGGCGGCATCTTTTTCTGGAACCATGTTTTTCATTTATATAGTACTTTGGGCTGTTGTTCCTAAGGCAGTAACAGCGTCTGAAAAACTTGAAATGAGTGGGGAGCGTGTTGATCTAGGCTCCATTAAGAATAAGGTTCAAGATGAATTAAGTGGTGTTAAAAAAAACATGTCTTCAAATGCAGCCAGCTGGAAAGCCAATACGGCAAATAAAGTTGAAGACTGGGGAAAAGAGGTAAACGAATCAGCAACCGGAATTGCCCAAAAAACAAAGGGAAACCGGTTGTTGAAGTTGGCGCTAACGCTAATAAAAATATTTTTATTATTTGTATTTAGCATCGTCGCCATCAGCCTTGTAGCCGCCATATTCGGAATCGGAGCTGCAGCAACGGTACTGATGCCTTTAAAAAATTTCATTGCCGATGGTGATGCGATACAATGGTATGCATTGGGCACTTTACTGCTGTTTATTTTGGTGCCCATCATAGCCATTATTCAGTGGCTGATCCGTGCTATTATCGGTCACAAAATGAGGTCAAACGTTATAGGAATAACATTGGGAACACTCTGGTTTTTAGGCTGGATCTCTGTGGCCATGCTTGGCATAACGCTTTCAAAACAATTTAAGCGCACAGGAGCGGTCAGCAATGAAATCGCCATGGTTCAGCCGAGTAATGGTAAATTGAAAATAGGATTTACCGAAGGGGAGGGAAGTTATTACCCTTTGGATCCTTGGGACAATGATGTTGATTTTAGTCGGGATACCGATGGTATATTATTATCCAAGAACGAGGATTCACTGTTGTTGTCAAATATTAAAATCAAGTTCAACAAAAGCAGGGACACTCAGTTTCATGTTAATGTGATCAAACGTTCTAAAGCATCAACTGCAGCAGAGGCTGAGCAATATGCTCAGCAGATAAGCTATTCCATTTCGCAGCAAGACAGCATCCTCATCCTTCCAATTGCTTTTCCCATCAC
>JBILBU010000077.1:0-4408 GCA_044353505.1 Chitinophagaceae bacterium | reverse complement strand
CTTTTGTAATTACTTTTTTATTTAATAATTCAACGATTGTTTTCTTTACAGTTGGAAGTGGAATGTCTAGTTTAATGGAGATATCTCCTGAACTGCATCCTGCATGATTTTGTATATAAAAATTAATTCTTTTTTCGCGAGGAGTAAGTGCTTTACTTACTTTTTTACTTTCTTCTAATTTCAGCAGCAAATTGCTTTGAATATTATTTAGGCAGTTTGTAAAAAAAATAAGCCATTGTGTTACGTTTTCTCCAGGTCTATTTTTTTGTGCATCCATTAATAATTTGTAATATTCAGATTTTCTATTTTCAATTTCATGTTCAAAGCTTACATACTGTATCCATGAATAACCATTCTTCAATAAAAGTAAACTAGCTAATAATCTGCTTAATCGACCATTGCCATCTTGAAATGGGTGAATGCTTAAAAATTCATAAACAAACAAAGCGTCTTTTACCAATGGCAATGTTTCTTCATCATTATTATACCATTCAACTAGTCGTATCATTGCGTCCTGCGTTTGAAGTCCAGGTTCAGTTTTTTTGAAGATTGTTTGTTTGGTCCCGTCAGCCAAATTTGCTTCAACTGCATTGGTTACTTGTTTGTATTCACCTTTATGCCATGCATCTTTTACACTATGTTTCATTAAGAGATTATGTAAGCTCTTGACTTGACTTTCTGTAATACCAATTGATGCATAATTGTCAGTAATTGTGTCTAAGGTTTCAAAGTAGCCCGCCACTTCTTGTTGGTCTCTTTCTTCAAAAGAAGATATATTTATGTTTTCAATTAAAATACTTACTTCATCATCGGTCATTTTGGAACCTTCAATTCTTGTAGAAGCTCCAACACTTTTAACCGTTGCTATACTTTTTAACTGCATTAATGTGCTGCCCTCTCTTTTTTCAATATTTGACCATGATGCATCAAAACGATCAATTTTAGATAGTTCAGACATGATTTTCATGCCTACATCAAGGTGTAGATTGTTTATGATCAAGCTCATTATATCCGTATTTATCCGTAAATATACGAAAACATATCCGATAATTTCAAATAATTATACCCGTATTTATCCGTAAATATCTGATTTGGCAACCGTAAAAAATGAAATACACCCAGGGTGAACTCAATAGGATTCAAGATTGAAATAGATTTATATTTCTCCAGTTTCTCTTCCATTCACCCCTGTTTTCCATATAAAAACACAAAACCTGGCCCAAACTTGGCCGAAAATAAAAACCACCTATGAAAAAAATCATAAGTGGTTGATTTTCAAGTGGGTCCACCTGGACTTGAACCAGCCCCGATAGCTTTTGGAGATCTGATTATGAGTCATTAGATCGACTGCATTTGATTGAGAATTTATACGATTTAGGCCTTTTTCTGGTAAACCGAATTCAATGTATTTATTGGATACAGCGGGAATGCCAGGATTAATAATCAGATTTCTCCAATTAAAATTGATCAACATTAAGATTATTTTCATTCAGTTGTATCAAGATTATGACAATCGGTTTCATGCTTTTAAAAAATCTGATTCAATAGGCAGCTAATTTCACAGTAGTCTTATTATTGCCAAATCGGTATCCCACGGCTTCATGCTCTTTTTTACAATTAGTTTGCCGTCAACAATTCTTATCCACTCTTTAGTACACGAATATTTCTTTTTAGGATCTAGTCCGATTTCCGATAAATCTATTGCTCCTTCTGTTACCTCTGGATTATCAGAGAGATTGAATATATTAATAACACTCTCTTGCTGATCTGGTAAAGTGTGTATGTGTATCTCTTCATTAATTCCATAAAAATCTCCCCGCTTAAAAAAGTTCTGTAATTGAGAATATAACTTCATGTCTTTCTTATGATTTTCTTCAATAACAGAATCTATGTTATTCACTCCGATACCTAAATGCCGGCAAGTGGAGGCATACCACCACAGCAATATACCATTAGCGTTATCTTGTCCGATATCTACATGTAAATATAATGGGACGTTGCACCCGAGGTTGTAATAATACAATGCCAGCGCACTCTTATCCTGCAAATGTTTAAAGGGGCTCCACATCAATTCAAAACCCCAATTCTCATCATAACTCCCAGGTAGTCCATACTTATAATAAACAGGAACAGATCTCGAAAACCCTCCACCTGTTAGCATATCATGCATTTCGATCAATACATTAGGATATTTCTGATGTATTCTTCGAGTCAAACCAATGCATGCATCAACCTGGTCCTCATATAAAATTGGTATAGGATGTTCGTGATTAGGATCAACACAATTGCCATTCCAGTGAGGGCCATCGAACATAAGAAAAGTTACACCTGCTTCACAAAGCTTAAGCAATCGCTGTTCAGCTTCATCTAAATATTGCTTAGAGAGAAAACAAATTTGCGGGCCAACTTTTGCTTGAATTATTTTTTCGCTTTTTGAAATAGAATCAAACCCCATAATCAATCTTTTGCTCGAAACGGGCCAAGTGTTAACTGATGAAGGCCCCATTATCAACATTTCGTTAGTAGCCCATTGTGAAAGAGGGGTATGCAATGATGTTTTTAATTCGTAGTTTTTTTTCACCACATCAACATAATCTTTACAATCACCTAATCTATTGTTAGCCCATAAGAAGGAGCCAAATTCAGTATCCCATCCTGGGTCTAGATACAACGCCTGGCAGGAATATTCTTTTGCTTTCTTAACCTCATTTGTAAAAAGATTTTCACGCGTAAATAATTCCCGCTTTCCCATCCATGCGTTCTCCATATTTTTACTATAAAGTTGCTCCCAGTGAACAGGGGGATTATAATCTTTAGGAAAACGACATCCCAATTCATCCAGCATATCTCTATATTTGTAAGCAACCTGATTATATCCGCCGGAAATATGATAAAAACGGTTCATTCCCAGGTAAACAGAATTATTTGGTTCAAATCGTTCCAGTGCAGAAAGATTTAGTCCCTCCTTTGTGAATCCACCAAAATGCAATGATCCATCAATGCTATATGAGATAGTACTAAATATCATATTATCCTGATTAAAACTAAAGATGCCCAAGATTGCATCTTTGTGTCTCCAACCCCAGCCTTCGGAGATGAAATTATTTGAGGGGTGTCGTCTTTGGGGATCCCAGAACAAATCAGTAGTATAATAACAAAATCCTTTTCCTTCTACTATTTGTTGCAAAGTATAATCATGTTGATTATATGTAACACTATCGTCGGAGCGATGTAAAAATGGAACAGCCTGGAAACGATCCATGATATGGTTATCTGATACTTTTCCTGATAATTCCGTAACCTTCTTAGTAAATGAAGCGGTAAATTGCTTAACATTTCTAAGTACACTTTGTGTATTCACAACTGTCATCTCTTCTTCAATAAATGTACTCTCACCGGCTAGGATAAGATCATGTTCTATCTCAAAACCACCAATAAGTCCTCGAATACGAATACGGTCAAACTGGCGCTCTAATTTTGGTAGCTCCAAGCCAGAATACTCCTGGAGTTTTCCGGAAATCATTTCGCCAATTGCGTAATGATATGTTCCGTCCGACCAAATTACGTTTTGTCTTTTATCCGTAATCTTAACATTGATATTAGTTGAACTTAACGAAACGGTAAGTTCAAAATCATTATTCGCTAAAGAGATAGCATTTTCACTTTGAGCTGAAGTTTTATTAATACAAAGAATGAGTAAAAGGCATAAAGTTCCGTAACTAAACAACTTGTTTTTCATATAATTTATTTCAAATCATTTTAATAATTAAGTTGGCAGATAAGTCCAACGAATCAAAAAGAAGCCCTAAAATCAACAACCTATATAAAAAGAGAAGGTAGTCACAAATAGATGAAATCATCAAAGAAATTCGCGAGAATGCCCACCATAAGTTAACAACCATATGTCACAGTAAAAGGGTATTTAATTTCTAACAACAATATTTTCAACTTAATCTTTTTTTCGATCTACCTATTCCCAAATAGGGGGTTTACATAAAAACCCAGCTGCAATCATAACAATTGCAGCTGGGTTATAACTAGGGTGGGCCTAACTGGACTTGAAGCAGGGACCTTCTGATTATGAGGGTCTCTGGTAGTATCCTATACCTTTTCTTTTATTGACAATCAATATGATTTAAGATTGAAACAGATCTGTTTTTTTCATATTTCACCTCTTTTAACCTGTATTTCGTAAAAACCTGGCCCGGAACCTGGCCAAGTTTATTGTTTAAATACATTTTGATTAATTTAATGCAATTCAATTTTTAATGTAATTAAAAGCGGTATCTACTATGCTATTATTATCAAAACAACTTAGAGCACAAGTTATTGCATCCGCGGTAATAACATCATTTTGTTACGCATTTGTAGTAGTAATTCCATTTTTTGCTTTTTCCTTTCCTAATTT
>JBILBU010000045.1:0-13859 GCA_044353505.1 Chitinophagaceae bacterium | reverse complement strand
CGCCCAGCTGTTCATCTGTAGCAAACATGAAAGGACGTATATACAAAGCATGGTCATACTCTTTCGGAATCCATTGGCTTTCAACCTCCAACAGCGTTTTCATGCCTTCCATAAATATATGTTCAGGAATTTCGGCCATTTCCATCCTTTGGGCAGAACGATTGAATCTCTTGAAATTCTCAATCGGCCTAAAAATAGCAGCAGTTCCATCGGCCATTCTATAGGCCTTGACGCCTTCGAAAATAGACTGACCATAATGCAGGGTTGCCATAGACGGATCAAAGCAGATAGGGGCATAAGGGACGATCTCGGGATCTCCCCAAACACCATTGTTGTAGTCTGCCACCAGCATATGATCAGTAAAGTATTTCCCGAAAGAAAGATTACTAAAATCAATATCTGCCCTTTTTGATCTCTCTGCTTTTGTTATCTTTATTGCGCCTGCGTTCTGCATAACCGTAATTTTTACAAAGTAACAAAACATAAGGCAAGTATAAAAGATTAATGTGAGCATGCAGCACCCAAACCCAATCATCCTTCCGCCAAGCCTCATAGCATTACTTTACGAAAATGTATTGATTGATGAAGCCGTTGCTGTAGTTGAGCAAGTAACAAAAGAGGCGACATCAACAAAAAAAATAGTGATCATCGCTGAAGCGAAAACAAATGTACTGCCACCCAATCAACAACTATTTCTTGAAGCTATCTTGAAGGCTTGCAAACTTAATATTGCTGATGTTGCGGTGCTTACAGACAAAGATCCTCTGACCGCTGACCACAAAGAAATCAATGCACATTATGGTGCAGAGAACATAATTCTTTTTGGACGCTCTCCATCATCCATCGCTTTACCAGTTTATTTTCCTCCTTTCCAGGTTCAGTCTTTTCAGGAAACCAACTACCTGCATGCACCCAGCTTGGAGGCCATTGAAGCAGACAAGACGCTGAAAGTTCAGCTCTGGCAATCTCTTAAACAACTGTTCCCCTAATGAGAAGTCTCGTATTTGCATCTAACAACAAACATAAGGCTGAAGAGATAAAATCGATTCTCAAAAATAATTTCCAGATTGTTACGCTAAAGGAAGCAGGGATAGATATTGATATTCCTGAACCCCATGAAACACTTGAAGAGAATGCCAGTGAAAAATCAAAAGTGATTTTTGAATTAACAGAGTCAGATTGCTTTTCTGAAGACAGTGGGCTTGAAGTATATGCGCTGGGCGGCGCCCCTGGTGTTAAGTCGGCCCGCTATGCAGGCGAGCAATCCAACGACGCAAACAATATTGACAAGCTGCTTAGGGAAATGGCTGGAGTAGAAGATCGGAGAGCATGCTTCAAAACAGTCATCTCCATAATTATAAACGGAAAAGAATCCTTGTTTGAGGGCCGGTGTGAAGGGCGCATCACCAAGGAAATCATTGGCAGCAATGGATTTGGATATGATCCGGTATTTGTGCCGGATGGACAAGAAAAAACATTTGCTCAAATGTCTATCGAAGAAAAAATTAGTCTAAGCCACCGCAAAAAGGCAGTAGACAAGATGGCCCAATTTCTTAACGAAATGGTTTCCCCAACAAAACCTTAAAATACCGATTCATGCGCAAGAACAAGATTACTTGTCCTGATCTCACCTGCTTCGAAACAGAAATAACCATTCAGGTTGGCGACCTTAATTACGGTGGACATGTGGGCAACGAACGCTACCTTCTCTTCGCTCAAGAAACCCGAATACGTTTTTTAGAATCCCTCGGATATAGTGAAATGAAGTTTGGGCCCTACGGCCTTGTGGTTTCTGAAGCATCGATAGAATATGTACAAGAACTGTTTCATGGCGACTCCATATCAATCTCCATGTCCATTGCAAGTCTGTCTAGGGTTGGATTTGATTGCTTTCATACGATTTCAATGCAAAGAAATGGAACAACAATTATTGTTGCCAAAATCATGACAGGGATGGTCTGCTACGACTATGCAGCAAGAAAAGTCAGATCTATTCCAGAGGACATAAAGGCAAAACTCGAACAACGCATTTCGAGTTAACGATTATTGCGAATTCCAGATTTCCCAGGATGCCTCTGCCTGAATGATGAGCATGTCTGCTCCATTTTCAATTTCAGCACCTCTTGCCTTTCCTTCTGCTAAAAATTTTGTTAGGGCGGGGTTGTATACTAGGTCAAATAGATAATGCTCTGGCCCGATAAATTGATAGGGTATATCAGGTGCCTGCTCAACATGAGGGTGCATTCCCAATGGAGTGGTATTGATGATGAGCGTGTATTCTTTTAGCAATTGTTGATTGATGTCATTATACGCAATCGTTTGATCAGACTGACTTCTACTCACTTGCAAAAAATCAATTCCCTTTTGCTTCAAGGAATAATGAACCGCCTTCGCTGCGCCTCCTGTACCCAGAACCAGTGCCTTTTTATGAGTACCCCTAAGCTTAGGCTCTAATGATTTAGTGAATCCAATAACATCGGTATTGTAGCCTACCAATTCCCCGTCTTTTATCATGATGCAATTGCAGGCCCCGATTTCTTCCACCACAGGCGAACGTTTATCGAGGTAGCGAAGCACTTGTTCCTTGTAGGGAATTGTAACATTAAGTCCTGCCAGTGTTGGATTTTTCTCGAGCACATCGGGCAGCAAATCAATTGATTCAATAGGATATAGTTCATATGAACAATTGATCAGAGACTCCCGCTGAAACTTTTCAGTAAAGTACTTCTTCGAAAAAGAATGCGAGAGGGGGAAGCCAATAAGTCCGTATGACTTGATCAAATCAAATTATTTATTGAGAAAAAGATCGAATGTATCGCCACGCAGACCCACACGCATTGCCTCAAGCGCAATCACTTCTCCTGGTGCAATATTACCCAAGTTTACATTGGCCCCTAAAAGTTCAATAAAGTAAAGCTGCTGTGGTTTTTGTGGTGCTTCCCAGAGTATTTTTTCGCCAGGTATCTGGGTTAATATTTCTTGAACTAAGCCCTCTCTAACCTCACCACTTCCCCTGTAAATGCCCACATTGCCTGCTTCCCTTGCCTCTGCAATAACCCAAGAAGCGCCTGCATTCAGTTCAGCACGCATGAGTTCAATCCATTTGTAAGGCGGGATGATATGTGCCGCATCCTTGCTGCCCACTTCACTGAAGACGGTTCCGAGTGCGCTTAACTTCTCAATATATCCGCATTTCTCAGTATGGGGTATAGTTATAGAACCATCACTCACCTCCATGTATTTTATATTATACTCCTTGCACAAGGAAATATAATCATTGAACTGATTTCTAATTAAAAAAGCCTCCATCAAGGTTCCCCCAAAGTATACAGGGATGCCTGCAGATTGGTACAAGTCGATTTTTTCACGCAGTCGTGGAGTAACATAAGCCGTTCCGAATCCGAGCTTAACAACATCTACATGATGCTCCGCATTTTCGATGAATTGTTTCGCTTCTTCAAATGTCAACCCTTTGTCCATGACCATAGTAATACCTTCGATTCGTGGCTTGGCATGACGATCGGGCATCTGTGATAAGGTGAAATTCATTGTATGTTGTTGGTTTTGGCAAAAATACGAAAGAGAAAAGTAACATCCATGATAATGAGAAGATGTGTTTAAAGACGACGGCGACGCTTATACCTTAATATTAACTCAACCACTTGGGTATGTTTAACGGAAGAAGGATAGAGCTTTAGAAAGCTTTTGAGATATTTTGGATTCTTCTCTGCCGAGGCCTCAAGAAGACTCATTCCCTCCTTTGTTTTTCCCATAGCCAGCAGAATTGCACTATGATAAAAACCCAGTATTGGTTTATCGCCAGTCTTTACCACAGCCTCACGGACCTGCTTTTCCGCTTCGCTGTATTGATTGCTCTCGAACAAAGTCCTTATCAAAGCTTCCCATCCCTTTAGGTTTCGAGGCTTGGCTTGAACTGCTGCTAAAAAATAATGGACTGATTCTTTAATCTTGCCGGTTTTCACAAGGCACTCTCCCATGACAAGATTAAAGTCTGGATCCAGCCGCTTTATTCTCAATGCCATGTCAAGATATTTTATGGCCTGAGCGTGCTTTGACTCCTTCATGTAGGTGCCTGCAACTTTCACGTAGAGCTTCGCGTCATCGGGATTTAGATGAGATGCCTTCCTATAATAGAATCTTGCTTGTGCATAGTTTTTGATTTTCTCATAGCAAAATCCAATGGCTTGATAAATCATGTCTTCTGGCCTTGAAAGCTCTATTACCTTCTCCAATGACTCGATGGCCTCCTTGTATCGATGAAGCCTAATAAAGGCATCTGCCATATTCCTATAGGCGTAGTCAAATTTTTCATTGATGGCGATTGCATACTGATAAGCATCAATTGATTTTTCAAACAACCTCAATCCCTGATAAGCAGCAGCAAGATTAAACCAAGCCAGTTCATTGTAAGGATAATCATCAATGATCTTTAGATGAAGCCTGATGCTTTCTTCATTACGCCCCGTAAAATCAGTCCAAAAACAGATTTTGTACAGCGCCTCTTCATTATTTGGATCATATTCCAGTATCAGCTTTAAGCAGTCAAAAATCTTCTCAAATGCCTCGTAGTCGTCATACACATCCGCCAGCTCAAACAACAGGTCTATTCGTTCTTCCCCATCGAATTGCCCCAGTGCCTCTTCAAGTAGTTCTACCGCCTTAGCCTGCATGTCTAATGCGAGATAAGCATCTGTTCTCAAGATGTAAATATCAATATCGCTTCGATCTAATATTTGCGCTTTATCCAGCAATGATAGGGCTTTTTTGTACTGGCGGGATGCGATAAGGAGATCTGCTTTTTTAACCAATAGGGAAGCGCAGAAAGGGAACTGAAGTATCCCAATTTCAGCCGCCTCGATGGCCTTAGGCAGTGCATCTTGATCGTCAAAATGGTCGATAATTCGCTCAAAAGATTCCTCACTAAGAAATGCGGAGCCTTTTCCAGACCTTAATTTCTCATATACAGTCAACAAATCGTTGATGTCCTCATCTTCGGGTATACGTGACTCTCCTTTCATTTTCTTGGGCTTATTGAAAGGTAGGAAATCTGTAGGACATTGGATTTATGACGCCCTAAATTCCTTCCCGTAGGTTATTTTTTAATAGTTAGTTAAGATCAAATTTGCTATATTCTTAAAAAGTGTTATTTTTGTTCAATCAAATGAAAAAGTCAACCTTAATATCTTGCAGCATCGTTAAACAATTTTCCATGATTTCCATGGTGCTTGTTTTATCTGTTGCCGTATTTGCAGTTGATGGTATCATCGTAAAATCAAAATCTTCATCTGCTGCTTTTTCAAGCATGAAGAAAAATTTAAGCCTATCCCTTAGTGGTGGTTTTTCATACCATGAAAATCGTTCCTTCGGTTTCAAAAAAGGCAGCAAGAAAAATGAGTTCAACTCAGTAATTTCTTATCAAAAGGGCAACATCAAATACATTACGCCCTACAAGAACAAAAACCTAGTTCAAAAATTCAAGACGCCTCAAAAGCCATTGAATTAATTCTTACTACTTTCTTCTTTTACTTTCTTCATACGCCATAACCCTGTATCCTCCAGTGGGTATATCAAATTTCTGTATTTGAACTGGATCAAAACTCAATGATTTGGCAGTATAAGTAACCGTGGAGTTGGTTGATGTAGCACTATAGGCCAAAACGATTCCAGGCAACCGTCCAAGTTGAACAAACATTTCAGCATTATCCGGCAATAGGCTTTTTGTGAAATACACCACGATGGTTGTGCCGCCATCTAATACTGCTGTAGCCTTTGAACATGAATAACCTAACAGCGTAATGGTATCTGACCCAATTTCATAGGCAAGGTCAGTAAATTTTTTGTTCATCTCTTTCCAGTTCTCACGGCTCAACGGAATCATGATTTTTTGGGATCCAAAATCGCGCATCACTGCGCCCACACCTTCGCGCGTATCAAATATGGTGCTGGCCTTGCCAATGCTGCTGATGAGGTCTGATCTGTAATGAGCCCCTTTAACCATCTGAATACAGGTGGTCAATCCATCGACTTGTTTTCCATCAATGGTTGTGAGCACATCAAACGTAATGGTTCCTTCAGAAAATGTTTGTTGTGCAGAAGCAGAAACTGCGAAGAACAGCATCGTGATCAGTAATACCCTTTTCATTATCCTAGAAGATGGTTTTATCATCCTAATAAAGGTATGGATTCATGGACTGGGCCAGGATCTATACAATGTTAAAAAAAGCAGTTTATTTCTTGGCCTTCGACTTCATATCTCCCACCTTCTTCTGTGTTGATTGCATCTGCTCGAGGCGCTCCTGCCACTTAGACTTAGACCTTGGTTTCTTTTTATTGGCTTCGAGACCAGCAAGTATTTTGTCGTGGTCAATAATATAGTTTTGAATCACAAACTGCAATACCAGCGTGATAACATTCGATACGGTATAATACCATGTCAATGCCGAAGGAAGGCTATTGAATATGCCCAACAACATAACTGGAAAAATATAAGGCATGTATTTCAGTACAGGATTCCCTTGATCTGGCGTCATGCTCATGCTATACAATGATATGAGCAAACTAGTAATTACAGCCAATACAGTGAACAAGGAAAGATGGCTTCCGACACCTGGGAAATTGAAACCCCAAGTTATCACTGCGTCATAGGAGGAAAGATCCTTGGACCACCAAAAAGGGACACCCCTGAGGTTGATGCTTGAATTAAAGAAACTATATAGTGCAAAGAATATTGGAATCTGCAACAATGCAGGGATACAGCCCCCAAGCGGATTAACTCCAGCTGTTCTAAACAACTTCATTTGTTCCATGCTGAAAGCTTGCTGATCTTCCTTGTACTTTTCTTTGAGTGTATCAATCTCTGGCTTAAGGGCTTTCATTTTTGCACCACTGACATATGATGTGTACACCAGGGGGGAAGTAATGAGACGAATGAGGATGGTAAGAAGGGCGATTGCCAAACCAAGACTGGTAACATGTTTCTCGAAAAATCCAAAGGAGGGTAATACAATCCAACGGTTAATATACTTTACAAAAGCATAAAACCCTTGGCCAAGATTCACCATGTCTTCCATTTCAAGATTATATTTCTTGAGTGTGGAATAATCGTTAGGTCCGATAAAAAATCGATAACCCAAATTAACATCTGAGGATGCTGGGAAAGTTGAACGAAGACTAGCAACGGTTCTTGCAACTATCTTTAATGAATCATCAGGCACAGTGCAATTGATATCAACATAACTGAATCCGCTTTCTGCTATCAATGTAGTATTAAAGAATTTTTGCTTAACGCCAATCCACTTTAGTCCTTCTTCCCAACGTTTGTTCAATCCATCACTCATTGTGAAATAATCGAATCCATCTGCACCAAATAACCCAAGCTGCGTCTCCCTCTTTTCAGTCTGGATATCTCGCTCCTGTTGGGTAGCCTGCACTTGCCACAACAAATTAATTGAATTGCCACTAAACAACTTATCTGCACCTTTCAGCCCTATATTCCAATCAATCATATACTCGCCATCTTTCAGCGTATATCGATGGGTGATGGATTTGCCAGTAGAATCAGCCAAGGTATAGACCAATGATTGATTCCCATTGCTATCTTTCGTAACCGTTGATGCAGAAAAAAACAGGTCGCTAGAGGCAGCGGTTTGGTTAGTTCCTGTATTGATGAGATAAGAAACTTTATTGAAATTTCCCGATCCAAGCATTACGTTATTGCCGCTGTCAACTGATTGGAATTTTTTCAAAAGAACAGACAGTGGCTGCCCACCTTTATTTGTAAAGGAGATAACCACTAAGTCGTTTTCAAGTGTAGACATTACTTCTCCCGAAGATCCTTGCTGAATGAAAGACCCAGCAACTGCAGATTGTAGAGCCGGAGAATTTACTGGTGCGGAAAGAGCCAGGCTATCTTTTGTCGGGGGCTGGATGGCTGCTATAGAATCCCGGATCTGCGACTGTTTGGCCTCAAGTTCAATTTGTCCCTGACGGGTAAAATAAAAATAAGCAATAAACAATATAGCGAGTAAGGCGATACCTATAACCGAGTTCTTTTCAAATTTCATGTTCGATCTTATTGAGGGGCAAAGGTAACGAACTCAATCGTATCAGAAGCTATCTGCTTTTCAATGCTTATGGTAAATAGTTGCCTGCATATGCCCTATACAGCTTCAAATTTTGTTATCTCCTTCTTTTGTGCAAACATTTTGGCTGCACTTACGAAATGAACAAATATGGGATGTGGGTTTTCAACAGTGCTCTTTAACTCTGGGTGATACTGTACTCCTATAAAGAATGGGTGGGCGGGAATCTCCACAATCTCTACGAGGTTTGTTTCTGGATTGATACCGGTTGCTTTCATGCCAGCTGCCTGAAAAGCTTCCAGGTAGTTGCTGTTAAACTCCCAGCGGTGGCGATGTCGCTCGGCAATCAATTCTGAACCATAGATTTTATATGCCAGGGAGTTTTTTTCAATTTTGCAAGGATAAGAACCAAGCCTCATTGTTCCGCCCTTATTGGTGATTGTTTTTTGACCTTCCATCAGATCAATAACAGGATCAGCTGTTGCGGGATCCATTTCGGTTGAGTGTGCTGTTGAAAGTCCGAGCTGGTTTCTAGCGAATTCAATCACAGACATTTGCATCCCCAAGCATATTCCGAAAAAGGGAAGTCCATTTTCCCTTGCATATTGAACAGCAAGAATTTTACCATCAATCCCTCTATTGCCAAAACCAGGCGCAACAAGCAACCCATCCAGTCCCTCGAGTTTGTGGTTGACATTTTCTGAAGTAATAAATTCACTATGAACGTCTTGAACCAGCACCTTACACTCATTCATGGCACCAGCATGGATAAAGGCCTCTAGTATAGACTTGTACGCATCCTGCAGTTCAATATATTTTCCGATCAACCCGATTGTTACAGTCGATTTTGGATTTTTCAATTTAGAAATAAACCCTTTCCATATGGTAAGGTCCGGTTCTGGATACCAGGTGATGTTTAGCTTTTTCAAACAGATGATGTCGAGCTGTTCTTGTTGCATTAGCAATGGAACTTCATAAATACTCTCGGCATCAGCAGCCTCAATTACTGAATCCGTTTTCACATTACAAAACAATGCAATTTTTGCCTTTAACTCATTGGATAAGGGCTGCTCAGTTCTGCATACGATGATATCAGGATGCACACCGTTTTCACTCATCATTTTCACACTGTGCTGGGTAGGCTTAGTTTTCAACTCTTTTGCTGCCTTGAGGTAAGGCACAAGGGTAAGGTGAACGACAAGACAATCACCCTCAGGCAACTCCCACTGCAATTGCCTTACAGCTTCTATGAATGGCAAACTCTCAATATCTCCCACGGTGCCTCCGATCTCAGTAATAATGATATCATAGCCTGAATCGCCAAGCAACTGCATGCGTCTTTTAATCTCATCGGTAATGTGTGGAACTACCTGAACGGTTTTCCCAAGGTAAGCGCCTTCCCTTTCCTTATTGATAACAGACTGATAAATTCTTCCAGTTGTTACGTTATTGGCCTGTGTGGTGTAGATATTTAGAAATCGCTCATAATGGCCAAGATCAAGATCTGTTTCTGCGCCATCTTCCGTGACATAACATTCACCATGCTCATAAGGATTCAGGGTACCCGGATCAATATTAATATACGGGTCAAATTTTTGAATGGTCACCTTAAAGCCTCTGGCCTGAAGCAATTTTGCAAGTGAAGCAGCAACAATGCCTTTACCTAACGATGAAGTAACTCCACCGGTCACAAAAATGTACTTGGTCATAGCTTAAATATTTTTTAGCGTCTCTTTCTCGCAGGCTTGTTATGGTCCGCTGGAATATAAAAAAATTGGACCACTAGAAAGAGTAATAGCAACTTTCAGAGGTCATACAAACATACCATAATTTTATAATCTGAAAAAAAAATGAAGAGTCATGTGGATAAGTAAAATCTGCTTCAATTAGAATTGGCTAAATTCAACAAAATAAATAGACCTGAACCCCGCAACATGACACCTCAACTCAACCGCACAATACCACTACTTTTTATTTTCTTTTTATTTTACACACCCTGTACTCAAGCACAAAAGATTGTTCAAGTAAAGGATGAACCCCGGCATTTACCCGTATTATTGAACAAATATGTTCGCGTTATAAATGCAACAATTGAGGATGAGGATACAAGCTTTTTTCACATCCATGCCATACCATCCGCTTTCATTTTCCTTACCGACATGGTATATGATGACCAAAAACTTGGGGGCGAATGGAAAAAAGCAACTTCTAAAAAGGGTTATGCCTGGTACTCTTCATTTAGTTCTGGGCCAGCGACACATCGCGTTGCTGCACCTAAAAACGAACGCATACATGCATATGATGTTGAACTGCTATCCGGATATGAATTCACAAAGACTGACAACTGGCAGGCGCTGTTGACTGACACCTTATTTGATGCGGATAAATGCGTGGCGTATCGCCTTGAGCTGAACTCGGCCAAGCCAAGTTTTGTTTTTTCAGGACGCGGCCCCATCGTAGCAGTTGTTGTTTCTGGAGAAGAGATCAGTATCAGCCAGCCTGAATTCAAATCAAGCGCGACCCTACACGAGGAAGATTATGGCTATGTACGGCCCGACCTTTCAACAACCTTCTTACTGAAAAAGGGGGAAAAGGCAAGCCTTGTTTTGTTTGAGATAAAATAAAAATCAAGACATCAAGGAAGAAATCTTCTCGTCGTAATTATTTTTCCACTCTGATAACTTACCCCAGTTTTCTTTATTTACTTGAACATCATGCCCCTTCACTCCTCCCAATAATTCGAGGGAAATGCCTGAGCCTGAAACGGCATCCTCAAATGATTTTTTGGCTGATGGAGATACCGACACAACTACCCTGCTTTGGGCTTCCCCAAACCAATATGCATCGGCTCGAATACTCTGGTTTTGCTGGGCAACTGAAAAGCCAAGTCCACCAACAAACCCACTTTCAAGCAGTGTTATAAACAATCCGCCCTCACTGACGTCGTGTGCAGACAGAATTTGTTTTTTCCCAATCAACGCTAAAACAAGCTGCTGAAGAGCATACTCCTCATCAATATTGAAATATGGTGCAGGGGAGAATTCTATTCCGCAAATTTTGTGCAGGTATTCAGAACATGCGATATCATTTTGCGATGCGCCCAGCAGATAGATCAGATCGCCTTCGGCTTTAAATCCCAATGTCATTTTATCGTCTTCGGAATCTAGCACACCCACCATTCCAATTGTTGGTGTTGGGTATACGGCGCCTTCAGGATTTTGGTTGTAAAAACTTACATTTCCTCCGGTAACTGGAGTATCAAACTTGAGACAGGCCTCACCCATTCCTTTGATTGCGTGAACAAACTGATAATAAACTTCCGGGTCATATGGATTTCCAAAATTCAAGCAATTGGTTACACCCAGTGGTACGCCACCACTGCAAACAATATTTCGTGCGGCTTCACTTACTGCTATCATCGCACCTTTATAAGGATCTGCATAAACATACCTGCTGTTGCAATCGGTTGTTATGGCCAATGCCTTTCCTGTTTCTTTCACCAAGACCACTGATGCGTCACTAGGTTGATTTGTTGAAGTATTTCCAGTACCCACCATGCTGTCATATTGGGTGTAAATCCATTTCTTGCTTGCTATGTTTGGGATAACGGCCAATTGTTGCGCCACCGCTTGAAGACTAGTAGGCACGGGCACTTGAGATTGATCAAAGGCAGCAATTTTTTCAAAATATGCCGGGGTGGAGTATACCCTATCATTTACTGGGGCACCACCACCCAAGACCAAGCTCTCAGCAGGAATTTCTGCTTCAAGTTGACCATTCATATAAAATTTTAGAAGTCCGTCGGTAGTCACCTCACCAATCTCAGAGCAAGGAAGATCCCACTTATCAAACACATCTAAAACATCCTGCTCTCTTCCTTTCTTCACTACCATTAGCATACGCTCCTGGCTTTCGCTCAGAAGCAGCTCCCATGCTTTCATATTTTGTTGACGCTTAGGAACCTTATCCAAATCGATGATCATCCCCACTCCACCTTTTGCACTGGTTTCAGCAGTTGAACAAATTATACCGGCGGCACCCATGTCCTGCATACCCACTAAAGCATCTTTGGGTATAAGTTCAAGACAGGCTTCTAGTAATTTCTTTTCCTGAAAGGGGTCACCAACTTGCACAGAAGGCAGGTCCTGCGCACTCTCAGCAGTAATATCTGCAGAAGCAAACGAAGCCCCACCAATGCCGTCCTTACCAGTAGCTGAACCAACGATGAAAACTGGATTTCCTTTGCCCTCAGCAGTTGCACTTACTGTTTGTCCAACTTTTACAATACCAACACTCATTGCATTCACTAACGGATTGGTATGGTAACAATTTTCGAAATAAACTTCTCCGCCAACGGTTGGAACACCAAAGCAATTTCCATAATGACCGATTCCAGCAACAACTCCCTTGAGCAAGTGCCTTGTTTTGGGATCATTGATGTTTCCAAAGCGAAGTGAATTAAGCGCTGCAATTGGCCTAGCACCCATGGTAAAAATATCACGGTGAATACCGCCGACACCAGTTGCTGCACCCTGAAATGGCTCTATTGCAGAGGGGTGATTGTGTGATTCAATCTTAAAAACAACACCATACCCATCACCAATATCGGCCAGGCCGGCATTCTCTTCGCCCGCTTTTACCAAAAGCTTGCTTCCATCCCGAGGGAGCGTCTTTAACCATTTGATGGAGTTTTTATAACTACAATGCTCGCTCCACATGACTGAATAAGCAGCAAGTTCATTGAAGTTTGGAGTCCGGTTTAATATCTTTTTGATGCTTTCAAACTCTTCAGGAAGAAGGCCAAGTTGCTTTGCGGTATCTACAGTAGTTTCCATGTTATGATTAAGAAATGCGAAGTTAATTAAAAACGAAGAAGGGAGGAAAGACGAAATTGAAGTGTTTTCAACATCAAGCCAACTGTCATATACGGATTTTTAATATGTATATAATTCTATTTGAGAATTTATGATTTACCCCTACCTCCAATAGATTATTCATATTTTTTGCACATACAAAATAAAAAAAATGCTTTTCATCACAATATAGTTGCTTTTGTGAGGGATTTTACAGAATTTCGTGCTCTACAAAACATATAATTATGCAATCACTACGTTTTACAGCAATCGACAATCTTACTTCGGTTAATGACGAAGTGAGGGTAGAGAGCCCTGCTCGGATCAATGCGATCTTCGGGGAAAATGTATTTACACTTAAAGCTGCTAGGGACTACCTAAGCGATGACGCTTATAAAAGCCTGGCAAATTCCATTAAATCAGGCCAGAAGATTGACAGAAGTGTAGCAAATCACATTGCGGCGGGCATGAGACATTGGGCTCAAAACAAAGGTGTGACACACTATACCCATTGGTTTCAACCTTTAACTGGTTCATCAGCTGAAAAACATGATTCCTTTTTTACATTGAAGCCTGATGGATCAGTGATAGAAGAATTTGATGGTAATTCACTTACCCAACAAGAGCCAGATGCATCTTCATTTCCAAGTGGAGGGATTCGTGCAACTTTTGAAGCACGCGGATACACTGCATGGGATCCAACATCACCAGCGTTTATCATGAACATCGGCCAAGGACTTACACTATGTATTCCTACGATTTTTGTTTCTTATACAGGCGAATGTCTTGACTACAAAGCGCCGTTGCTTAAATCAATTGATGCACTGAATAAAGCAGCAGTTGATGTCTGCCATTATTTTGATAAAAATGTGGGAAGAGTAACTGCAACATTGGGTTGGGAGCA
>JBILBU010000018.1:0-44114 GCA_044353505.1 Chitinophagaceae bacterium | reverse complement strand
CGCTGTATTGAATCTTGATGAAGGTCAGATTCAAACTCCTTATAGGGAAGGAGGGTGGACGGTTCATCAACTAATTCATCACCTTGCTGATTCTCACATGAACTCATTCATCAGATTCAAATTGGCATTAACTGAAGAGAATCCTGTCATAAAGCCATATCTGGAAGACAAGTGGAATGAGCTTGCGGATGTATCAAATGTACCCATCAATATTTCAGTTACCCTGTTGCATGCATTGCATCATCGTTGGCATAGTCTCCTAGAGTCAATGACTGAAGATGATTTCAAAAGAACTGTATTTCATCCTGAAAAAGAAAAAGACATAACCCTTTGGGACATGTTGTTGATATATGCCTGGCATGGCAAGCACCATGTTGCACACATCACTACGCTTCGTGAACAAAACAGTTGGTAGAATAGATCATATGAGAATACAAACCGATGTTTCCCTCAAGCCATTCAACAGCTTTGGTGTTGATGCTCATGGGAAGTATTTTGTTGTACTCAAATCAGAAGATGAGGTCTCCGTTTTTTCTCAATCCGAAGCATATCGTGCATTACAATCGGCTCATAGTCCAACCCTTTTGTTGGGAGGGGGCAGCAACCTTCTTTTTACCAAAGACTTTGATGGATTGGTGGTTAAAAATGAAATAAAAGGTGTTCGTGTGTTGGAAGCGAAAGAGGATTCCGTATTGGTTGAAGTTGGCGGAGGTGAAATGTGGCACGATTTTGTGCTCACTTGCATAGAACATCAGTGGGGTGGAGTGGAAAATCTTTCTCTTATTCCAGGCACTGTTGGCGCCGCTCCTGTTCAGAATATTGGGGCTTATGGTGTTGAGTTAAAAGATGTTTTCCATAGCCTTCGCGCGTGGGATATGGTGAAGCAGTGTTTTGTAGAGTTTAATAAAGAAGATTGTTTATTTGGATATCGAAGCAGCATCTTCAAGACCAAATACAAGAACAATTTGCTGATTACCTCAGTTGTTTTTAATTTATCAAGCCATCATCATCAATTATCCCTTACTTATGGTGTTTTAGAAAATCAACTGATTGAAGCATCCATAATGCATCCCACGATCAAGGATGTTTCAAATGCCGTTATTCAAATTCGGAAATCAAAACTGCCAGATCCCAAAGAAATAGGGAATGCAGGTAGTTTTTTTAAAAATCCTGTGGTTCATGCCTCTCAACTGGCAGAAATCCGGCGCAATTTCCCAGATCTTAGTGCCCATGCCTCCGAAACCGGGTTTAAGATTGCTGCCGCTTGGCTCATTGAGCAGGCTGGTTGGAAAGGCTACCGGGACGGAAATGTAGGCTGCCACGCCAAGCAAGCGCTGGTTCTTGTTAATTATGGGGGTGCCTCGGGTATTGATATCCTTAAGCTTTCCCAAAAAATACAAGATTCGGTCTATTCAATGTTCGGAATTATGCTTGAAGCCGAAGTAAATATTTTATAAATTATTTTTCCGAACAGATAGCCATCCTTCTTTGTTATACTTAATTAGGGTAAATTCATTTTCACCAAGTGTTTCTTTATTGTATGAAAGGCTTTAATTTCTCAACATTTATTCCAGCTGACGGAGAGAAGGGCAACTTCGAAAAGATGCTTGACATTTTTATGCAGTTGCTTGGCTATACGAATGGAGATGCTGAGGAAGCATTGAGGTGGATGACAGAACTCGATAAGGAATATAAGTTTAGCACACCACAGTATGGACTGGGCGATTTTATTGATGACCTCAAGCAGAAAGGATACGTAGATGAGGATAATCAAAAAGGTGAGATTCGCATAACTCCAAAAACTGAACAAGGCATAAGGAAAAGGTCTCTCGACGAAATTTTCGGGAAGCTTAAGAAAGGACGAAAGGGAAGTCACATTACTTACAAAACTGGGCAGGGTGATGAAACCAATCCCGAGACTAGGCCATTTCAGTTTGGGGATGTGCTTGATCAAATAGATTTTGTGAGTTCTATTAGAAATTCTCAAATTAATACCGGCATTGATAATTTTTCATTGAGAGAAGATGATCTTGAGATCAGGGAGACAGATTTTAAAACCCAGACATCTACTATTCTCATGATTGACATCTCACACTCCATGATCCTTTATGGAGAGGATCGAATTACACCGGCTAAGAAAGTTGCCATGGCCTTGAGTGAATTGATTAAAACAAAATATGCAAAGGACACGTTGGATATTGTAGTTTTTGGTAATGATGCGTGGACGATAGAAGTAAAAGATCTTCCCTATTTACAAGTTGGTCCTTATCATACCAATACGGTAGCTGGTCTTGAGTTGGCTATGGACATCCTCAGGAGGAGAAAGAATCCGAACAAGCAGATTTTTATGATCACCGATGGTAAGCCAACTTGCTTAAAAGAGGGTAAGAAGTATTATAAGAATGCATTCGGACTTGATCGCAAGATTACCGGTAAATGTCTCAATCTTGCTGCCCAATGCAAGAAGCTTAGAATCAAGATTACTACGTTTATGATCACCAGTGATCCATATCTTCAAAGTTTTGTTCGGGCATTTACAGAAAGTAATAACGGGCGTGCATTTTATGCATCGTTGGATAAGTTGGGAAGTTTTGTTTTCGATGATTTTGAAAGTGGGAAGAAGCGCAACGTGATGTAGCGTGATTGTTTATTGGTACAACATTTTATATTTCATTATTAGTAAAATAGCAGCATGAACGGTATAGCAACATTTGGAGCGTTAAGGAATTCGGGTTATATCAGCAAGACCATAAAAGAAGAAATGCGACAGAACCTGATCGTGAAGATGAAGGCAGGGGAGGAAAGATTTCCTGGTATTATTGGGTATGAGGATACTGTTATTCCTGATACGGAGCGTGCCATCCTTTCTAGGCACAATATGCTTTTTTTGGGGTTGCGTGGCCAGGCTAAAACAAGGCTGGCTAGGCAGATGACAGATTTACTGGATGAGTACATTCCATACATCACTGGCAGTGATATATATGATGATCCCTTTCATCCGATATCCAGTTTTGGAAAGAAATTGATCAGGGAAGAGGGTGATGAAACCCCCATCAGTTGGTTACATAGGGATGAACGTTATGGTGAGAAGCTGGCTACTCCCGATGTTTCTGTAGCTGATCTTATAGGTGATATTGATCCTGTTAAAGCCGCAAATCTGCGACTTAATTTTTCTGATGAGCGGGTTATACATTACGGCATCATCCCCCGAAGCAACAGGTGCATTTTTGTAATCAACGAGCTTCCCGATCTTCAGGCTCGTATTCAGGTAGCATTGTTTAATATTCTTCAGGAAGGGGATATTCAGATTCGAGGATTTAAGTTGAGGTTGCCCCTTGATATTGTTTTTGTGTTTACTGCGAACCCAGAGGATTATACCAACAGGGGATCAATTGTTACACCACTCAAAGATAGGATCGAGAGTCAAATTCTTACACACTATCCAAAGTCAATCGAATCAGCACTAAGTATTACTGCGCAAGAAGCTGCGATTCATGATGAACAAGAGAAGATGGTAGAGCATAGTGATCTCATTGCACGAATCATTGAGCAGATTGCTTTTGAGGCTCGATCAAGCGAGTTCGTTGATCAGAAGAGTGGTGTCTCCGCGCGGTTGACGATTGCTGCTTTAGAAAATGCATTCAGCTCAGCTGAGCGTAGGGCACTGATCAATAAAGAAAAAAGCACACAGGTGTGGATGAGTGATTTACAAGGTATTATTCCGGCAATTACGGGTAAGATTGAATTGGTGTATGAAGGTGAGCAAGAGGGGCCTTATCAAGTGAGCGTGAATCTTCTTGAGCGTTCGATTCGTAGCATATTTGTTCAATATTTTCCTGATCCAGAGGAATTTAAAAAGAAGCGAAATAAGGAGTCTGCCGCAGTAAGTCCATATAAGCAGGTAACACAGTGGTTTGATCAAGGAAATCAGCTCAATATGTTATTTCATCTTAAAGATGCGGAACGCTTGAAGTTGCTAAACTCAATTGACGGACTCTCTGGCCTCGTTATAAAATATTACCCCAAAGCTACAGGCAAGCACAAGGCACTGCTCATGGAGTTTGTTTTATATGGCTTGAGTGCCTACTCGTTGATTAGCAAAAAGATTCTTTCTGAAAAAATTGAGTTTAGGGATTTGATGGGATCGATGTTTACTGGAGACGAGGAAATACAAGGGACGAGGGACTAGGAAATACAAGGGACGAGGGAATACAAGGGACAGGGGACGAGGGCCAAGGGACTAGGAAATACAAGGGACGAGGGACAAGGGACGAGGGACGAGGAAATACAAGGGACACAGCCAATACAAGAAAATGTGCACAATAAAAAAAGGGTCAATTTAGTAATTGACCCTTTTTAATTGCATATTAGCTTGTATTTCCTCGTCCCTCGTCCCTTGTATTACTTACTCATTGCTTCCAATCCCCTCAGGTAATCCATCAACACGACGGCTTGTCTAATTTCCATAAACATTTGTCGCTGCTCGTTTGAGAGATTGTCTGCCTTATTTGATAGAATATCTTGAACTGCTTGTGTCAGTTCAGCGATAGACATGTTTCCAAGATATGCGTAGTATGCCATTTGTTCCTGAAGGTCCTTGTTGAGCGCAGCAGACACTTTAGCGGTAAGCTTTTTGTCTCCTGCACGATACGCTGATTCAAGGAATTGCATACTCACCGTATTGTGCTGGTTTTGTCTGCTTACTAGTCCGTAAGGGAAATTCTCAGCAAGCATATTTTTGTCTGCAATGTTCAACAATTCGGCGGCCTTGTCTTGCTTGCCTTCAATTGCAAGTTGATTTGCTGCTTCGGCAAAAGCTTGTCTGATGCCGATGAGATGTCTTCTGTTCTCTTCATCAAAATATACTCCAGGCACATTTGCATTTCCGAATGCAAATTTATTTTTTAGAACCTCATAAGAGGCCTTTGAGTTTATCATATTTTGACCAGCAACAGGCACTAGGCGATAGGCTTGTCCTTCACTTCGTAGGTACTGACTGAATCCGAGTTCACCAAATGGGGATGTAAAATATATTGGCCTTTCCCATTTGTTGGCGGCAAGCACATTTAATACTGCCATGTCATTTTTGAGCAGTATGTCTTTCGGGATATCAAATCTGATTTCTGACAGTACTTGATCTCCTGGTTCAGTAGTCCCGTTCTTTCTAACGAGTGCCGTGTCTACAGGGATACTTACTTTTTTTACTGGTAGATAGTTCATGGAGCTGCCGTCTTGCATTTGCAATTGTGCAGAGGGGTCATCGCTTCCGATGAAATCATGCATCAGGCTATATAAGTCAACATATCTATTTTGATCAGTAATTCCTTGCCGCTCAAAAAATCTTACATAATCCCTTTTGCCACCTTCAATTTGATCTGCGCTCCAGATCACATCGATAGGGGCACTTTGGTTAACCTTGTAGCGCATCTGATTGATGTACCAGTCGATTCCAAGAAGTGAGTAGTTGATGACACGCACATCAGTTCTAATGCCTTCTACTTCTTGAGCATACCAGAGCGGATATGTATCGTTGTCTCCAAATGAAAAAAGAATGGCATTTGGTGCACAGCTTTCAAGATAATTTTTTGCGAGGTCTCTTGCAGTTTGTTTTTTGCTCCTATCATGGTCGTCCCACTCTTCTGCAGCCATCAGCACTGGAACAGCAAGAAGACAGACCAATGCTGCTGTTGCGTTGGCGATACCCTGCCCAGTGAAACGTGAAAGCCAATCTTTGATTTGCATCACGCCCAATCCGATCCATATTGCAAAGGCATAGAAAGATCCAACAAATGCGTAGTCCCGCTCTCTTGGTTGATTTCCGGCTTGATTCAAGTAAAATACAATGGCTAGGCCTGTGAAGAAAAACAACAAGAAGGACACAAATGATCCTTTTTGGTCTTTCTTGTATTGGTAGAAAATTCCTATTAGCCCGAGAATGAGTGGAATTGCAAAGAGTTTATTGTTGGCCTTATTATTTTTAAGGCTTTCAGGTAATTTGTCTTGGTCGCTTAAGAGGGCATTGTCAACTGCACTAATTCCTGTAATGGTATTTCCATCTCTAGGATTTCCGAAGCCTTGAATATCATTTTGTTTTCCAACAAAGTTCCATCCAAGATAGCGGAGGTACATCCATCCTATCTGGTAGCTCATTGCCCAGCTGATATTATCCAGCATAGTTGGCTTTTGTCCTTCTTCCAGATTTAACCAGCGTTGGTAGAATGATGCATGACCTTGATCATTGCTCGCATCCCATACCCTTGGCAGTAACATTTTATCAGATGATTCATAGACGGGTGATTGAGTTCTCCCAACGGCAAGGTATTGGCCCTTTCCTTTTACATACTTCATTTCACCCTCTTCGTAATCTATTGGTTTTGCAGTGAAGACTTGACCATAGAGCAAGGGGAAGTCGCCATATTGTTCACGACCAAGATATCCTTCCAAGCTTAAAGGGTTATCAACGTTATACATGTCTATCGTTGGGTTTGCTGCTGACCTAATCATGGTTGTGAGGTAGGTAGAGTATCCAAGTAACATGAATGCGAAAGACCACATGGCAAGCTTTAGAAAATAAGGATTTCTTTTTAAAGCAGGGAGACCATAGCTGGTAATCGCGTAAACAGCCGCTAAGGTGAGCACTAGCTTAAATGCGCTTGATCCGGTGCTTCCACTGGAGATAAAGGGGTAAAGGATTGAAAGTGCAAATAGAGCGACCCATGTTCCAAACTGAGGGGCACTCAAGTTTTTAGCAGAGGATATTCTAATGCCAATGTAGATCAAAAGAGATAACAATAAAAAATACACGGTAAAGCCACTAAAAAAAGGTAGTCCAAGTGTGTTAACGAAAAATATATCGAAGTTGCCTGCTGATTTAATGGTGTATTGGATTACTGCTTTTTGCGCAACACCAGTGATGATACAGCCGATGATGAATGCAATGGCTGTTCCCCATTTGGTAACCTTATAGCGTTTGTAATAATATACCATCACAATTGCAGGGATGGTCAATAGGTTCAACAAGTGAACTCCAATGGAGAGGCCCATGATGAAAAATATGAGGATAATCCACCTGTCCGCTCCTTGTTGATCTGCATTATGCTCCCATTTGAGCATCATCCAGAATACAAGTGCTGTAAAAAAAGAAGAAAGAGCATATACTTCACCTTCTACGGCGCTATACCAAAAAGAATCACTGAAGGTATAAGCTAGAGCGCCAACTACACCGGCAGCCATGATGGTGAAAATATGTTGGCCGTTTAGTGTTTCATTCCCTTTTTGGACAATTTTTCTTGCAAAGTGAGTGATTGTCCAAAACAGGAACATGATGGTAAACCCACTTGATAGGGCACTCATCACATTTACCGCTTTCGCCGCGGTGGTTGGGTCATCGCCAAAGAAAATGATGAAAACCCTTCCCAATATCACAAAAAGTGGTGCTCCGGGGGGATGGGGTATTTGCAGTTTGAAACAAGAGCTAATGAACTCACCACAGTCCCATAAACTTCCACCTGCTTCGGCGGTCATGATGTATACTGAGCAAGCGATTAAGGTTACGAGCCAGCCAACGATATTGTTGATTCTATTGAAGGACATATTCATTCTAGTTTAGGGGACAAATGTAGGTAAATGCGGTGAGAGAGCTGAGTCGTTCGGTGTGAGAAAATTGACTGGCTAGCTGTTTTTATATATTATCCCTTCACTTTGACATTATTGAATCAAATTCCCCCCAAGTTCTTACCATATCTTAAGCCTCTCAAATCTTATCCCTTTTAAAATTTTGTTTCAATGCAAAAACCCTTTATTTTTGCACTCCCGTTTAAACGGACGGATTGAACTTGTAGCTCAGCTGGTAGAGCAATACACTTTTAATGTATGGGTCCTGGGTTCGAGTCCCAGCGGGTTCACAGACAAGCTAGCAAATAGCACTAAAAACTCCGATTTCGTATGATTTCGGAGTTTTTTTATGCACTTTATGGCTCGTTTAGTCCTGTTTTGTATGGGATTGATTGGCTCGATTCTGGCATTTTAAAAAAAAGACCAGCATCAATTTGCATTACTTGATATCTTTAACCCGAATTTTTTATGAACTTATCAATAATAACGTCTCAACAATATCGAATACGTTAAAGTAGGGTAAAATTAAACTACAAACTGCGACACAGGCACTTGCTGGGGATGTAATTTAGGGGATTTAGTTATTGATAATCTTAGGTTCTATAATTTCATATTCGTTTAAGTTTTCAACAAATTTCCATCCGTCAAATACATCTATACTTGAATATGTACCACAATCATAATCTATCAAATTATCCGTTTTAACTGGATTATAATTTATTGAAGGAGCATAGACGTATAATTTTTTATTTAATAAATTATCCAATTGCTCATTTGTATACATTCTCAGTATGTTATACAAAGTAATACCTATTGTATTTTTACAATTTGGCTTATTTGTATCTTTTGGATAAATGTAGTAATAGAAATCGTAGAATGCATAACCGTTATCATTAAAATGTTTCGTGAGAGTGACTTCTAAAATACAGTTATCGAGAGTATTACTAGCATAGGTTCCATTTTGGAAAGCTGCAGAAGTAAATGGGTATATTTTTGCTGCAATTTCTTCATTAATAAAATAAGCCTTTGGTTTAGCAACCATTTCCTGATTTGCACTATTCCCACTAGATGCCTCATTACCAGATGCATTTGATACTTTACCCCCTTCCGAATTACAACTTAAGGCAATAATAGATGAAATGGTTAAAAATAAATTTCTCATACAATATTGGATTTATATTATTTATTGAATCTGTACTACACCTGTAAATGTCTTTCCAACTACAATACCCTCAAGTGTGATAGTCTGACCTATTTTATAGTTACCTGCATTTTTGGAAAATTCATCTGACATTTTACATTCAATTTCGCCAATTAAATCACCATGAGACCCTATATAGCAATAGTTGGAGCCAAATGTGTTGATAAAACTCAATAATTCACCAGTAACCCTTATTTTTTTCCCTTTATATTTCGATAAAGCTGCAACCTCGTTTTCTGAAAATTCATTATAGATTTGCTGGCTTGTTACATCGTATTCAACATTTTGAAAATTGCATGAAATAATTATGCAACTAAAAAGTAAAATTGCATTTTTTTTCATACTACTTATTTTCCTTTCTTTTTTTCTCAATTGCATCTATTTTTTCATAAATGTCTCTGCCTTTAACATTTACCCAATATTGACTTCCACCTCTTGTCTCAACTCCAAGAAAATTCTTTGGCATAATTAGACCCCATATTATCATTATAACACCAAATGCAAGTAAGATATATTCACTATTATTAAACCCTAAATAAAAACTGAACAGAATTGATGCTATTCCGGATATTATCAAAATATTTTTACTATCGTTTTTGACGACTGACAATGAAGATATGTCAGCATATAAAATACTAACAGTACCTCCAGATAAAAAATTCTTTTTGTTTATAAATTGAATTCTCAATTTATCATCAGCAAATATTACGTTGTCACTCATATGTTTTCATATTTTAGTAAATATAAAAAAATATCAAGACATTCTATAGATGGAATCAAAGTCCCGTTGCCTCCCATCTTTTTTCTTAGGAAATTCCCATATGATTTCACTGTAAATAAGTAGAATTTATCAAGAAATTGGACTGTTTACATTGAATAACAACTATTTATTAATGTAAAAAAGTAATCATATGATAAAAATGTATTTCCTGTGTTGTTCGTATAGAACTAGGATAAAGGACCATGGGATTATCAAGTTACGCATAGTTGGATTAGACAAACAAATCAATCATTCCACACGTATTTGCATTCCCATCTCAGATTGGGATTCCAAGAAGGTCCAAGTAAAGCCCAGAAATGAACAGGCTTATTTACTAAACAAGCAAATAAGTGACTTACGATCTAAGATTATCAACTTCATAGAATCACGCACAAAAAACAATGAAATCATATCAGCAGACTTGCTTAAATCACATTTGAGTGGTGAGACTATTGAAACCAAAGGATTGATAAAAATGATTGAGTATTACATTTATACAAATAAAGGAAGGCTATCTCAAGGAACAATCAAACAATACAAATCAATTCAATCTAAATTGACGAAGTACATCACTAAAGAGCTACTTATCCCAGACTTTCCTTTAGACAAGTTGAATTACCGTTTTTTAAACGATTATAGAATATATCTAGAGCTTAAGTGTATGAATGGTCCAAATACAATTGATCGTGATATAAAGCGTTTAAAAGCAGTTATACACCTAGCTCAAAAATTAGAGATCATAAAGGAAGATCCATTCAAAAATTTTAAATCCCAAACAGTCGTTACACATAGGTCTACGTTGAACGTAAATGAGATTGCTTCCATTGAAGAACTAACCATTCAGAATGAAACGATGAACCTAGTTAGAGATGCTTTCCTTTTTATGTGTTACACAGGACTTTCTTACAGTGACTTAAAGAACTTGAACTATAATCAGATATATCAAAGCATTGGAAAAAAAAGAATTATCAAACTTCAAAGACATAAAACAGATGAACATTGCATGGTCCCATTAATGGATAAAGCAGAAGCATTGATAAGTAAGTACAAGGAACATCCTTCTAAATCAAATCAAGATATTGTACTTCCAGTTATAAGCAATCAGAAGATGAATCAATACCTTAAACTTATTATGCAATTAGCTGGAATCAATAAACTCATTACTTGCCATGTTGCAAGACACTCCTTTGCTACTAACTCTTTGGAATACAACATCCCAATAGAAACAGTATCAAGGATGCTCGGGCATACCAACATCAAAACAACTCAGATCTATGCCAAAATAACAGAAACGAAGCTAATGAATGACTTTGCAGCATTTGATTTAGCAATCACAACAGATACTCAAATTTTAAAAGCCATATAAAAAAACAACAATGGAAATCGTAACAAAACAGATGTTAGATGGATTCAAACAGGACCTATTCAAGGAAATTGCTCAATTGAACACCACAATCAATCAACCCAAGAAACTTATGAAAAACAGTGACTTAATGGAATACCTTGGATGTTCCTACTCAACAATTGAAAACCTACGCAATGCAGGGAAGATCCCTTACAAAAAGGTTATGGGTACTTACTACTACTCCTTCGAAGAAGTGAGTAAGGTATTTGAGCAAGGAATGAATTGATTTTTGGGCAAAAAAAAACACCCCGAAGGGTGTTTTAAAATCACGTGCTACTTAAAGAGATCATCAAATTCTTCCTCGGTAAATGGATTTTTCTTAACTCGTTTTTCTAATCCTAATTGAGATTCAGTTTTGATCTTTTTATTTCCAGATGTTTCTGGCTCTTTAAAACAATAATCAGGATAAAGATTAATAAACCCAAATTTTCTCCCCGGATCAATTTTTTCAAGCTCCTTCAACAATTCTAGTTCGCTAGATAAAGGAGCAAATGTCTCTATAGTACCAGTCTCTCTATCATAATGACATAAAGTACATATATTCTTAAAAGTATCTTGAACATATAAAAAACCCTTATCCCCATAATGAATCCAATCACCTGATATCAAGACTTTACCATTTTTATCAATTAAAAATTGATAACTTCTATTACTAGAGACTTGCATACATTCAAGATCATCAAAAACTTCATCCAATTTGTAATTTTTGTAACCCGATGCATCTAATACCTTAATTGCATTCTTCCTTTTTGCTAATTTAGCATTTTGGGCTGCTTGAACCTTTTTCTCCTGCCTAATTCTATTGGCCTCTTGTTCAGCTCTTCTTTTTTGAGCTAAATCTCTTTCAACTTTTTGATTTTCCATTTTAAGAGCTAATAACTCAGCTTTACCAACATCTAAGATTGCTCTAATTTCAGGTGTCATTTCTGATTGTTTTTCATTTATCATATTTTATAATTTAGGAAACAATCATTTCAATTTTCATGCCAAGCTTTCAAAGAATGCTATGAAGATTGAAAATAATCAATGAAGTAACAATTTGATAATCTGAAAGAACTGAATAATAACTAATTACGTAAAACACAAACTAAGAAAAAGACAGAACCCCTTCTAACTTATTGTCAGTTATAGTCTTTTTAAACAGCTTTTTAACCTTATTAGCATCCGATTTTTTCACCATTAATGAATCATGAATAGGCAAGAATGGGATATCTCCCATCTCATCCATTAATTTATTTAAGAATGTGCATTCAGTCTTCTGCAACAGGTATGATAAATTTTTATGCTTATGGCTCAAACCAACCCCTAAATCTAATGATGCCAACTCTGATAAGAACTTGTAGAATTCAGGTCCAAACAACTTATCACAAATCTCCTTTTTTTTAAAATCACCTACCTTACTTCTAGGTATTCCAAACACAAGCTGAAAGAATATCTGCTTCATATTAACCCTAACTGTAGAATCATTTTCAAACCCTTTCCCCTTAAGCTTACTAGCCATATACCTATAAAGGTCCATTCCGTACTCTTTAGCTATCTTAATGTATTGATCATTATTATACTTGTCGAAAATACCCTTAGTCATTTTTAAACTGGACCCCTTTTCAAACAACAGACACAAGAAACTAGGCTGGGATGCCTTTATGTCAATTTCAACAACTTCTTTACCATCAATCTTAATTTTCTTTCTAAAATCCCTTGGAATGTTACTAAACAAATGATACAATCTCCCTCCAAACTCATCTCTACTAATCCTATATAAACTTCTTTTTTCTTCGATAATTGACTTTTGAAGGATACACATAAAAGTTTTATATAAACGCCTTAAATCACCTTTATAATCCTTTTCAAACGCATCTAAATCAGACAGCTTATCCAAAATCAAATCTTTCTCACTTTTACCAATATATTCACTTTCCAAACTCACCAAATCCTTATTCAACCTCTTCCTATAAACTTCATCAATCAATGAATCTAAATCTTCAATTACCAAATCACATCTATCCAATGTAACCTCAACCTTTTTCAAAACCCCACTTCTTTTCTCGCAATTTCCATTGAAATATGCAAGCATACTTTTTTCATATCTCTTATCCCTAATTACAACAGACGTAATATTATATCCTAAACCACTAAAAAACTCTTCATTCAACTTAAAAAAATGCAACTTCCTATCCCCTCTATATTTAGATGCACTCTTTTCAATATCCAATACCCCACTATTAAATAATCGACCAGTAATCTTTCTCCAATCATCTCCAATTATTCTCTTTAATTCATCAGTACTAAAATAAACACCTCTCCATCCATTACTATTGTATTTCTCTATCATCCCTCTCTCATGTACTAAACTTAAAAACATACCTACCCTTTCAACCTTTGATACTCCAAAAACACTTCTAATTTTTTCTACATCATAACAACTAAAATTATACATACATAATCCACCCTCTTCTTTCATATCTTTCTTACTTAAATAATTTCTCCATTCACCTTTATATGCATCATAATATAATCCACTATCAATATCCCTATCCTTATGCATTGGACGAACACCACTTCTCCTATCCCATAAATTGTACTTACCCCCTTTTCTATTCTTTTTATACATAATTCATCCATTACTATCTTAACACCCTATACTTCTTCATTCAATCACTTTATTCTTTCCCTTCTTTCTTTACCATATATTCTATATTCTATTTTATTCATTTACTACTATATACAATATTACTTAGATACTATATCATATAGGATATTTGGTCAAGTGAATTTAATTTTAAATCTCATATTTAATTGATTATCAATGTATAGCAAAAACAAGGGTGTTCGCAAATAATTCAAATTAGTAGCCCAACGTGAATTAAAAATGCTAGGTAAGTATATCAAAAAACGTATGGGTAGTATGCTTTTATTATGCACACTTCATTTTTTTGAATGCACTCATGTATATACCAACCACAAATTATTAATAAGATTTGCGACGCTATTTATTTAAAAGGATAACCAAATGAATGATACCCTCCCCAATCAAAATGATAAGAAAGAATCGTCTTATAAGAGTGCTAAAATGCCCTATTCAAGAGACGATATAAAGAACTGGATAAGTTTTGGGATCAATAATGACTTTGTCAACAAGTTCAAAAAGGATGAGATCGCAAAATGGACCGATCTAATGTTAAAGCATGGTGTGATTAAGATGGAAGGCATGAATAGGGAATTATAGTGTTTTGGCACACTTAACACGTCGGTCCCTTTGTGACGGGTACTAACTCATTGTATATCAGTAAGGGAGAATTTAGGTTCTGATTCTAGAGCAATCAAATGAAAATATCATAGAATGTGGCTCGAATTTGAGTCGATAGCGTTGAATATCAATCTAATATATTCATTATCAAAGAGTTAGTTTCAAAGGGACCGCCCCAGCGGGTTCACAGACAAGCTAGCAAATAGCACAAAAAACTCCGATTTCTGATGATTTCGGAGTTTTTTATTTTGTTCAAGCATTTACACTGAGTTCGGATTTTTCTTTCTGAACGAAACGAGTGTTTATTTTATCAGAACCCCCCCCCCTCCAAAATTTATCATTGTGATATAATTTGTCTTTACTTAAAAAAGGCATCTATCATTTTATTACTTTTCCTTTATCTGCTCATTTTCTTTATCTATTCAATTACTAATCAGTTTGTATTGAATCAATAACGACCCCGGTTTTTTATCAATAATAAGTTCAATTCCTTCCATCAATTGACGACCTGTTTTTCTAATTCTGGTTCCATCATCTTCACTAAACAACTCATACATACTTTTTTCTTCTAATCCTGATAGTTTTGCAGAGATTGAATTATTCATGTTCATGCTCCTGCGGAATCCAATAATAATTCCATCCTTTTGTACAGGCCGATTTAGCTGATACGCCAACCACACGTCTTCCTCGGTATTCCTTTTGCTTGGAGTTAATGGGTAATAATCTCCATAAAAATATTCCCGCATATTTTTGAAATCCACAATCCGTTTTTGCATGTCAGGAATTGACTCTGAATTTCTACCGGAAATCTCCCAGTTCATTACCACTGTAGAACCAAGACTTGATCTAAAAGTATAATTATCGGTTTTATATACTGCGGTGCCATGCATCGGGAGGTAAAAATTAAGTCCATAGGTGTGGCACTGATAACCATTAGGCTCACCATATTGGTAATCTGTCCGCCAAAGTGGTGTGCTTCTTGAAGTTGTTTCAAGATCAATTCGCCTTCCGCCACTAGCGCAATTGTCTATCTTTAAATTAGGGAAACGAGATAATAGACTATCCCAAAATTCATACAATCCCTCGATATGTCTAATCTCGGCAATTCCTTGTCGGTTGGAACTGTCCATCTTCATCCAATAAGGATATGGGTCAAAATTAAAATCTTGTCGATAATTATCTATTCCTTCTTTCTCAATAATGTCACCGATCATTTTGGTCATCCAATTTCTCGCTTCTTTGTTTCCCAAATTGAACATGTAATTACTGGGGTTAACCTGATTGCCCCCCTCGACATGGATGAGCCATTCTGGATGTGCTTTATGAATCTCTGTGCCAGCATATACCCTTTCAGGTTCAAACCACACCATAAATTTAGCCCCTAGTTTATGAACTGCATCTGCAATCGGTTTCAATCCATTCGGAAAACGCTCTTTATGAGGAGTCCAATTGCCCACATTACTCCACCATTCACCTTTTGCTCCAGTTTCCCAGCTTACCCCGTTATACCAACCGGCATCAAGCCAAAACACTTCTGGAATCAATTTAAATTGTTTATAGCGATTTAATAGTGCCAGTGCAAATGATTCAGTTAGACAGCCATATTCTGAACAAGGTGCTGGATCACCATAGTCGATCATACTTGCCAATGCGGGTTTTGCAAGCACTCCATTTATTTTAGGGGAATGATGAGCAAGAATAAATTGGCGAAATTGGTTGTGGCCGATCATTCTATCTGCACCTTGCCAAAATAGCAAACAAATTTTTGGGGTACGAATTTCTTCAGCAGGATAGAGTACCAATTTCATTTTTTCCATTCCCGATACAAGGGAAACTGTATTTGCGTCATCATTCAAGACATTGGCATACCACTTTCCAGTCCACCCAATTGCTGCCACAATTCCCTGGTGTCCGGGCATTTCGATATTGAAGAAGGGAAGTGCTGTGTTATCAGAAGAACGCCCGCCGCTGGGTGTCATATATACGGGCTTATTAATTTCCAATTTTTCATCTATGGGTTGGAAATCCGTTCTTTCATGATCGCTGCCTTTTGCATGATAGAGCATGAAGTTGCCCTGTTCCTTGGAATCAAATGATTGATCGATCACTGCGGCTTTCTCAATCAGGGGGGAATTTTTCGAAGATGTATTGATGAAATTTAAAACCCACTCTACAGCATTAAAATCATTAAAACAGGTTACTCTACATTTTACCAGCAATCCACTTTTGGGATCCTTATAGGTATATATAACCTCTTCAGTCTGTTGGTCGATGCGCTTAAATTCGCTGGCAGTGAAATTCCATTTCGTAATAAAGCTCGCAGATTTCTTTCCCCCATACGTAAATGAAAATGGAGGAATCTTCCCTTTCGAAAAATGTTGCTGTACCCATTGGCGAACCGACGATCCAGCATTTGGATTATATGATGCAGATTGACTAAAGGTTTTTAGAAAAGCTACGTTTAGAAATAAAAATATTAGAGCTGGTTGGATGAATTTTCTATACAAAACATATCCATTCATAATATTTGGGTTTAAAAATTTGATTGACTCAATTTTCGGTTTTCGTTATGACAGCTAAATCTAGTACAATTATTCTTGTTAATTTAAATTAAACATGAATCTCCCAGCGCGTTCACCAAAACGACTGCTGTCGATAAAAAGAATTGTTCTGAACACCTTGATGAAACTCTAGTCTCAAGAGCTTTGCCGATATTTTTAAACACAAGGAAATTGTCTATTTTGTCATTAAAGTATTTATTGTATTTCTAAGACTCAAAGGACTGATCTTTCTTGCCAACATTACCCCATTCCTTGTAATCAGAAAAGACATGGGATTGGAATAAGCATCATAATCACTGCGCACTGTACTTTCTTCAAGAAGCTGAACATGTAAATAATTATAAGTTAGTTTATTTTCGATGATAAATTTTTTCCACAAGGACTCCGGAATCCCAGACTCATTACAAATTGCATATTTCCCAATGCTAATGTTGTATTTTTTTTCCAGCACGCTGACGGTGCTGTCCATTTGAGGTACTTCAACCTGACAGTGTTCACATGTGGGAGCGTAGAACATAATGAGGGTATAATCAAAGCCTTTTGCGAACTCATGGAGACTTTGTTCATTGTTTAGGGTGTCTTTTAGTATAACATTTTTCGATAGACTGTCTGCATTAAGTTTTTTATTGCCTTCGTACAATTTCATGTACTCTTCTTTTATAGCGTTGTTCGGGAATGGACACTTGCCTTTTATGATGTATTTTTCGATCATGGCATTGAGTCCCTCTGTGTTTTTTTGTACATTCCTGTTTTTTAAAATCTTTATAAAATAATCGATCATGTAAGGCATCGCCTTATTAGTACATTGAATTTTCGACATGATGGTATCAATCCCTTTGTTGAGTGAATCAGCGGCCAATGGGAAGGCTGATAGATATTCAAAAAGGATATCCTGCAGATTAGTAGTGAAAAGTAACTTGGGCTCATTGAGGTCAAACTTGTTTATAAACGCTTCTCTTGCATCTGTTTCACTTCTTTTGGGCAGGTATTCATCGATGGTGTTTAGTGTTTTAAAATGTAAGCTCAAGATGTCATTTGCTTTCAACTGGAGCAAGGCTGCTTTTCGGAAGGCATGAAGACTGTCTCTTTTGTCTTTGAAAAAAGCATCTTTTTGTGTGAGGTTAAATTTCCTTCCTCTTCTAATTTCTTCGTTATAGATGGAGTCAATGAAAAATAACTTTTTTTCAAGTCGCTGATAATCAATGAAGCGCTGATTAGATTTCTTGTTGCAGGTAATCGTAGACAGCGGATCATTTCCATCAAAACTGAAACTAAGTGTGTCTTTTTTTTCCAACGTAAAAAATATTTTCTGCTTTAGTACTGGGAATTCAAGGTAATAAACACCGCCAATAATAGATTTCTGGTAGGATGATTGACGAACACCTTTGGCAATTTTGACAGTATCTTTAGGAATAAAGTTTTTTTCATCAAATACAGTTCCTTTCACATAGACAATACTGTCTTTAGGATTGATGATTTTTAAACGAATCAGGTATTGGCTAAAACCAAATACTGGCGTAATTATAAGTAAAGTTAGTATGGTTTTAAAGGTCGTTGTTTTATAAAGCATAACTTTAAATTAATAGGAAATTGGTTTAGCAAAAATACACTTCTAACAAAAAATCATGTCAAATATATATCAAAAACAGGCTTTAAAAAGTCTGGGCCACCCTCAACTAATCAGATTTCCTTTACTTTGTATCACATGAGGTTGTTTATTTTCTTTTTTGGATTTCTATCAATATGTTCTCTTGCTCAATCACAATCAAGTCAACAGTATCAAAAAATATTGCTGAGCCAGAAGAATGGACTAGGATTGCTTGGCAATAATGTGAACGATTTCGCACATGACGATAGGGGATTTTATGGGTGGCAACTGATTTTGGTTTAACACGGTTTGCAGGTCAACATAGCGTTCATTTCACTACCGATAAAAGCCCGCTGTTAACGTCTAATGTTTTTTCTCGATTACTTGTGAATGATTCTATCATTTGGGCCACTTCTGAAGGGGAAGTCATACAGGTTAATATCCATTCAATGCAAATATCCACATTAGGTCTAATGGGGCAATATGGTAAAATTAATGACTTTCATCTGTTGCATGATTCAACTTTATTAATTGCTACAGCCAACGGCAATCTGTTGATTTTTCATATCCCTAGCAAAAAGATGAAAGAATTTCCAATTCACTTTACTGAAATTTATGATGTTTCATCTGGTGAAAAGGACGATTTTTTTTGTTGCTGTGAGATGAATACGGCATTGTACGAGTTAACTTAACTAAAAGACAAATCCTAAAAAAATATTCAGGAATATTAAGCATTAACTACTCAAAGTTTAGTTATCGCAAATGATTCGGTCTATGTCACAATGGACTGCGTCATATACAACATTATGAACCTCAAGTAGATCAATTTGTCAAACTGCTTGAAAAAACTGGGCCGGCTACGAGCTTCGATTTTTTATATGGTCAAGTTCTGGTTGTTAAATCGAACCACCAGATTGTTATATATGATTCAATTACACAGAAAAAAAAGCAAGTTTTAGTTGAAGCAAGTAGCAATGAAATCAAGGAAATCCGAATAGGCACAAATAAAGATATTTATGCAATAACACGACAGGGTTTGCTGCTGCTTAGAAAAATTGCACCATTCAAACATGTTGCCGAATTTCCAAATTCAGATACCTTGACAAAAGTAAGACGAAAAATCATCGAGGATACGATAGCAAAACGCTTATACTTTTTTCACTATAAAGGGGTTGATATTTTTGATCAAGTCAAAGGGTCCTATGTTAAATCAATAAATACTTTTAACAATGCGTATGATGCAGTTCAAGACAGTACATATATATATGTAGCAGCAGAAGGACCAGGCTTACTTAGGATTGAATGATGTTTGGTTGTCGACAAGAATGGAATGGCTTATCGCATCATCATCTTTTTTGTTTTGTTCAGCAGTAACTGAATCTATCATGTGTGGCTGAGGCAAGCCGGTAAGACCATAAAGTATATTCAGTTTTAAGACAAGATAAACAGAAAGTGAAAGTGTTGCAAAGAGCACGATCACCTCAATTGGAAACAAGATATTTAAACTGGTTGTGTTTTGAATGAAAAAGCCCAACACCAAAATCAGAAACATAATCCCTATGACCAAGGTAAAGTAGATCAGCCAGTTGAAGATCTCCCTGTTTTGTGGCGGTGCTGGTTGCCAAGCACTGCAGTGGTTTCAGTCTTTGGCCTACAAAAGCTCATGAGTATAGTGTGAAAAATACTCCGTGGAGAAATGGTCAGGGCGATATCGTAAAGGATTTTATTGCCTCCTGTAAAAAGTATGGACTAATGCCTGGTATCTATGCCAGCACCACGGCCAATGGTTTTCTAAAAGTTGATAATCCGGGCAAAGTTGTTTCTGGAAATCAAGATGAACAAAAAAGGTACAATCAACTAGTTGAAATGCAGTTGGATGAATTGTGGACGGATTATGGATCGTTGTTTGAAGTGTGGTTCGACGGAGGGGTACTTCCTCCTGAAAAGGGTGGATTTGATGTGCTTTCAAAACTTAGGGAGAAGCAACCGAATGCAATTGCTTTTCAAGGTCCGTATGGATATGATAATAACATACGCTGGGTCGGGAATGAAGAGGGCGTAGCTCCTTATCCTTGTTGGGCTCGTGCTGATTCCACTACCTCTGCATCTGGCGTCATTGAAATAAAAGGACTTAATGGTAATCCCAACGGATTGTTCTGGTGTCCGGGTGAAGCCGATTTCCCTCTTAGATTTAATTCATCTTTCCGGGGTGGTTGGTTTTGGAAGAAAGGGGAAGATGATCAGCTTCGAAGTGTTGATGAACTCATGGAGAAGCACGCAAAAAGTGTTGGCAGAAACACCAATATGTTATTGGGAATTGTTGTTGATGATCGTGGATTGGTACCTGATGTGGATGTAACAAGACTAGAAGAATTTGGGAAAAAGTTGATAGAAACATATGCTAAACAGCTTGGCAGAGCAAGTGGTAGGGGAAAGATTTTCACTATTCAATTACCATCTTCTCAATTGGTATCATCTGTAGTTATCAAAGAAGACATCACCAAAGGGGAGAGGGTTCGTGAATATCAGCTTTTTGGTAAGCAGAATAATGAATGGAAATTAATTTCCTCTGGCTCAAATATTGGCCATAAAAGAATTGAACTGGTGAATAATTCCTTTGATGCGGTAAGGTTAAATATTATTGCCTCTGAGGGAAAATCGATCATTACTGATTTCTCCTGCTACTAGAAACCCATCGTTTTTGCCTACATTTTGCTCAAAAAGCGGCATGGATTTCCAAGTCGGCTAAATTGGCTAACTTTAAGGAGTTTGTTTAAGCCAAACTATGAGTAAAAAAGTAAACATAGGACTAGGATTTTTATCCATCTTGTTATTTGCGTCTGCTGGATGGCACCCTGCCAGTGCACAGACAAAGATTAATTACCGGGAGGTGCCCATAGTTGACACCGCCACGGGTGTTGCTAGCTTCTATTCCGACAAGTTCATCGGAAAGAAAACGGCCAATGGGGAAGTGTTTAGTCAGGACTTACTAACCTGCGCTCATAATACCTTACCCTTTGGAACTAAGGTATTAGTAACCAACTTGAAGAATGAACGAGCCGTTATTGTTAGGGTGAATGACCGGCTTCATCACAGAAACCCTCGGTTGGTTGACCTTACTCGGGCGGCTGCAAAGAAACTAGGCTTCAACTATTCCGGCATAATCAAGGTAAGGGTGGAGGTGGTAAAATCCAATCCAGTAATAAATGCTGATCTTAAGCAGGAATAATAAAAGATTGGGGCTAATCCTTTTTTCGAAATATTCTTTTTAATAATCTATCCCGCTTCTTTTCATTGCCACTCGATTCTTTTTGTTGGCTATCTATTGTTTTTTCTTGCGAAGATGATTTTATCTTATCTTTTTCCTCTGCGGGGTCTTTAAACTCTTGAGATTCAGTAACTACTTTCTCTTTTCCATCACTAATTGGAATATCAATGTAGTCGGTTGAATTATTCCCATCTTCACCCTCCACAGGTAACAATTCGCTTGCTCCCTGCATGTGATCATAGTCAAATATAATTTCATTCTGCATGCTTGCAGGGGGTATGAATGTGGCGGTTGGGTCTATGTTTAGGCTTGGGTCATTAAAAACCTGTTGATAGTAGTAGGCCCAAGCTGGCATGGCCATCTGGGATCCGCCTGATGTATAAAGCATCTTTAGAAAAGGATCATCGCAGCCTACCCATACTCCTGTTAGTGACTGTGGACTAAATCCAATAAACCATCCATCTGCATTGTCGTTTGTAGTTCCTGTTTTACCTGCAACCTGAGCAGAGATGCTATAGGCACCCCTTAGTGCACGGCCAGTGCCAAAATCAACCACTCCCTGTAGCATCTTGGTCATGATATAGGCTTCACTTTCGCTGATAATTTCTTTGGTTTCGGCCCTGAACGATGCAAGCACATTGCCATTTTTGTCTTCAATTCGACTGATAAAATAGGGAGCAACATTAAAACCTCTACCAGGGAACATACTATATGCTTGAACCATTTCTATTAATGAGAGGTCTGCTGAACCCAATGCAATAGATGGATAAGGAGGGATGTAATTTTTAATGCCGCATTGTTTTGCAAAGTCGATAGTCCGCTCCACCCCGAGTTGATTGATGAGATACACAGCTCCAGGATTCTTGGAATAGGCGAGGCAGTATGCCATTGGTCCACCATCTCCATCAATCATTTTCCCACCCATGTTGATTGGCCCGTTAGGGAATTCTGATTCAGGGGTATATCCATTCATTACGCCCAGCGTATACAGGATGGGCTTGAATGTTGAGCCTACCTGTCTTTTGGTTCTGCTGTTTACATGGTCGAATTTGAATCTTTTGAAATTGCTGCCACCAACCCAAGCTTTTACCTCTCCCGACATTGGGTCAATGGATAGTAAGCCAATTTGCATAATTTGTTTATGGTAGCGAATGGAGTCGAGAGGCGACATGATTGTGTCAATCTCTCTTTTGTCATTCCAGGCAAATATTTTCATTTCAACAGGCTCAGAAAGAGATTTCATAATTTCTTCTTCGCTTAGTCCTTCATTCTTTAAATTTTTCCATCGATCCGTTTGCTTAACAGCATTTTTCAAGATTGTTTTGCCTTCGGTTGTTTTCCAAACAGATCCAGTTTTTATATTGCTCTGGCTATTGAATACCTTTTGAAGATTTTGCATGTGTCGATAAACAGCAATCTCTGCATACTCCTGCATTCGCGGGTTTATGGTAGTGAAAATTTTCAATCCATCTTTATAGATGTCATAAGGCTCACCCGTTTTCGGATTTTCATTTTCTTTACACCATTTCTTTACTTCCTCTCTCAGTATTTCGCGAAAGTTTGGTGCTATCCCGGAGTTTTCGTCGAGCTTGAGGTACTTGAGTTGAATAGGGGCAATTTTAAGTCTGCGTGCCTCCTCTTTGCTCAGGAAATTATTTCTTGACATCTGATCCAATACCGTATTTCTCCTGGCCATGGCCGCTTTGGGATTTCTTCTGGGGTTATACCTCGTGCTTCCCTTTAGTAGCCCTACCAACACAGCAGCTTCTTCTATAGCCAGTTGCTCTGGCTCTTTTTGAAAATATGTTTTTGCTGCATTTCTGATTCCGTAGGTTTCATCACCATAGTTTACCATATTCAGATAGAGGGTCAGGATTTCCTCTTTTGTGAAGTTCCTTTCTAGCCTGATGGCAACAATCCACTCTTTTAGTTTTTCAATAACTCTGGCTATAGACTTACTGCTTTGCTGTCCAAGTAAAGCCTTTGCAAGTTGTTGTGTGATGGTGCTTGCCCCGCCTTCGCTTCCTAGAAATACTACCGCTCTTGCCAAGCTTTTTATATCAATCCCTGAGTGTTCATAGAATCGTTCGTCTTCTGTTGCAACCAGTGCCTTGATAACATTGGGAGAAATGTCTTGATACTTTACATTAATCCTATCTTTTAGATAGAATTTCCCCATCAGGGTTCCGTCATCTGCATAGATTTCAGAAGACGACATCATCGAAGGATTCTGAAGCTCTTCTATTGAAGGCAGCTTGCCAAAGAGGCCTACATAGATTAAGGCGATGATGGCAAATAAAAGCAACCATCCATACAAGAAAAACTTCCAAAAAAGTCTTACGGCCTTTGATGTTTCATTCTTCTTATTCTTTTGGCTGATCATAGGCGTAAAGCTATATAAAAGCAATGGGTTTAATAGGAAAGGAGTTCTTAAAATTTACCGGGAAGTTGGCTTCTGAGGAACTGAAGATATCGTTCTGTTGTTTTTTCTTCGATCATCCTAATCTTATTTTCTGGGGATATGATAATGAAGGCGTATTTTTCTGCCGGTAGCCAAGGGAAAATTTCTTTTGCTCCAGCGGGGATAGATAAGTCTGTGTAGTTTAATGCATCTGAGGCATTCTCAAATCCGGAGATTTGTATGAAGGTGATGTCGGCAGTCTTTTCAGTGCTTATTTCAAATGAGTTACCTGGGTATTTTTCTGCACTGAATTTCATCAAAGCCCTTTTAGCCTCGTTGATGTATACAATGTCAACATCCTTCAACAGTAGTAAAACAGCATGAGGGGAAGAAGGGTTGAAGGTGTAGTCGTCCTTGTTTAAGTTTGCTTTTGGTAGATTGAGTGCAACAGTATCGGGCTTTGACTTGCTGATCATTGAAGGGGTAATGGCAGTTTTGACTGTTGAGTCTTTTTTGGCTGCACCTTCTCTTGTTTTTGGTAAAGGGCTATCGTCTATCCATGCGATGGTATCGATTTCCGTTCTTTTCACGTCCATGTTTCTAATGCCGGCTTCAATTTCCTCTCTTCTGTTGACAGCATCTGCGAGCAGACCGGCTTTTTCTGCCAGTGCAGATTGGGGGTATAGTGCTGGGATCCTATTGAGTGTGGCTATTGCTAGGCTATCTTGCTTTGATTTGATGTAGTAAACAGATTCAATATAGAGCAGCTGAGGAGTCCAGTTGGTTTCACCATAGATTGAATCTGCTTGGCGTTTTTTGTTTAATGCACTTTCAAATTGTCCGGCCAGCATCAAGCTGTAAATGGATTCGTATGTCTTGGTAACATCAGCATCTTTTTCTTTTTTTGAATCGGTATGTCCTTTTATCTCATTCAACATGGTAGCAGCCATTCCTTTTGGAAATCTTGTTGCCAATTGATCCTTATAAAAACTTTCTTTTGATGCATTACCCAACTGTTTATGACAATAGTAAAGGTCAAGCAATATTTTTTCCAGTTCAGGATGATCAGGTTGTTTGCTTAGTAACCTTTCATTCCATGAAATTGATTCTATGCACACATCCAGTTTATCTTTGTAGATTCTGCCAAGCGTTCTGTATGCCTTGTATTTCAGTTCGTTTGATTTATCGAGGGTCTCTTGAGTTAGTGGTAGGTTTTCAGTTAGTCCACTGATTGATATTTCTGAAGGAGGTCTTTCTGCATCCATGCCTTCTTCTGTTAGTGATTTTTTCGGAAGACCTCCCTTTATCAGGGCGCTCATAGCCCCAGATCTTCTCCAATTATCGGCATTGGCCCGACTGCCCCATTTATTTTTAAAGTCAACTGACCCTTTAGCGATAAGCGATGCATTGCTAAAATACCATTCTCCTTTTTTTTGTTCATCAGAGAAAAGGGAAGTTGTTGTGTTGTCCAGCAAGGTGTTTTTTGGGGAAATACCTTGCTGTTGCTGTGCTCCAGGTGTTGTCAAGGATTGTTCCTTTTCGAGTTTTTTCAAGAGTTCATTCAGGTAGGCATTTCTCTCAGGCTGCGGCATGAATGCGATGCGTTGTAGGCTGTCTTCTCGTGCAACAATCTTTATGTTGTTGGCCAGTTCTGTCACGACAGACTTTTTCTTAATAACTTCATCGGGTGATTGCAAATTATCGGTATTGACACTGTCATAGTGAAGCTTAGAAAGCTCATATTTTTTTTCGTCAAAAGCCATTTCTGCGATAGCAAGATGATATTGGTTTTTCATTCCAGGGTCAGTAGAATTAAACTGAATGGCTTTGAGTAAAAGTGCAATGGCAGCATCTGTCTTCTCTCGTGATTTTTCCATTTCCGCTGCGGCTGAATAGATGATGGGCCTGTAGAGTGCATATTTTTCTCTTTCAGCCATGCTCAACAACGCTTTTACGTTTTGGTCAATTTTCCGGTCTCTATTTTTTTCGTCAGTAGTCAGGCTGATCTGATTTATTCTGGCGTATGCTTCCATGATGGGATCTGTGGTAAGCGAAACTGATTTATCAAAGTATTTATCAGCATCAGCCTCGCGGCCACTTTTTGCATAGAGTTGGGCGATTAAAAAAAATCGTCTTGCTCGCGCTGATTTCTTTTTGTAAAGGCCAATGGATTTTTCTACATAGGTGGCGGCTGAATCAGCCTGCCCACGTCTATAGAACCAATAGGCCTTTATCTCATCAAGTTGAGCAGATAGTCTTTTAGGAAATCCCCTGTCCTGGTATAGCGTTTCTATCAAACCACTTGCATCGTCATCATTCCCCTGTTCAATTAGTGATTTAATTATCCAAAGCAGTGCCTCATTTCTAATTGGGTTGTGTTGGAGCCTTCTTGCTAGTCCCTTTTTTTCTGCAGATGAAATGGTAAACACATTTCCTTTGGTATTGATGTTTGAACCAATTGACTTTTCATACCCTCTTTCCTCTTTGCTTCTTGGTTGAAAGTTGTAATTGATGTATTGAAATACGTCATAAGCAGAATCAAACTTTTTTTGAAAATAGTAAGATTGCCCCATGAGCATGTAGAGGTCATCTACCCAGTCATGTCTAAGGTCGTGTAGCAATATCCCGTTATTGGTTTTCAGAACCACAGAATCAAGTTCCTGCTGCTGACTTGCAGTTTGGTCTAAACTAAAGTCATAAAAGGAAAGAAGGTTGGTGAATGTGTCTTTATGACTTTGTCTAGCAGCATTGATTACAGTTGAGAGTTTTAAAGATGCATTAAAATAAAAATTGTAATGCGAGACAATATTTTCCTTGGCTCTTTTTAGCGGGCTAATTTTACCTTCTGGAGTGAGCTCCGAAGCAAGTTTCCTTTCCTCGTATTGCTTGGGTTTCTTTAGGTCAAACGTGATATTGCCTTGCCCCTGTGTGTGAAGAATTGATAAAATCCCAATCCCAAGCAGGTAAAGGGATCTGAGGGGCATGTTGGTATATTTCGCTCTAATGTTCACGGTGTGTAAAACTACGCCTAATCCCTGTATTTTAAAAGGGGCGGATGTGTGATTTAGCATTAACTTTATTGTTCATTTATTATCTTTTCAACCTATGTCCAATAGCGAACAACAGGTGCAACAGAGCGGATTCAAGCGATTGACCAACCGATATCGGATGGCGATCATGAATGACCATACCTATGAAGAAATTGTCACTTTCAAGCTCACTAGATTGAGTGTTTATGTCGTTTCTTGTTTTGTTTTTATTTTGTTGGTTGGGCTAACTACTGCCTTAATTAGCTTTACCCCATTGAAATACTATATTCCAGGCTATGGTACCCAAGCTGAAAGAAGAGAGCTCACACGCTTGAAATCTCGAACGGATTCTCTTGAGCGTACAATCAGGTACAAGGAGGCTTATTGGGAGAATGTTAAAAATGTATTGTCAGGTAAGGCAGAAACGATCCTTGATACAGCGTTGATTACGATTCCTAACTTAGAGCAATCTCCTGAATGATGACAGGATCAAATAATTCAAGAGAACCTAAACCGGCTAACTCTGAAGATGGAAAAAATACAGGATTGATGAGGTATATGGGATTGGGTGCCCAATTTTTTATAACAATTTTTGTGATGTTGTTCATTGGGTGGAAGGTTGACAGTTGGGTAGAATTCTACAATCCTGTTTTTATCTGGGTCTTGCCTTTATTGGCTATTGTTGCAACGTTGTTGAAAATTATTATAGAGACAAATAAAAAAAAATAGGATGAGAAAAGTAATGCAGCCAGTTGTGGTCTTATTTGTATTGGTGAATGTACTCTGTGCGATTTTATTTCGCTGGTTGCCGTCTGTGGGAATGGATCCTATTGTTTTATTGGCTGGCAATTTGCTGGTTTTTGTACTCACTTTGTTGTCATGCTATTTGATGAAAAATGGGCTTACTGCAACCTCTACCACGGGGTTCCTTTCATCTGTTTATGGCTCTTTCATCATGAAGTTGTTTTTTGTTGGACTGGTTGTGGTTGTTTATGTTAAACTAAGTGGTGATCAGATGAATGTCCCCGCTGTATTTACCAGCATGGTGCTCTATCTACTATATACCTTCATAGAGGTAAAAGGCTTGCTTTTGTTGGTGAAGAAAGATTGATGATGTCTAAAAAGGAAGTTCCTCTTGGTTCCCTAATCGATTTTCTCCCATCAGGATCATATCCCCTGATTGAGCCATTTCTTGTGCACTATAAAGTACACCTAACCATTACCCGGTCAAGAAGTACTATTCTTGGAGACTATCGAAACGCGCATGCAGAGAAAGCCCATCGCATTACCGTAAATGGCAACCTCAATCCCTATGGATTCTTGATTACCCTATTGCATGAGTTGGCCCATCTGATCACTTTTATCCGGTTCGGGCACAAGGTTGCGGCTCATGGTAAAGAATGGAAGCAGCAATTTGGGGAATTATTGAAACAGTTGTTGGCAACTGATATTTTACCTAAAGACATTAAAGATCAATTGATTTTTTCGCATCAAAGCCCTGCTGCAAGCTCCTGCGCTGATTTGGGATTGATGCGTGTTCTTCGAAGGTATGATCCAAAACAAGAGGGTGTTTTTTTAGTAGAGGAGCTTGCTCCAGGAGATATTTTTGTAATAAAGGGCGATAGATTTTTTAGGCGAGAAGAAAAAGCAAGAAAGCGGATCAAGGCAGTTGAAATTAAAACAGGGAAGGTGTACTTGTTTAGTCCTGTTTTCGAAGTGCTAAAGAAAAATGCCTCAGATATTTTTTAGCATCCATACATCGCAGCCAAAGTGCCCTGTATTCCCTAATGGTTTATTTAAGTAATCAAATCCAAACTTTTCATACACACCAATAGCTTGTTTCAATTCGGACATTGTTTCAATATATATTTTCTTGAAGCCTTCTTTTTGTGCTTCTACAATGCAATACTTTAATAGGGTAGCACCTATGCCAACTCCTCTTGCTTCAGGAAGCAAGTACATTTTTACCAGTTCACAGCAGTTTGATGGCAGTCCAGGGCTAGCAAAATTTCCAGCGCCTCCAACAATCTTTCCTTCAAGTTCTGCTATAAAGTAATGTGATTGTGGTTGTTCAAAAAGTTCGGACAAGTGATCTGTGCTTTTGTCGTGATAGACAGTTCCTGGTTTATTGGCCCCAAACTCTTCTAAGCAGAATCTAATAATCTTGGCTATGAATGGATTATCTTTTTGTTGGATCCTTCTGATTTGAGCCGATTGTATCATCTACCAAAAATAACTAATTGATTATGGCTGCGTAGTGTTTGATGCGGCTGGATGATTCTTTTTTATCAACTGGTCCATAACATCCAAATGCGGTAGGGTAATGATTGAAAGAAAAATAAATAACGCTGGCAATGGATCTGTCTTTAGTCCAGCTGCATTCCAGATATAAGCAAGAAAAACGAAGCCAATAGCAGCAAGGAATGTCATAGGTAATGAATGCTTCCACATGGTGAGTGGTCCTTCTGCCTCTATTTGTTTTTCCTTATGCAGAAACCGGAAAATGAGTTCAAAAGAACGAATGGCATGCCACCCCCCAAAATATAGTGCGAATGCCGGCAGTAAAGGAAGGAATGCGCATAGACACAATATGATAATGAGGTTTGCCAATACAGGAAGTGATATGCTTATTTTATGCTTGCTATTGGCGTATAGCATACTGATGAAGGTGGATAGTCCTGTAGTTAACATGATGATCAAGCTATTTTCCTTTATCCAGTTCCATATGCTTACTACATATGGTGATGACTTGGTGATGCGCATGACCACAACTTCCGTGTCTTCTTGATGGGTGAGCAGGATAATAACGAGTACCAAACTGCCCCATAGCAATCTGCTCATATCCCAAGACAGTTGATTGCCTGCTTCTGATAGGTCAATTTCTCCAAAGTGCCAGGCAGATATGATGAGGAAGATTAAAAGGCTAATGCTCGGAAAAAATATCCAACAGGTTGTGTAGAACAATATGACCAGTACATATTTGCCTAAGAAGCGCTGGATGCTAAATATCTGTTTTTGTTTTTCGCTATTTGTTTTTGCGATAATATGGTCTAGTGCACCATGAGGTATCCCGGTGGCAGCTGTCATAATCAAGAAGTACAACAGTTGGAAGGGCATTGGAAGGGGGGAGACAAGCTGCTGGTAGGCGAGCATGCCTATACCGATTATGGCATTAATCCATGTAATGCGGGTGAATATTTTATTGCTTCCAATGATGTTCATGCTGCTGATTTGGGACCCAGTTATAAATCAAAGGCCTATGTAAAATACATAGGCCTTTGAAAAAATAGTACGTATTGTTTACTTTGATTCAGAACGGCTAAGCGCATAGATAACAAGACCGAAACCGATTTTGTTAACGGCATCACCAATGTTGTAGATGATATCCATGTTCAATCCAGCAATGCCGAGAGCCTCAGCACTTATACCGAAAAGACCACCTGGAGTTCCTACGATGTAGCCAAGTGGATAGATTGCCCATCCAACAAGCACGAACCAACCAAGTGTTTTTGTTGCTTTTGCAACTGCAGGTGATGTAGCTGTTGCAAGTTTTGCAACCTCTCCAAACCAAACCAAGTAAACGATGTAGAAGTAAGCAGCACCGCTGATTACACCCCAAAGTACACTCTGGTCTCTGTAGATTGTTTCACCGAAATAGCCTGTTACAAGCATTACTGCTGAAGCAAAAATCAATTTCCATAGCAATCCCAATTTGGCTCCTGCTTTTTTGGTGATGAGATAGAACTCAACACACATCAAGGGAACTGTTAGCAACCAATCTACATAACGGAAGAAGGTTGGAGACTCACCAGGATTCTCGAGGCTGTAGCCTCTCATGTAATAGTAGTGGACAGCAGCGATGAATGTGATCAAACCGGATACAAGCACAGACGTACGCCATGCCTTATCGGTGTTGCTCAACTCAAAAAAGAAGAAAACAGAGGCAGCCATCATAGCCATGGTGCCAATGAAGAACGTGAATGCGACGTAATTGTCAGCCGCAATTGATTCTAAGAAAAGTGGACTCATTGTGTATGGTTTTGGTTAAGAAATGACAACGTTAAATTGGCTCTCTACATTCGATTTCACGATTTCCATAAACATCACTCATTATAAAAAGTTCAATTTTTAACTTTTTATTTGAAATGCCTACTATGAATATAGGATTAATTAACAAAAAGCTCAAAAAAATGACTTTTTTTATTTCCTTATCGCTGAGGCCGTATTTTTGGTTTTAACCCGTTAATTAGTGATTATTTTTCTGATTGATGCTTTTACCAAGTCATATTGCGGGGGGAGGAGCAGTGCTTTTTTGGGCTTTTTCATAATTTCCTCTAGCGCGGAAGGAATTTGAATTTCTTGCTGAATAATTTCTTCGACGACAGTCGGGAATTTAACTGGATGTGCAGTTCCGAGAATAATACCTTTCTCGTCATTATTTTTTTCTAGTCGATCATGCATTGTTTTGTAAGCAATAGCAGTATGGGGGTCCATAATATAATTATACTGTTCATATACATGTTTGATTGCCAATGCTGTTTCTTCATCAGAAACTGACATGCTGCTGATGTGATTTTTTATGCTTGTGAAATCGCCTTTAAATAATTCTACGATACGAATAAAATTGCTTGGATCGCCGACGTCCATTGCATTGGATATTGTTTGAACGGATGGCCTAGGATGATAGTTTCCTGATTCTAGGTAGTCGGTGAATGCTTTGTTGCGATTGCATGCTGCGATGAAGTGCTTTGCCGGCATGCCAGAACGTTGAGCAACAAGGCCTGCGCAAATGTTGCCGAAATTTCCACTCGGCACAGAAAAGACTGGGGCAAGCTCTTCATCCCACTGCGAAAGTGCCAGCACATAATAGATTTGCTGTGAAAGCCAACGTGAAATATTGATTGAGTTTGATGAAGTAAGCAAACAGCCTCTATGCATCTCTTTGTCTGCAAATGCCATTTTAACCAGGCGCTGACAATCATCGAAGTCGCCCTGAATTTCGAGTGCATGAATATTTTCACCTAATCCGGTAAGCTGTTTTTCCTGCACAGGACTAACTTTTCCAGAAGGATACAAGATCACTACCTCTGTGCCAGGTACTTTATAGAAAGCATCTGCTACTGCACCACCTGTGTCACCGCTTGTTGCAACCAGCACAACAATTTTTTCATCTTGCTCCTGTGAGAATTTGCCCATGCACCTGCTTAGAAATCTTGCTCCCAGGTCTTTAAATGCCAATGTCGGGCCATGAAACAATTCTAAGCAATGAATCCTGTCGTTGATCTTCTTTAGGGGAAAATCGAAGGCCAATGTATCTTCTATAATTTCGTACAGTTCGTCTTCGCTCATGCAATGGCCTACATAAGGCTTCATGATTTCAAATCCGATAGTTGTTTTATCAAGTTTTCTGAGGTTGGATATAAATTCCTTGTTCCAGCTTGGAATTTTTTCTGGGTAGTATAATCCTTTGTCTGGTGCTTGGCCATTAAGGGTAGCTTGGCGGAAGTCCGCAAGCGGAGATATATGATTTAGGCTATAATAATTCATGTCGATCTCAGATAATGGTCATGCCCTTGGCGTTGAGCTTTGTTACATAGGTTTTATGCTCGATGCCAATGCGGGCATAAATATTTTTCATTTCAGCTTCAACAGCTTCTGCAGTTTTGATGTCTTTACTCAGCATAAAGATGGAAGGCCCACTGCCTGAAATTCCTCCACCCAATGCCCCAGCGGCTTTGCATTGTTTTTTTACCTCATCAAAGCCTGGAATAAGGATGCTTCTAACTGGTTCAATGATTACATCTTCAAGCGACCTTCCAATAAGTTCATAATCACCTTTCATTAGTCCTGCAACCAGTCCTGCAATATTTCCCCATTGTTTAATGGCGAGTTGAAGGGGCACTTCCTTTCTTAATATTTGTCGTGCATCGGATGTGCGCACTTCAATTTGAGGATGAACAACTGTGATGAATAATTCAGGGGAGTCTAAACTAACTACATCTAACGGGTGTATTGATCTAATTAGTGTTACTCCTCCTATTAGGCAAGGGGTAATATTATCAGCATGTTTTACGCCACTGGCAACTTTTTCTCCAAACATAGCGAAGCGAATGAGGTCATCATTGTTGAAAGGGCGACCAAGTAATTCGTTTGCAGCAAAAACAGCACCTGCTGCACTTGCAGCACTGGATCCCAGTCCACTTCCTGGTTTAATTCTTTTGTCAATTGTTAGTTTCAGTCCAGGGGCTTGGCCATACTCATCCAGAAAAGCCAACAGGGCAGCTCCTGCTACATTGTCTTCCGGTTTTAGAGGAAGTTTGTACTCGTCAGTATGAATGATTTCAAGTCCTGTTCCATTGGTTTTCTCAAGCGTCATCAGGTCGTAAGGCTCTTCCAAGGCAAGGCCCAGGATATCAAAGCCGCAAACCAAATTCGCAATGGTTGCGGGGGATTTTATACTTATGCTTTGGCTCATGTAAATCTATTAATTGTTCATTGTTCTAATGATATCAGCAAATACGCCACTTGCGGTTACATCCGCTCCAGCACCTGCACCTTTTACGGATAGGGGAGTTTGATCATAGCGGTCTGTAAAGAACAAGACAATATTGTCTTTGCCATAAAGATGGTAGAGGTCGCTGCCAGGACCTATATGCTTAAGGCCTACTGAAGCTTTTCCGTTGTTGTAGGTTGCTACAAATTTCAGTTTTGAATTGTCTGCCTTAGCATCATCCAAGAGTTTTTTGAAATGGCTTTCATTTGCAGTCATTGCAGTATAGAAATCCTCTACGGTTCCTTTCATGCAACTTTCAGGGAGGAAGGAATTGCAGGTGATGTCTTCCATTTCAATATGACTTCCAGCTTCCCTGGCAAGAATCATGATCTTGCGCATCACATCAGTGCCACTTAAATCTAGTCTCGGATCAGGTTCAGTGTATCCTTCTTTTTGAGCATCCCTAACTACCTCTGAAAAGGGTTTGCTGCCGTCGTAATAATTGAATACATAATTCAGTGTACCGCTGAGTACGGCTTCGATGTTTCTTACCCGGTCTCCGCTTTTGAGTAGGTCGTTTAGGGTGCCGATTACCGGCAATGCTGCTCCTACATTTGTTTCAAAGAGGAATTTGCAATTGTATGAGAGTGCAAGGTCTTTAAGTTGTTGGTAGCGCTCTAATTTATCTGACGCTGCAATTTTATTACAGGCTACAACAGACATCGACTTTTTCAACACGTCAGTGTATAATTCAGGAATCAATTTGTTTGCTGTAATGTCAACCAATACACTGTTTCTCAAATTTAATCCAATCATGTGCTGCTTGAATTGTTCCGCGTTTGATTCAATTCCATTGGATAGGGTTTGCTCCCAGTTCAACAGGTTGATGCCTTCTTCTAGCACAATCATTTTTTTGCTGTTGCACAAACCGATGACATTCAGCTTTAGGTTTTGTTGTTTTTCGATTTTCTCTGATTGCATCATCAGCTGGCCAATAAGTTTTCTGCCAACATTTCCGGTTCCAATGATGAATATATTGATCTCTTTTTTTGTGTGCTCAAAAAAGGCTTCATGAAGAACATTCAATGCTTTTTCGCGGTCAGAGGAAAGGATAACGGCTGAGATATCTCGCTCATTTGATCCCTGTGCGATTGCCAGAATGTTAATGCCGTTTCTGCCTAAGGCACTAAACATCCTTCCGCTAATACCGGGGTGGCTTCTCATGTTTTCTCCCACTAACCCAATAATTGACGCATCCTCCACAACACCAACGGGTTGGAGTATGCCTTTTCGTAGCTCAGTCTCAAAGACTTCATTTAGCTTTTCTACAACTGCTTGGCTTGAAGACTGCTTCACCGCCAGACATATTGAATGCTCGGAGGCACCCTGGGAAATAAGAATAATATTAATGCCCGCATCATGAAGTCCACTGAATACGCGTTTAGCAAATCCAGGAACTCCAATCATTCCACTACCCTCAATATTGACTAAAGCAATATGTTCCATCGACGAGATGCCGGCAATGGCATTTCCTTCCTGGTTGATGAGATTGCTGATTTGGGTTTTGTCTTCTAAGAACTTATCCAGATCTTTTATTGTGACAGGAATTCCATATTGATGGGCTTTGCCAAGTGCTGTTGGGTGAATGACGGTGATTCCAAACTGAGTAAGTTCCATCGCCTCTTCATAGGTCATTGCTGTTATGGGTTTTGCATTCTTAACGAGTGCAGGGTCTGCAGTCGAGTAAGGATTATGTCCAGTCCAAAGCTCAATGTTCTTTACTGCCGAATCAATGACCAAATTCAGATTCTTGGCTGATTTATTTTCATCTGGGATGATCGGACTTATAGCATCTTCTACTTTTGCAAACTCTCCAGATTCCACCCATTTAGTTTTCAGTCCATTTGCAGTGCATGCTGCAGAAAAAATAGAGGAGAGCACCACTGATCCAAATGACCTTATTTCTTCTGTTGTCTTGTCTGGGCATGCTCCTAGCAGCTGAATCCCTTTACACATGTCATCTATTTCATTAAACCGCTGTCTTATAAAGCTGAGTACACCACTTTGCTGAACTACTGGAGTAACAGACCTTGCAAGAGCGAGGTAGGTTGATTCAATGTCTAAAAGGGGACTTGAGAAGTCATATCCCTGAATTTTAGACAACTTTCCTACTTCAACCAGCTTCTTCTCGGTGGTCGGGTTTCCTGCGATGAAGACAAATGAGGGAGCGACACTCAGCGATTTACTGAGCTGATCAATTACTTTTAGAACTCCTTCTGCCGACCCTAGTAAGTCGCCTTCGATTTTTATAATTTTCATGAATGTATTGGTGTAAATGTGGATGTAAGCAAGACATTAATCTTGAATGTAGCGTTAAGCCCGATGGTAATATGAGATGTGCAACCCTTATCGGGTTGTTGTAGTGAATGTGGTCGTAATAGAAGCAGTTGGGCTTGTGCTAAGCTCATGCGAATAATTGGTAATATGGATAAGAATGGCCACCACGTTGTTTGTTGCAAGCAAAATTAAACAATCTTCCCGATTTGATGATTTTTTTTTAATTTTATTGCTCGTTTTCTTGGTCTCCCTAACAAATTTCCCCAATGAGTAGCAATTCTTCAGCAGAACTTACAAAGTTCAACAATGAAGTGGGTATCAAATACCAACTTTATAACAGTTTGTTTACCTCTCTGCCCTTTCACAGGATAGAGAAGACTGGGATCATGCTTTCTTTGTTGCAGTCGAATTGCGAGGATGGCTTCAAAAAGAAAATGAGCCCTTCCCTGATTATTAATGATTTTTTTGCCCGGCATATTTCATACTCTACAGAAGAACAGCAACTCGATCTAATGTTCAGGTTTGTCCAGTTTGTAGAAAGGCAGGTTGTGTTGTTTGACGCCTTGGAGGATGCTGCCTTTTCTAACTTAAATGACATGAAGGGGCAGGGTACGCTTAAGCATTTGGTTACAGAGGTTACTTCGTTGCAAAAGGAAGCCCAGCTTTCCAAAAAACTAAAAAACTTTGGTGTGCGATTGGTACTTACCGCACATCCAACCCAATTTTATCCGGGCTCAGTTCTTGGCATTATTAATGACCTTTCAAAAGCGGTTGCTTCAAACAACATTAGCCAGATCAATATTTATTTGCAGCAACTTGGCAAGACTCCCTTTTTTAATAAGAAAAAGCCTACACCTTTCGATGAGGCAGTTAGCCTAATATGGTATTTGGAAAATGTTTTTTATGCCGCTAGCGGCAGGATTGTTTCTGCGTTGAAAACCTATCTTCCTGATTCATATGGGCTGGAGAATTCAATTGTCAAAATGGGTTTTTGGCCAGGCGGTGATCGTGATGGTAATCCTTTCGTTACCAGTGAAATCACCGTTCGTGTAGCGGATGCGCTAAGGGGGAGTATTATCAAGTGTTACTATCTTGATATTCGCAGGATGAGAAGGAGATTGACTTTCGAGGGCGTTGAAAACAAGCTGCAGGACCTGGAAAAGAAATTGTACAATAATATTTTCATTCCTGATTTCAGAACAGACCTTACCAAAGAGGAAATTTTACAAACCCTTTACGAGATCCGAGAAACTCTGGTATTTAATCACAATAGCCTATTCCTTGGAATGGTTGACGGCCTGATCAATCGGGTTCATATTTTTGGTTTATTTTTTGCCTCTCTGGACATTAGACAAGATAGTGCCGTTCACACAAGGGTGATCTCTGAGCTTTCTGCATATGCAGGATTGAAGAAAGGTGAATATGATGCGATGGGGGAGCAAGAAAAAATAAAATGGCTCTCCGATGTTTCAACTGAAGTTGAAGTGCCCGATCAACTCGATGCAATTATTAAAGATACTGTAGAATCCATGCGTGCCATTAAGCAGATTCAGAGGCAAAATGGAAGACCTGGTTGCGAAAGATACATTATCAGCCAGTGTAAAAATACTGTCAACATTCTTGAGGTCTTTGGTTTGTTTGTATTTGCAGGATGGAAAAGAGAGGCTGTAACTGTTGATGTTATACCGCTTTTTGAGACGATCGATGATTTGATCAATGCGGCTGGAGTTATGCAAGAGCTTTACAGCTTGTCTTTTTATAGGGAGCATTTAAAACGAAGGGGCAATAGTCAAACAGTTATGCTTGGATTCAGCGATGGAACCAAAGACGGGGGTTATCTCATGGCCAATTTCAGTATATACAAGGCCAAGCAAGAGCTCACTGCAATATCTGCTAAGTACGGCATAGATGTTGTCTTTTTTGACGGACGTGGCGGTCCGCCTGCCCGTGGCGGTGGAAAGACGCATAAGTTTTATGCATCCATGGGCAAGGAAATTGCAAATAAGGAAATTGAACTTACCGTGCAAGGTCAGACGGTTAGTTCCAACTTTGGTACGATCGACGCTGCACAATTCAATATCGAACAGTTGATTCATGCTGGCATTGGCAATGAATTATTTTCCAGTGGATCCAGCACCTTCAGTCATGATGAGCAAATTTTAATGCAGCAATTATCCGAAGAAAGTTTCCATGCCTATACCGCTTTGAAGAATCATCCCTATTTTATGGATTACCTAACGCATACCAGTCCACTCAGATTCTACTCTGAAACAAATATTGGAAGCCGACCCGCTAAACGTGGGGCAACTTCAAAGCTGGTATTACAAGATCTCAGGGCTATTCCTTTTGTTGGAGCATGGAGTCAGATGAAGCAGAATGTTACAGGGTATTATGGTGTAGGCTCTGCGCTGAAAAAAATGGAAGAAAAGGGTTTCATGACTGATCTGCAAGATCTTTATAAAAGGTCTTCTTTCTTCAGAACCTTGATTGATAATTGTGAGATGGCCATGAAAAAATGTTTCTTTCCGCTCACAGCTTTTTTGGCTGACCATCCTCAGTATGGCGAATTGTGGAGGAGTATGGAGCAGGAGTTTGAGCTGACGAAAAAATATATTCTCAGTCTATCTGGCAAGTCACAGCTGATGGCCGACTACCCTGTTGAACAAATTTCTATAAAAACAAGAGAAAAAATTGTGTTGCCAATTACCACCATACAGCAGTTTGCAATAACCAAGGTAAGGGAGATGGAAGAGCTTAATGTTCAATCGCCTCTTAAAAAGAGTTATGAAAAGCTTGTCATGCGTTGTTCTTTTGGAATCATCAATGCAGGAAGGAATTCAGCCTAGTTGTCCTGTAGTGCTGGGTTCGATCGTAGGGCTATCTTGTTAATCCGCCTGGAGTTGGTCTTGGGCTTGCACCTCCGGATGATTGACGGTCCTCAGCTGCTTTCACCACCAGTGGCTTTTTGCCAAGATTGATGTCGTTTAGGTTTTCAATAGCCTCCATGGCTTCTTCCTTGATGGGCATGTCTACAAAAGCAAATCCTCTACTCTTTCCTGTTTCACGGTCCATCGCCACTTTAGCACTCTTTACCTGCCCAAATTTTTCAAAAATTTCCATCAATTCGGCATCGTCTAAGTCGTATGGAAGGCCAGCCACAAAAATGTTCATAAAAATGATTTTAATAAAGATAGAAAGAAAACCTGAAGTAATTTATCGTGTTTATTGCCATTTCAAGGGTTTATATATTTTAAAATAGTCTTATTTTACACTGAAAAGTTGATCAATGGGACTATTCGCAGGGGAATATGATTTTTTATGCAATAGGCTTTTGCCTCAGCTGTTGACAGCTACGTTTTGTGGTTTTTTGGTTGGTTATGACAGGGAAAAGCGAGGCCGTCCGGCTGGCATTAGAACCAATATTCTTATCGCTGCAGGCTGCACCTTGTATTCATCGCTGGGTTTTTATTTAGCCGAACAGAATCCGATGATTGACCCAACAAGGATAATTGGACAAATCGCTACAGGCATTGGATTTCTTGGTGCTGGCGCAATTGTAAAATCTGATCAAAAAGTTACAGGGGTTACCACCGCCGCTTTCATATGGGCCATTAGTGGGATAAGCATACTGATTGGCTACAATATGTACTTGGTGCCGGTAGTGGCTACGGTTGGACTGGTGCTTGTTGTTTGGTTGTTTGAGCTGGTTGAAAAGAAGATGCACAAAGGACAACCGATAGATCCCAAAGGTCCCCCGCAAGAATATTAAATACTTGCCTATTTTTATGTTTACTTATACAAGTTGCTTTATTCATTTTACCTAAGACGTTTATGATACACTCAATTATAAAAGATAAGCCAACCCGCCTATTTATCATTTTGGGGAGCTTTTTTGTAGCCAATACCTTGATCGCAGAGATTATCGGGGTGAAGTTATTTTCATTGGAAAAAACGCTTCAGTTGCCTGCATCAAATATTTCTCTATTGGGCGAAAGTGGTTTGGGATTTACGCTTACTGTAGGGGTGCTGATTTGGCCTGTTGTTTTTATTATGACAGACCTTATCAACGAATACTATGGTGTAAGGGGGGTAAGATTTTTGTCGTTACTTACTGCAATGATTATTGGATTTGCCTTTATTGTTTTCTACGGCGCCATTCATGTGGCAGCTGATGATTATTGGATTGGCTCTCAACAATCAAATGGCGTACCCAATATGCAGGCCGCATATACTCAGGTTCTTGGTCAGGGCATGAACATTATTTTTGCATCGCTCACTGCATTTCTTATTGGGCAACTTGCAGATGCCGCCATATTCAAAAAAATTAAAATCATTACCGGCGAAAAGGGAATATGGATGCGGGCAACACTTTCAACACTTGTGTCTCAGTTGATCGACACCATAGTGGTGTCCTATATTTATTTGTACTTTTCACTTGGCTTTTCTTTTCCCAGGGTCACAGCCATTGCGATGACAGGCTATGTGTATAAGTTTGCCATTGCTATACTTTGTACTCCAATCATCTACTTGATTCATCACCTCATTGAAGATTATCTTGGTAAGGAAAAGGCTGCGGCGATGAAGAAAGCAGCATTGGGGGATTAGTGGTTAGTGTATGATTCTTGTTTAATGATGATTCGTATGCGGTTATCATTTCATCTTTAGTTGCCAAGGTGCTATACACAGCAATACCTATTTTTCTTTTCTATACTGGTCAATATATAGTCCTATTTTTTCAAATGCTATTTTTTGAAATCCGGGTATCATCTTAAAAACTTTTGCATCTGCTTTAAGCATATAGTTCTCGTTTTTCATGTCAACAAATCCAGGATCTTCTCTTGTCCGCCAATTGTTTTTGGATGACAGTTGGGCATGAGTTCCTCCCATCAGCAATACAGGGTCTTCCGGACCGCCTACAATTAGATTGTCTTCGAACAGATTTCCTTTTGATCTCATCCCAGCCCATTCTTCTTTTTCTTTTATTTCATCAAGGTAGGTGAGCAATTCAGGGTAGTTGGTTGAATAGGGAGGCTCGTTGAACTGGATCTCTTTTTCAAGTCGCTTTCTGAGTAATCCATCTTTCCCAAACATGGTATTGCCGGTGTTGGCTGCCCAAGTGTAGTAGTGTGCTGAAATTACTGCTGTGTGCGATATGGGGTTAATTATAATATTGTTTTTCATCACCAGGTCCCATCCTGTATTCGAAAACAGCATGCCATGGTTTGTTTTCATGTTGTTGAATACATTTCCAAACACATACACATCGGTGGATGAATCATCGCAATAGATGCCCATATTCATTCTGTTGGGATTGCCGCAGTTGTTGAAATAATTATAACGCAGCACATTCCCTCTGTCGCTCGGATTTCTTCCAATATACCACGGTGAAGTGTCGTTTGAATTCAGTGTAACATCATGAATGTGGTTATATTCAAACAGGTGATCATTGCCATGAACATAGATGCCCTGCCAATCTGAATTGTATATTTCGCAATGCCTTACACTATTGCCAACACCGTCCACAATGATTCCAGACCAGTTAAATTTATTTCTTCTATTATAATCGTGCACCTTGCAATTCTCTACATAACTATTTCCCCTATGAAGTGTTTTCTTATCTCCGCCACTCAGGAATACTCCCCCGCTTCCTGTATTGTATATTTCGCAACTTAGTATTCCGTTTTGTTCCCCTGCATTTCGATTCCAGGCATTGTTGCTATAGAAATGATTCTGAAGGCTGCCTATCTCCCTTGATTGGGGGATCCCCTTGTAATCATCGATTGAAGTAGTTTCATCCAGTACCCTCGCACCCTGTCCCATCAATATCCCACAAGTACCAAGATTTCTTATTGTGCATCCTGCTATTACTACACTGTTGCAGCGTTCCATATATATTCCCATGCCTCTGCCAACTTCTATCGTAATGCCTTCGATTCTTAGGTTCCTCACACCTTCTATGCTTACAATTGGCTCTTCAAGAATAGATAGCTGAATCGATTCGTTTTTCAAAGAAGCGGGTGGCCAGAAATACAGCATACCGGTGTTGGGATCTGCATACCATTCGCCCGGACTATCTAATTCCTCAAGGATGTTTATGGCCTTGTAGGATTGGAAGTCGGTACCTGAGGCTACACCATACAGATGTGGTTTCAGCAGTTTTACCAGTTTGTTGATGGTATCGATGTTGGCTATTTGCGAGTAATCATCGGCAAAGCCATAGTTAAATGTGCCCTGAATCCAAATATCTTCTTGCCCAGCCCATCTTGCATGCCTGTCATCCGTGTATGTAAAAACCGCTCCGCGATTAGACTTGTCGCCAATTCTGGGAACAGATCCCATATCTATAACCGCACCAATTTTCATTGCTCCCTTGTTTGGGTATTGAGCAAGTATCATAGGCGCTCCCTTAAAAAATAATTCCATAGGGGATGCTACAACGGATAGTCCGTGTCCATATTGAATGTGTTTGCCGAAATTTCTAATTCCCAGGGCATGTAGATCTATTTCCAATACTTTGCCATGTGCATTGGCCAACAGTCTTTTTAGTATTTGCTTATTTTTTACTGGGGTAAATTCTTTTGCAGATAATCTTCTCCCTCCCGAGATGCGAACATCTTCACCAGCTGCAGCAATCCATATGACAGGAGCTTCATCGCTTCCGCCATCTTGCTCATCAAGTATCAGCGAACTGTTAATTTCATAAAGTCCACCATGTATGATTACCTTGGTTGTATCCGCTAAATTTGACTTGTTGGTTTTTATTTTTCTTGCCAGGTCTCTTGCAGCTTCTAAAGATGCCAATGGGCTATCTACAGATCCCGGATTGCGGTTATTGCCTTTAATGGAAACATGAATCTCTTGGGTAAATCCCGCGCTGAAGAAAAACATAACAAAAGGAAGTAGAAAGAGGCAATGTTTCATGAAGTTAAATTGAGTACTCATTGAGTTGAAAATACAGAAAACTGAATTTCTTTTACATTAAATTGTAAGCCATGCAACTGCTCGAGTGAATCTTTTATTTTCATTTGCAGCTTATTCTTTGGATGTGAATTTTGGAATCATTAATTTGAAGGGTCTATTTAACCGTTAATTTGATTTCATGATTATTGATTTGTTTGGGCGTCTACATCCTGCCACAGTTCACTTTCCCATTGGTATTTTGATTTTGGCCTTTATTCTTCAATATTTGTCGCCAAAACAAATACGGGGAAGATCTGAACTAATCTGGATTGTGTTGATTGCTGGTGCTGTATCTGCTGGAATTGCAGCATCCCTTGGATGGATCCTTTCTTGGTCAGGCGAATATGCTGAGTCTGCTGTATCAAGGCATAAATGGCCCGGCGTCTATCTCTGTGTTTCTGCAATGTTGTTGGTCTATTTGCACAAGGTGCGAGACCATGGCAAGCTGCTCAATACTTTGTTTCATGGTGTGTTTATCGCATCAATGGTGTTGCTCATTATTACCGCTCATTATGGGGCTAACCTAACTCATGGCTCGGGATATCTTTTCGAGTCTGAAGAGGGGAGGATAGAATCAGGTGAAAAGCGGGTGGCTACAATCGAATCTGCCGGCGCTGATTCGGCAGGAGTATCTAAAGATCTTATGCTGCCTGAATTGCCTGCCCCTGATACTGCTGCAGTTGGACGCCTAAAGCGGCTTGGGCTCGTTGTAAAACCAATTGCTGCTGGTGCTAATGCCCTTGAAGTAAATGCAGTGAATGTTTCTTCCTTTGGGGATAATGAAGTAGCCATGCTGTCGCCGATTGTTGAAAATATCTTGTGGTTGCATCTTGCAGATACAAAAATCACGGATAAGGCGGCCAAGCAAATTTCAACATGTAAAAACTTGCGAAGATTAGTTTTAAGGGGCACTGTAGTAGGAGGGCCAACCATGGCGGAGTTAAACGGGCTGACAAATCTTGTTTATCTCAATATTGTTGGTACATCTGTTGATGATGATGGACTTGCTCAATATATCCCTCCTCCAAGTCTGACTCATTTTTATTGCTGGAATTCTAAAGTCACAAAAACCGGTTTGGATATGTTTAGGAACAAATACCCAAATGTTATTGTGAATGAAGGGGATAACTGAGTTGTTCAAGTTTTTTAGTTTGACAGGACTTGTTTCTGTCTATGCTTTGCATTATTTTTAATCAAATTATTACCAATCATGAAAACGATTTCACAAGCTGTTCTTGATGAACTGAATG
>JBILBU010000076.1:0-4482 GCA_044353505.1 Chitinophagaceae bacterium | reverse complement strand
ACCTCCGGCCAAGTTCCCCGCCAGGTTTTCACAAAAACAAGTTATAAGAGGTGAAATATGAGAAAAATAGATCTATTTCAATCTTGTATCCTATTGATTGTCAATAAAAGAAAAGGTATGGAATACTACCAGAAACGCTCATAATCAGAGCCCCGATAGCTATCGGGGCTGCTTCAAGTCTAAAGGGGCCCACTTAACAATTAAGCAGTTATGAAGAGAAATCTCACAACTGCTTTTTTGTTTACTCATCAACTTGCATATTCGCGAAATTCATCAACTAAGTTGGAAACTAATATTTAGAAAGGATTGCCATGGGTTGCTCTGATCAATTTTTTAGAAATCTTTGGAAAGTATTGCATGATTTGTAAAAATAAATTTGTGATATGAACATTGCCAAGCAGTTGTTGAATGGTTCTGCCAGCAGAAATTCTATTTGCAAATTCTTTTTTCCATTGCTGTTCAAAGCCCGATTCTAATAATGGTCTATTTTGTCCGTTCTTGAAATAATGATCAATATGTTGAAAAGCAATTTTGCTTCCATGTAAGGCGATACTCATTCCATTGCCACAGAGTGGCGTAATCATCCCTGCCGCATCGCCTACACATAACATATGGTTTTCTATTTGTGATTTATTTTGAAAACTTATTTGCGATATGACAAGGGGTTTTTTATACATAAACTCTGCATTATTAAAAATATGCTTCAATAATGGGTTTTTCCATAAAATTGTTTCTTCCATTGTGCTAATACTATTCCCTGCTTTTCTCAAGTTTTCTGCAGTGGTTAAATAACATAAACAACATTCCCCATTTTCAATTTCTTCAATTCCACAATAGCCATTATCAAAGTTGTGTAATGCAATTTGATTGGCTGGATGAGGATATCGAATGTGGTATTTGACTCCAATAAAATTATTTACAGCATTTGGCTTTGCTTTCGCAAAAGGACGTGACAAATGAATATCAAGATTGCTCCTTTTACCAAAACTTCCCACAGCTACATTACTTTGGTAGTTTTTTTTGTCTGTGATAATTTCAAATCTGTTTAGTGTAAAATTTACATCCTGTACTTTGGTATGTGTAAGAACAGTAACTCCTTTGTTCAAGGCAATTTGATACAAATAATCGTCTAATTTATACCGACTAACTCCAAAGCCACCAAGTGGTAAGGCGAATTGGTAGGATCTTCCATTGGGTGCGGATATGTTTAATTCGGTCATGCTCGGTAGCCCCCAACTTGAAATGGGTATCCCTAGTCTTTCTAAAAAAGGAAGTGATTCATTGCTGATGTATTCACCACAAACTTTATGGAAGGGATAATTTTCTTTTTCAAATAATAGGGTACTATATCCTGCGTCTGCACACTGAATAGATAGACTCAATCCCGCAAGGCCGCCTCCAATTATTGCAATGTCAAACTCTTTATTCATTATGCAGATTGATCTTTTACGATTAAATATCTGAATGCCCATTTCCATTTTATACGGAAGTTGACAATTTTAGCTTTCGAAAAAAGTGATTGCCATTCTGGCCTTTTGAAACCCCTGGCAACACTTAACGAGGCATCGTTTTTTACTAGATATGATTTTGAGAATAATAGTGTAAGTATATGTATCAAATAATAGGCCAACCAATGGCGTTGTAAATCATTGATAAAAAATCCTAGTCCGGCATTCTTTTTCATCCAATTGAGTTGTAATACTAATTCCTCATCTGTAAAATGATGGCAAAACAAACTGGAAAAAATGATCTCAGGAGATTTGTCAAAATTTACTTTTGCATAGTCGCTACAAATGAATTCAGTATTTTCTTTTAGGTACTCATTGTCTTTAGCAAAAGCAATACATTCTTTATTATAATCAATTCCGATACAATTGATCTTGATTTTATTATCTTGACAGTATTTTACGATTGCTACTAAATTATCTCCACCCCCACAACCTATCTCGCACACAGTTATATTATTTTTGTCTTTTATCAGTTGCTTAAAACCCGCTAATGTAATGGCATGTCCACCCAACAGTGTATTAATGGTATTGAGTTCACGCATGGTTTGTGCAATAGCCGGAAAGGGAATGTCTTCACCATCAAGTAATTCCTTTTGATAAGACCGTTTTTCAAAATTCATTTCTGTACAGTTATTTTCTTTTGGCAAGAAAGGTTTCCATTGTTAGCCCTGGACCAAATGCAATCCCAAAAATTCTCTCTCCTGGTTTAATGGGAGATTCTATGATTTCTTTTAACACAAAAAGAATGGTCGGAGACGACATATTTCCATTTTCGGCCAATACTTTTCTAGCGTATTTTGTTTGTTCAGCCGTTAAAGACAGTTTTTGTTCAATTACATCCACAATCTTTTTGCCACCTGGATGGATACACCAATAAGGAATTTCCTGATGTGTCAAATTCTCTTTCTGAAGTGCAGCAGAAATTAATGATTCAATATCTTCTTTGATGAGTTGAGGGATATAACTACTTAAGGTCATTAAAAACCCCTTGCTACTGATTTCCCATGCCATATCTTTTTTGCCTTCTAGCACTACTTGCGAATGAAAACCTTCGATTTTCAATGCATTCGCACTAGAAATTTTATTGCTTATCAAAACTGCTGCTGATCCATCAGCAAACAATAGACTACTTGATGCATTTTCTAGTGTATATTCTTTCTGAAAATGTAAAGTGCACAATTCTGTTGCAACCAATACAACCTTTGCATCTGGCACACTATCACAAATAAACTTAGCTAATTTCAATCCATGTATGGCTGCATAACATCCCATAAAGTTGATAGATGTTCGAAACAAGGTTGGCGATAATTTCATCGCTTCCATGATTTCTAAATCCAATCCTGGCGCACTCATGCCCGTACAACTGATGGTAATTAAATGTGTAATTTGATCAGCATTAATATGCGTGTCGATACATTTATTTATCGCTTCAATGGAGATCGGCAAAGCTTTATTTTTATATAATTTCATTCTGTGATCAATAGACGGGAATGAATCATATTCGTTTTGAGGGAAAAACTTTAAGCCTGATACATTGATGCCATAATCTGCAATAGCAGAGTGTCTTGTTTCTATACCACTATGATGATACAGAAAAGCCAGCTTCCTTTTTTCATCTTCCCCCAATTGATAAGCTTTTTGCATATATAGCAAAATGTCTTCTTGTTTATGGGCATATGCTGGACTTGAAGTTGCTATAGAAATGATATCAGCCAAAATGATTCAAAATTAATAAAGTGATAAATGCCAAATTACTACAGGTGCTGGCGAGCCAAACCATTCGCATGGTATTTTTGAAATTAGCTTTTTGAGGACTTCTCCATACTGCTAACATCCAACTACAAAAATACAAAACGACTGGAACGAAAAATAATTGTATAATCCAAAAATTATATAACAACATGTTCGATTGGAAATATAAATAGAGACATAAAAATGCAACTAAATAGAGAATGCCACAAAAAATAAAAGTCCCTCTTTTTCCTAGTAGTATCGAAATAGTTTTAACACCGTCTTTTTTGTCTTGTATATGCTGGTAGATTTGGGTGATGGGGTAAAACCCTCCTATCAATAAACCTGCAGACAACAATAATAAAAATGGGACTTCCATTGTAAGATTGCTACTAACTCCGTGAGCAATAGCAAAGAATACCAATATGCCCTGATTACTGATTACCAATAAATAGCCGAGTATTGGATATTGCTTTATGCGCAATCCCCGCCAGCTGTATAACCTTGAGCAGACAATAAAAAAGAGAAAACAAGTAGCAAATACATTGCTGATTAAAAAAGAACATGCAAATCCTATCAGATCTAAAGCCAGCGTAATGTAATATAATTGCTTGGTAGGTAGCATTGGATTAGCAACGCCACCAATGCTTTCCGTATCTCTGTCATTATAGCTGTTGTACCCATTGCTGGCTGGATAAAGTATCGCATGCAACAGTATAAAAATCAAAATAGCCTTTTTATAATTGATTTCATTGGTAATACTAAGGGCAAACCAATACACTGGCATCAAAAAAAAGCTAAATGGAATACGCAATAGCTGAATGGTAGACTTTTGAATCAAACTTATAGGAATTGTTCTTTGAATATAATCTTTATCCTGCAAGATTTATTCTAATTCACTCGGAATGTCTACTAAATTAGGTGTCGACCCCTTAATTCTTAGATAAACTGAGGTAGCATCAGTGTAATTCTAAAATCAAAAGAGCCAAATTATATTGTCTTGAGTAGCACCGCTTGCATTTGCTGGATGTTGATAAGGGTTCACAGCAGGAGAAATTCTATTTATTGTGTTTATTAATTCAAATGGTATATAAAGTGTTCCCTCTTTAGGCAGCAATTTTCTTTTGATTTCAAACTGGGGATATAAATCTTTAACAGTGAGACAAAAAGTGGTGGACCAAAAAAATTGAATTCGGGGAATTTTAAAAAATGGAAGTGCAGCCCACAATTATGCTAAATTGAA
>JBILBU010000044.1:0-14049 GCA_044353505.1 Chitinophagaceae bacterium | reverse complement strand
TTGTCAGTGGCTATCTTAAGAGCAGATCCAATTTTCCTTTTGAAAACATAAACCTTAATACATTTGAAAGTATATATGGACGTTCACCCTCGAATGAACAGAGATTGTTTAGTGGTTTAAACTTAGCCTACAGTCCCGTTTTCTTTAAGACCCTATCAATTGGTCTCAACAGAATGTTTCAACTGTATGAAAGGGATATTCCTACTTCAGGAAGTTTTATTGATAAATATGCGCCAGTCCTCGCTTCTGCTTTTTTTAAGAACAAGACTGAAGGGGGAACTGGTTTACTAGAAGATGCAAAAAATAGAGATCAGCTCATTAATATTTTTGCACGTTTAAGATTTCCCTCTCTGCATGCTGAAATATATGGTGAATATGGATGGAATGATTATAAATACAACCTCAGGGATTTAACCTTAAACCCCGATCATGCTTCAGCATATCTATTGGGACTTAGAAAAGTTTTTCCATTGTCAACCTATAGAAGAATGACTGTTGAAGCTGAATTGACACAAATGGCACCTACCAATTCTGATCTTGCCAGACCTGCCGGCAATTGGTATGTTCATTGGCAGGTGAATGAGGGATATACTCATTATAACCAAATCATAGGTGGGGGATTGGGCCCTGGAGATAATACAGCCACACTGAGGGTCAGCCGTATCAACAAATTAAATAAACAAGTGGTGACGATAGAGCGATATCAGCATAATCCACGTTTTCATACTCTAAAATGGACGGACTGGTCCTTTGGCCTTGCTCATCAACAAATGCTTGTAAATAAGCTTTTATTGTCTGGCCGTCTAGAACTTGTTCATCGAAATGGATACCAGTGGACAATAGATAAACCTCTTAATGTTTTCATGGCCTTAAAAGCACAATATTTTTGGTAATGAATATGAACTATCAAAACAATAAAATAGTTAGTTTCTTGGTATTTGCTTTTGTTGCAATTACTCTGCCGAGTAATGGTCAAACCTTTTATGGCTATCAAGGTCCCGATATCATTCGTGCTACTCAACTCATTCAAAACCGATCATTTTTAATTAATCCCAATCAATTGAGTAATGATGAAATCGATTCTATTCTTAACGTACCAGTTGCAAAAAAAATAAAATTATCATTTGCTGATGTTGAAATGAGTCTCGCCCCGCTTCAATTTATCTCTGTATTCAGTTCCACCATTCCTTCAAATTTTAGCCAGGGAACTCTTGTCCCTAATGTTGGCGTTCAAAATCTTTTCACAGCCGGGTTTAACCTCAAGTGGAAAAATAAAATCACATTGCAATTTGTACCTGAATTTCAACGAGGCCAAAACAAGCCTTTTCCGAAGTATCCAACAAATAGTACTGACTGGACTGAATATTATCATTATTTGAATAACCTGGATCTTCCTGCCCAGTTTGGAGAAACACAACTGAATAAATATTCCTTAGGACAGTCTTCTGCAATATTTCATTGGAAAACTTTTGATATTGGTTTATCTACCGCTAATAAATGGTGGGGCCCAGCTAGCTTTAACCCCATTATTCTTGGAAGCAATGCTCAAGGCTTTGCTCATGGCACAGTTTCTACACGAAGACCCATCAAGACCTTTATTGGTAATATTGAGGGTGAAGCCATTGTCGGGCTATTAGAACAAAGCGGAATTTATCCTCCAGAAACAAACCGCCTAAGTACACGGTATAATGAGTTTTTGTATAAGCCCAAAAAAACAACTAATCGTTATCTTACTGGACTTGTCTACACCCTTCAGCCAAAGTGGGTACCTGGGCTTTATATCGGCTTGGCAAGAACATCTATGATGTATAAAGATGAAATGAATAATGTTCTTGATCTATTGCCTTTTGGAGGGCTCGTCGGCGTTGATTTTACAAATAGCGTAAAGCTTGGTAAGAAAGCTGCTATGGGATCTTGGTTTATGCGCTACGTAATGCCGTCTGAAAAGGCTGAAATTTATTATGAATATGGGCGCAATGATAGATATTTGAATATATGGAACGTATTTCAAAAACAGTCGTATGGCAGGGGGTTCACCGGAGGATTTAAAAAAGCGTTTGAAATTAATCGCCGCAAGAAGATGTTATTGCAGTTAGGGGTAGAAATAACCACACTAAGTTTACCGGATGCTTTGCAAGTTTTTGAAAAGCCAAATAGCTGGTATTTGCATCAACATGTAAGACAAGGTTTCACGAATAGGGGAAAGATCTTAGGCGCAGGTATAGGCCCTGGTAGCAATAGCCAAACACTCTTTCTTCAATGGATGAGAGGACTTCAAGTTGTTGGAATTAGGGTAAATCGCGTTATTCACAACTTGGATTTCTACCACTCTACCAAATATTATCAGACTGATCATTTTAACCAATATTGGGCAACAGTGTCTTCTACCGCTTACTTCTCATTTAGTTTTAAAAAAATTACGCTAGCTGGAGAATACTCCTGGCAAAGGGATTTAAATTATCAGTGGGAATGGTATAGATATACTGATGTTGGGTTTGAAAATATAGGGAATGATATTTTTAATACGAGTGGGAGATTATTATTAAGATATAGGCTATAATTTTTGCACAGTTTGACTTGGGGCAAAAATGAAAGCGAAGAGCAAAATGTTAATCACCACTCCTGTTAATATTCCGCCAATTAGTCCTTCGTGCCATTCAATTTTATTATCTGGCAATGGAATGATCGGAGTGTCTACCAACTGAATTGTTGGAGTTTCTTGCAATAGTGATACTTTACTGATTTCCAGATTTTTTAAGATCTCTGCGTATACTGTGCTAGATAAAACTTCCTCTCTTTCATCTATTCTACTGTTGACGCTTTCAGATAAATATTGTGGGTTGATGTCCAGCAGTCTAAAATTGGAAGTAAGAGACTTTTTTATTCTACCGTTTGCGTAGTCTTGTAAACTATCAGCAAGACTTTGTAATCTATTTATATTGCCCCTAATTCTTTTTGTTTTTGCTTCAATGTATAAGTCCGAGGTCTTGTTCAATAATCTTTGACAGAACAGATTTGCCAGTTGGTCATCTCTCATTGTAATGTTGATCTCGAACAAACTCAATCTTCTATCTGGCTTAAATACTCGAATGTCTTTTTTTATGATTCTATCTATAATATTATTCAATAAGCTATCCTCTGTGCGTGTAAAAGATTTCTTTTCAGTAGAGAAGGATATCCAAGCGCCAACTTTTTTACTTCTTTTCCACTTTTTTTTCAGCAGTGAGGTTTCCGCATATTTATCAGCGAGTGAATATTGGGTGCTATCATAGGGGGTCAGTAAGGTTTTTCTTATTAAGCTTCTACTCTTCGATAATTCAATAATATTTTCACCACTTAACAAGTTGCTTCCAGCGCCCAAAACATTTAATATTTCTGAACCAAATTGTCCGGACAATGCCCCCATCAACCCTGATCCGCCAATTGATTTGCTGTCTTCTACAACAAAGCTAGATCTCGCAGTATATTTTATTGGTCTTAGTAATGCAACCAAAATACCTAATCCCGCAAAGGATATCATGATATACAGTATCGCCCTTTTCTTGGTTATTAGAAAAGTCATGTACTCCCTGAATAGCTTTACACTTAGCTGATAGATTGAACTTTTCATAAAATATTTTATCGTGAGATGATAGAAATTATGGCCACTATGGATGTCAATAAAGTAGCTATGCCACTTATTTCTGACAGACCAATATTTCTCATATCAGCGGGTGTTTTTTCAGGCACAATAATTTCACATCCCTGCTTTATGCTGGGATGAAATCTCATAAATACAAATCGATGAGTTTTTTTGTATTTCCCATTTGCATATTTTACATATACTTTTTTTAAATTCGCATTGTCTTTAGTTCCACCTACGGCTGAAATATAACGCATCATGCTTGAACCATTATATTCAATTAATTGCTCATTGTACACTGCTCCTTTGATAGTAACAAAATTATTTTTTCTAGGGATGAATATGCTATCCCCAGGCAGCAATAGCAGTGAATTGTTTTTTTGATCTACCATGCTATTGGTAAATATATCTGTTCCAACCCTCAATCCATTTCTAAAGACTTGAATGTCTTTTATTGAAGCAAAAGGCGATATTCCCCCAGCCCTCTCAACAATATCGGTTACTTGCTCATCTCTTTTTTCTATACTATAATCCCCTTCGTATAGAATCTCACCCCTTATTTTTACGTTCCCCATCAACCTGTAATTTAATAATCTTGGAACGAAAACATCATCAAATGGGGCTAGCTCAATTGAGGCAGTTGATGTTTTCAGTGTGGAGTCTATATGTAATTTTCTCCTCTGTAATATTTGATTAGAAAGTGTCTCAGAGCTGTTTTTTTCAAGTCTGTTTAATTCTACTTTGTAGTTTGCTGCATCAATAGTAAATCCTCCTGCCAATGCGATCAGATCTTCTATCTTCATTCCTTCTTTAAAGCTATATCTACCTGGGTTTTTTACCCCCCCGCTGACATTTACAAAACTATTATTTAAAAAGCTATTTGATGAGAATATCACAATCGAATCTTTGTTAATTAGCAAAATATCATCTTTGCTCTCATCTGCTAATTGTTCAGTGTCAAATGGGATCATTTCTAGGTTTCTACCTGCTATTTTTCTTTGTATAAATCCTCTATTTGGGTAAGCGTCTTCTTTCAGTCCACCTGCTCTTTTTACCAATTCTTTTAAAGTTTCTGCCTTAAGCAATCCATAGGATCCAGGTCTGTTTACTTCACCACTTATGAATATCCTATTTTCATACCGCTGATCTATTGCCCCAACGTTTACGTTTTCTCCACCTTTTAAAACGTATGTTGAATATTTCTCCTCATCTACATCATCTATCAACAAATGATTTCCGCCTTTCTTTTCAACACTTATTCTTTTTGAATATGCATTTTCCGTAAATCCTCCTGCATAGGATATAATAGTATATAAGGTCTCATTTTCTTTGATTTCAAATATTGATGGAGATTTTACCTCCCCCTCAATTTTTACTCTTTTATTGTATACAGGGAAGTGTAAGACATCTTGGTCTTCTAATCTTATGTTGCTGGGTAGTATTCCTGTTTTTATAAATTCATAAAAGTCAATATTCCTAATGATCTTATTATTTCTAATTAATTCTATATTCCTCATCGTTCCATTGTCAGTCGGCCCTCCTGAAAGATAAATGAGGTTGAATAGATTTGTTAATGAGGAAATTACATAGGATCCTGGCTTCGATGCATTTCCTGATACCATAACTTGTATGGTTCTTAGTTCTCCAAGATGAATAAATAGCTTAGTTGCAGATGTCTTGAGTCCGGGAAATACACTGGATAGTTTTTCCCGAATGATGATCTTGGCGGCTTCGATGCTAACACCATTTAGATTTATCATGCCAACATATGGTAGATTGTAGTATCCCTCTGCTGATATATATTCCGAAATCTCTTTCGTATTGAGGCCTGTTAAGACTGTTTTTAATTCATCACCAGGACCTAATATATAATTTTCAGGTGTTGCTAGATTCGTATTGGGAGAGTAGTCGAGGTACGCTTCGCCAAAAAAATTATATCCAAAATACGGAGAGCTTTCTTTTGCTAAGGGCGTTTTAAACACCCAATTGGTGTCTCTCTTATTGACTTCAGTTAATCCATTGTTATCAGCCATGTTTTCTGCTGCTGTTCCTGCACTTGATGCGTAGGCGTTTTTATTTGCAGAAACCCTCTTTATTTCTTCAATGATGTTAGCGGGGTATCCTTTTTTTACCAATTGATTTTTAATTTCATTGTCAGAAATCCCCATTTGCTTGGCTTTTAAATACATGTTGACCAACTGGGATTCAATGGCATCTCCTTTTTTTGCAGGAAGCTTGGACTGTCCAATTGCTGCTATCATTAGACTATTAAGAACAATCAGGCAAATAAAAAATTTCATAGCATCAAATTAATTTTTTTTTATAGCTCATTACTCTGCTATTCAGTAAAAAGATAGCCAATTTCATCAACCTACACAGGTAATAAATTTCAAAAACAGTTGAAAATGAATTTATTACAGAGATCAGAAGCTTAGTTCGAAGTTAATACTTTTTTGTATTATTAAACCTTATCCAATCTTGTGTTCCCGTTAATCTATCTTACATTCTTTTTGTTGCTTATCAGGTTGATGAATGTCTGCAACACGATTTGACAGTCTAGCCAAAAATTCCATTTTCTAATATAATACAAATCATAATTTACTCTGTTTTGCATGTCGAAATGGTTCTTCGTCATTCCTCGATATCCATTAACCTGTGCCCATCCTGTGATGCCGGGTTTAATCATATGTCTCAGCATATAACTTGAAACAAAGTTTAGGCTTTCCAAGCTATGCGGTATGGCATGAGGCCTTGGCCCTACAACTGACATTTCTCCCTTTAGCACATTTAGAAATTGTGGAAATTCATCAAAACTGTTTTTTCTTAAAAACCTTCCCAATGGAGTGATCCGCAGGTCATTCTCTTCGGTTTGCAAAAATAATCCTTCCTTGGAAACGGTTTCTACCCGATGATACATCGTTCTGAATTTATATACATTGATCCGAGCATTATTTAATCCCCATCGCTTTTGTTTGTATAACACAGGGCCCTTTGAACTTAGTTTGATGAGAATAGCGATCGTCGGAAATAGCCAAGAACCAATTACTATAAAGAAAGTAATGGAGAACAGGATGTCAAAAACACGCTTGATCAATTGGTTATTCCATTTATCTAGGGGAAGTTCTTGTTGACTAATTACAGGGATCAATCCTATGCTCTCAAATTGCATTGGATTCGATATGAAGTGATGGAAATCAGGAATAATACGCACTTTAACATCAAATTGATTGCAAATGGTAATTATTTCATTTATGTCTTTCTCTTTTTCATTTGGCAATGCAACAATAATTTCGTCTAATGTTTGGGTATTTAAAATATCCCTGAGTTGATTCGGCTTTCCCAAATACGGGCAGGCCATAAAGCCATCAGGATTTTCATGAAGTGCGCCAATGCAGCGGTACCCATAAAAAATGTGTTTTGTAATCACATCTTGAAAGTGATTGGCATACTCAGCATTGCCAATGACTAAAACACGTTCAAAAACCCTACCCTTATTGATGAATGCATGTAAATATTTTCTAACAATATACTTTGTGGTTGTGATAAGCAGATAGAGTGTAATAACGTAAAAAGCGAAAAAACTCGAACTGTAGAATAAAAACAATTTAAATAAAAAAATATTCGAGGCTTGAATAATTAAAAAAACAAGTAATGTGTAAGTAATAAATACAATCTCCTCTGTATACTTATTGAAACGTCTATCTGTGTTCAACTTAGATATACTTGCTGCGAGATACCAGGAAAAAACTGAGGAAACTATGAAAGTTATCTGCGCGCCAATTGAAACAAATTGGTTATCTGGAATAATATTGTAATAAGCAATTGCGTGAGCAATTATTAAAATTGGGAAGTCTAATAATACTTTTGCGATGAGATAGTTATTGAATATCCCCTTCATTGGTTAAGCTTAAAAAAATTTGATAATATTGATCTGCAATATGTTCCCATTGGTAGATTTTTGTAATTCCGGTTTTCGATTTCTCTCTATATGCTATAACTTTATCTTGTTCAACATTGCCTATATTTTCTATGCCTATCATTTGATTGGATAGATCGTCTTTATCCTTTTTAAAAAGAATACCCATTTTCCCATCCTGAAGCACTTCCCTGCTGAATCTTGTATTCAGCGCCATGATGCATGTTCCTTCTGCCATTGCTTTAATCAACGTGGGGTTAGTGCCTCCAAATTCATGTCCGTGAAGATAGGCAAAGCAATGTTGGTACAATGCAGATAGCAAGATGCTCTCCTTTACATACCCAGTGAATATAATTTTGGGGTGGGAGCCTAATTGTTTTATCATTTTTGAGTACCCCTTATTGAAAACATCGTCTCCAACAATGACCAACTTTTTTGAGCTATTGGCTGCCAGAAAGCCTTTGATTAGCAGATCAATATTGTTATCTGCGATTAATCTACCTACTACAAGATAGTAGTCATGTCCTGATAAAGACCATTTGCCCAATAGGCTTTTGGGCTGAGAAATAACAGGATCTGATCCATAGGCAATCATCTTGGTTGAAATATTGAATAAGCTTTTATATATCTTCTGCATTTCAAATGCATCTGTAATTACCACGTCGAAATTTCTGGCCGACTGTTTTGCTGCAAAATAGAAATATTTTGCACCTATTCCTTTCCATTTAGGTCGCAGCCATTCAACACCATCAACATTAATTACTGTTTTTATGCCAAATAACCTCGTTAATAACCCAAGTGGTCCATTTGCTGCATTTACATAAAAGATAATATCATTTTTCCTAAAACATGCATGGATGGTTGATAGCAAAGAATGCGTCAATTGGGTGAATGATTTTAATTCAATTGCGGGTATATAAACTAATCGAACATTGTTATAAAATCTAGGCCTGTTTTTGAACAATGTTTTGTGGCAATATACCGTTATTTCAATATTTCTTTTTACGAGTCTTTCTGCCAACTCTTTTATTAAAGTTTCAAAACCTCCATAAACATAGGGATATCCCTTTGTGCCAATGATTGATATTTTTAATGGAACAGGCAAATTATTTGTTATTTGTTTGGATAAAGTATTGGATTAATTGGTCGCTTGATTTTTGCCAATCAAATAAATGCATTCGTTCTCCTGCTGCCTCTTTTAGCCGTTGCCTGACATGCTCATCAGCTATTAATAATCCAATTTTATTTGCAATGTCTTCTGTGTTGGTTGGGTCGAAATAAATCGCTGCATTGCCACCCACTTCAGGCAACGCTGTATTATTTGATGCAGCAATCGGTAGGCGATACTTCATGGCTTCTACCATGGGTAATCCAAACCCCTCATTTGTTGATGGGAATACATATAAATGCGCGGTTTTATATAAATAATCTAATTGGAATTCCGAAACCCTGCCCGTTAATTTAATTCTTTCATTCAGATTCCTTTCTTTGATGGTCTGCTGAATGGCATTTTTCCCATTGCTTGAAAAGTATTTTGGTGAATCTCCAGCAATGATAATTTTAATATCAATATTTTTTTGCATTAGGATTTCATAGGATTCGATCAGCCGTATTAAATTTTTCCGATAATCTAATGTGCCTACATGTAGTATAAAGGGAGAGCCAGAAAGCCAGTCTGCAATCTCTTTATTCCATACTTGATCTTGCAAACCAGTTTCGATTTGCTGAGGACCTTCATAAACCACTTTTATTTTGTGTGCCAATTGGGGAATAAAAAAAGACAAGCGGTTTTTTACGTAGTTGGTAGGAACTATCACCAAATCTGCTTTTTTTGCTGCCCTAACCGCAATCCAATGGAAGGATTTTAACCACAATGTGTTGTAATGCCATGGTTCTTCGTAAAAAAAAGCGTCATGAAACACTACCGCTTTTTTCGTTTTCATTTTTACAAGAGGTAAAAAATAGTCTGTGCAAAACAGGAGATCAATTTTGTTAACACAGCAGTAAATAGGGATAACGATCTGCTTCCATATCGTAAACAATAGGTGTTCAAAAAACTTTCCTATGAACAAGCTCCCGTTGTATACAGGGAGTGGGTAATGGATGAACATGAAGGATACACCCTTATCTTTAGGGGTAAGCTTAAATGCTTTAGACAATGAATCCAAATAGGTATAAGTACCTGTTTTCCCCTTCTTCAGATCCCTCGTATCAATTGCTATTTTCATCATTGCTCACTAGTGGTGTAATTTATAAATAGCCCGTAGAATATCCAACTTAAATAGCTTAAATATAAAAAGGACTCAAAATAGCTGGTTAACATAGGAATAAAAAAACCAATTTTCATCAGTAATATCGAACATCCAAGCATCTTGTATTCCCCTTGTGCAACACTCCATTTCCTTACTACTACAATAAATAGGTATATATAAATGATTAGATACAAGAGCATTGATATGATACCTGTTTGCACGCCCATAAATATGGGCTGACTCTCTCCGCCAATACCTAATCCATCCCCAAATGCATATAGTCCGGATGAGCCTAAGCCCATGCCAAAAGGTTGTTCAAGCATGGCATCAATACCGGTTACCCAACTGATTAAATGACCAAGACTTGAACTTTCTCTAAACAATACTGTATCAATGACGTATCCTTGAAACTTGTCTTCGGCAAACAATATCAACCAAAAGATTCCCAGCAATATTGAGAAGTATAATGTTCTTAACAACAACTTTCGCTTCGTCATTATTGCGTATGCATACAGCACGAGTATTGATCCGAGCATAGAGGCCCTGGAGAAGGTTTTATATAGCCCCCATAAAAGAAGCATTACAATAAGCCATTTCCATTTGTCAGGAATAATTTTATCGTTATCAAAGCTGATCCATGCAAGCACCAAGCACAAACACATGAGTAATGAAATTGCAAAATCTAGTGGATCATGAAAAAATGAGGCAAACCGTTTAATGCCATTGTCTGTTTCAAATGTCATCGTCAAACCATAACTGCCGCTAGGGTATATTTGGTTTACTTGCTGGTTATAGTCCGTGTAGCTGATGTTATTTTGAAAGTGTTTATCGAAAACCACCTCGGCTTGTTGTAGCACTACTGCAAAAACCATTACGGCAATAATACTGTACCAATACTTTTTAAAATCATCTGTTGATAAGGGAAGCAGTCTTCCTATAAAATAGAAAAGGCCAAACATGCCGTAACTTTTAAATACGGTTATCCGCTCAATGAATGTCATTTTCCCAACAGGAATAAAGACATAGGCCAAACAATAGGTAAATAGAAGCATCACCAGCCAATCTATGACCTGGATATTAAATTTGCCTCGGTGATTCATTACCAAGTAGGCCAGCGTGGAAACTGCAGCTATTTCTTTGAAATATTTTATGGCATTTACGGCTGGCGTAAACCCTATTGCATAGGTGATCGATAGGGAGGTGGTATAAGACGAAATGCCAAGGATAATAAACCATAATATCCTATCAGGCTTGTGTTGAAATAACCCTTTGAAGAAGTATAGAAAACTTGCTATATAGATAATGGGAAAAAAGATGAGCTCCATTAGTCATCAAAATTAATGCATGAGATAACCAAGTTGTCGATAGACCAACTTTTTTGGCAAATATCTGTTTCCCTAACCAAATCACTCAAGGCTAAAGAAATTTGATTGTTGGTGTGTGGCCTAATCCAAATAAATTGGTATACGGATGACCCATACTTATCGTTTTTTAGGCTGCAGAGACCGGGCATGTCCTTTCTAAAGGAGTTGGACCCTGAAGGGAAGTAATATCCTTCCTGTTCTGGATAAGATTGTTCTCTATCGGGCAGGTTGGAAAATGTAGTGTAGAAAACGCGTTGTTGGTCAATGAATAAGCCCCAAAAGTCTGATGCCAGACCGTCATTGCCCTTCCATTCATCATGAATATACAGGTCAAAAGTAATTTTGATCAGCTTATGTGTGGGCAGATTCTCAATGTATTTATAAACTGCATTGTGATTTAAAGGGCCAAGTACTTTGGTGTTGTTAAAGGCAATGGTGCCAATGGTTTCGTCTACTTGGTCTCCGGCAAAAACTAAAAGATCTCCCTTGCCCTGACTGAAATCTGTCCGGTAAACTTCAGTTTGTTGGGGCAGATTCTTTTTGCATCCACACAAAACCAAACTGATCGCCAAGTAGACGGCAATCTTCACGTTATAGTTTTTTTTCATTTCGAATCTTTTTGATCGCCATTGTATAGATCAAGAGACAAACCAGTTCAATATATCCCAAATAATACCCTGGATGTATTGTTAACAATCCTAGGTATGAAGAAAATATATATAGAATTGTCGCTGATAAAGTTAGAATACTTGCGGTAAAGTACATTTGAAATCTTTTTTCCAAGATCATCTCCGCAACATTAAAAAGGTTCATTGCAATCAACAAGGGCACCGGACTCGTTAGTTTAATTAGTGTCGCGGCCTCCTGAATAAACTGAACTTCCTTGGTTTTCCCAAGCAAGAGCAACGTTAATAGCTCCTTTGGAAAGTAAAACATCACCAATCCTGCTATGATGCTTATTCCTGCAAGTAATGTGTTTTGCCTTTTTTTTAGTGCCTTCCAAGTTACAAGGCCAATGCTATGAATGGTTGAAGCATGAGGTACAATTGCAGTACTATAGGCATTGACAAGTAGCCGAAAACTTGAAATTAATTTGTCAACAAATCCATAGGCAGATAAAAATATGGGCGTTGCAAACATGGGCAGTACAAATAGAAAAAGCGCTTGTTGTAATTGTGCAGTTAATCCATTGCCCACAATAAGTCCGTTTGATTTGAATGTAGACTTGAAGGACAAGATAATCGCCCTCATGTTAAATAAGGGTTTAATTATTGATTGATAAGGTATAAAAAAGATGTTTTGCAGAATGCCAATCAATCCAATGGTGAATAAGGTTAACTCAATCAAATCGGAACTCTCCCTGATTTGATAAAGAAAAACCAGGGTAACAGTTTTAAAAATAAAATTTGTTAATGCATAGCTGTTCATTTTATAATGAGCAACTAAATAAAACTGTGGGTTAATGAGCTCGCTTACTAAAATTAAAATTCCACAGAGGAAGTATGTTCCTTTATTTGTGAATAGGCCAAGGGCTATGGTTATTAGCAACACAGTGATAAATGGGAGAACCCTGGTCTGCAATGAGCTGGTTATGATTGCCTTTTTTTCATGATCGGAAGTTGCTTTACGCAAATCGATTACCGAGGTTTGGCTTGTTCCAAAATTGATGACAATTGACCCTAGCAAAGTGAAAGACAGCACCACAAAGTAGATACCGAGTTTTTCTCCTCCTGCATAAGCCACAAGATATGGGATGAGCAAAAGCTGAAATAGGGCATTTGTAATATTGAATGCCGATAGTGCGGCAAATTGTGTTATGGTTGGTAGGTGAATTCTCATGGTTGTCTTTTACTCCTGCATCTTGAAAGAATTATACATGAGCCAGCATGTTGAGGTACCAGCCCTGTTTGGCAAAAATATGATTAAGCATCATTTAAGGGTAAAGGTAGCTATTATACAAGGGTTTTTTCACCCATTTTAGCAATTGAAGGTTTTCTGTAAAAGCATTTCTGGGTAAGCAGTTTGCATCTGCTGTTGCAGATTGTTTGCGAACCACTTTGAGTTGCTCCTTATCGGCTTTTCACTTGTTAACCAGTTGTTTTGTTAACCGCGGGGAGTATGATTTTTTAATACTCGTTGGCACTTAAAACACATTAATATTTTCTGCATACTTAGCCAGTCCATTTTCTTTAATCCGACACCCAGTTTTTGCAGTGCCTCATACCTCACTTTTGTTTAGGATTAAATGCCTTTTTATATAATTTTTGGGCTAACTTTACTGTGCTTTTATGGGGGGAAAATCCCAATCAAGCATTTATAGTTTTTTAATAAAAACACCACCCATTGGATCAGACTCTAACCGACTGATTTTGTTCTACATTTTTTAGTAGGCTGAGCATACCTGTGCCTAGGCAAAATGAAATACGATGTTTTTAATAGATAATTATCATGCCTGACTGAACCACCCTATCTTTTGTCAACTTGGCTCTATGTGACTAAGGTGGCGAAGCTATGAACGAATTATAAATTTTCATTATATCAGAAAATCATGCTTGAACAATCTAATAGGCTAAACAACAGTTCTGGAACATTAAGACTCTTTCTCGTCTTGCTGTTTTCATTTTCGATCTCTACCTTATTTGCCCAAATCCCCTCTGACCTGAGTAAGGTAAAGTCTGCTCAAATTACCGACGCCCAGTTGAGTCAGTTCCTGGCTCAGGCGCAAGCTTCGGGCATGACTGAAGAACAAGTTGTACAAGACTTTCAGCGCAGGGGCTTGCCTGAGGCTGAGCTGCAAGTGCTGGCAACCAGGTTGAAAGGCATTATGGGCGGCTCATCCACCGTGAAGGGCGGAGATAATGGAGATGAAAAGTCTGTGGTACAAAACAAGCGCAG
>JBILBU010000043.1:0-14128 GCA_044353505.1 Chitinophagaceae bacterium | reverse complement strand
AAAAAATTATTAATGGTGCGCGTCATCATGTCCCCCTTCAAAAGCCTGACCAATAAATACAGCAGTTAGGTTTGTGAAGATGAAGGCTTGGATGAATGCAACCAATATTTCGATCAGATAAATGAACACGGCAAAAGCTACAGACAACGGAGAGAATCCCCATCCAGCAATTGAGCTCATGGATCCGAAAATAAAAATCAATGTAATAAAACTCAAAATAATAATATGCCCTGCGACCATGTTGGCGAACAGACGCACAATCAATGCAAACGGTTTTGTAAATACACCCAACAATTCAACCGGCAGCATGATCAACAACCTCACGACCATTGGCACCCCAGGGTACCAGAATATGTGCCCCCAAAAATGTCTGTTGGTACTAAATATAATAACAAAGAAAGAAATCACTCCAAGTACTACGGTGAAGGCAATGTTTCCGGTTACGTTGGCGGAACCAGGAAGTAGTCCGAAAATATTATTAATCAGGATAAAGAAAAACACGGTGAGCAAATAGGGAAGATATTTATGATACTTGCCAGCCAAATTAGGCTTTGCAACTTCATCTCGCACAAAGGTGATCACAGGCTCCATAGCATTTTGCCACCCTGTTGGTGCAGACGTTACACCAATTCCCTTTTTATATCGATTGGCAATGCTGATCATCAAGACAACCAGTATAAGCAAGGCCAACATCATTTGAACCACATTTTTCGTAATGGAGAGGTCATATACAGTAATCCCTGGTTCAACAGCGTGTATTTTTCCTTCTTCAAGTACAAAGCCATTATGTGCTGCATGACCATGATGAAAGGCTGATGAGGAGAAAACCGAGAGCCCTTTTTGCGGTGAGTAAACAATTACAGGAAGGGGGATGGTTGCATGAAATTCGGTGCCATCTGCGTGCTTGATGGTAAAAAAGTGAAACTCATGAGCATCTTGAATGTGCTCCATGATGATTTTCGCGGGATCTAGCTTCTGATTTGCTCCTTCTTCATTGGCCATAACGGCGGTAGAAAAAACAATTAAAAAAAGACTAAAAATCCCCGACTGAACCAATTTGAGCCACTTGATGCACATAATTTTCTCCAAATTTTTCGCAAAGATAGGGATGCCTGCAGTAAAAACCACGCCAATCTGGAAAAAAGGCTTAGTCTTCAGCAAACTTACGCTGAAGCTGGATTAAATGGGCATAATGGCCGTGATTTTCAAGTAGTTCAGCGTGGTTGCCCGACTCAATAACCTTTCCCTGATCCAACACCAAGATGTTGGTCGCTTTCCTGATCGTAGACAACCTGTGTGCGATTACAATAGAGGTTCTGTCGGCAGTCAATATATCAATAGCATGTTGGATCAACTTTTCGGTCTGGGTATCTACAGACGAGGTGGCCTCGTCCAATATAAGAATTGCAGGATTATAGAGCAATGCTCTGATAAAGGAGAGCAATTGACGCTGGCCCATCGAGAGGGTGCTTCCCCGCTCCATGACATGGTAATCATAACCCCCAGGCAGCTGCTCAATAAAGTCATGGATACCAATCATTTTGGCAGCATGCACCACTTCTTCTCTGGAAATTGAAGGATTGCGGAGGGTGACATTATCAAAAATTGAACCTGAAAAAAGGAATACATCTTGCAAGACAACCGCAATTCCTGCTCTGAGATGTTCAATCTTGAATGATTCAATAGGCTGGCCATCAATGAGAATTTGACCAGATTGGTGCTGATACAGTCGATTGATCAAACTAATGATTGTTGACTTACCGCTTCCGGTATGCCCGACAATGGCCAGTGTCTCACCCTGATCAACAGAAAAAGAAACATTATCCAATACAGGTGCCCCATCAACATATTGAAAACTCACATTCTTGAATTCAACCCTACCCTTGATGGGATAATCGACAGCATCATGACGATCCTTCAGTGCATCCTTATTGTCTAGCACAGCCAACACCCGCTCCCCTGCCACCATCCCCATTTGGAGCACATTGAATTTATCTGCAATAACCCGCAACGGACGAAACAACAGATTCAGCAAGAGGGTGAAAGAAACAATATTACCCGTTACTGCCACTGCTTCATTCATACCAAGATTAAAAGCATCCCTGGCTGCAAACCAGACCAGGATACCCATAGAGAAGGCAAGCACGATTTCAACAACAGGAAAAAAAACTGAGTAGGCAAAAATAGCTTCAATGTTTGCATCCCTGTGCCGGCGATTAATACTTGTGAACTTAGCCTGCTCTCTGTCCTCTGCAGTAAATGCCTGTATGATTTGCATTCCTGAGATATGTTCCTGCACGAATGCGTTGAGTGATGCAATCGCGTTTCTAACGCTGATGAAAGACCGATTCACACTTTCCTTAAAAAAGTAGGTAGCGATTATTAATAACGGAAAGGGGATGATGCATACCAACGTCAATTGCCAATTGGTATAAAACATCGCAGATACAATTGCGATGATCGAAAGCATATCCGCAACAATAGGGATAAGTCCTTCAGAAAAAATATCATTGATGGCCTCAATATCGTTGATTGTTCTTGTGCTGAGTGTACCAATAGGCGTTTTATCAAACTGACGAAGATTGAAAGAAAGTATTTTTTCATACACAGCCACGCGGATATCTTTCACCACACGGTGGCCCAACCAAGAGGTTGTGTAAGAAAAAAGGAAACGCAGACATACTTCCAGCAACAATACCCCAACTTGAATCAGCGTAATCAGCAACAAGAATTCCAATAGCATATTAGCGGGAGAACCGCTATCTGTAGTCATCCGCTTTAAGGTGAAGTTGATGAGCATTGGGCGTACGGGAGACATTATCGCGAGCACCAGCGCCAATATGATGGAGATATAAAATCTTTGTGAATAAGGCTTTGCATAAGAGAATATTCTTCTCAGCAGCTGAAAGTTAACAACCTTATTTAGCGCATTGATTTTATTTTTTTTCATTCTCCCCTGCTGTTGCATCAAAGCTGACTGCCATTAAATGCTTTAATGAATAATGCCCCAAGATTTTTATGCGGCGGAATATAATTATCAAATCGTTCTTTGGCAATGCCGTTTCCAAACTGGCCTTCGAGTTGTTTCCACATACCAATCCAATCAACGCCATTGCCTTTGCGCAAGGATTCAACAATCATTTTCACTACAGGCTCATTGACGATCTTGGTGCCTACTTCCTTGGATGAAACGATGTGTGCATCTGGACATATATCAAGCACGGCACTCAGGTTTTGGAAACTGCCACAGGACCCCAACACAACAATTCGTGCTGATGGCGGCAACTGTCCAAGCGTGTATTTGAGGTGATAACTATGGCCCCTATGAATAACGATTGAAGGCTTCATCCCCTTTGCTTTCAGGTAATCAACCAATAGGGCCTGGGCCTTTGCGTCAGGATCATCTCCTTTTGAATTGTCTAGCGGCAGATTGGCAAAAATTAAAATGGGTTTTCCAATCAGTGATCTGATCTCAACCCAATGTTCATTTTGTTCAATTTTCCATTCGCTTCGACCTCTGAAGGTTGACATGAAATTTGCAAAAGATTCTGCCCCATCCTTATCCCCATAAAAAAATACTTGCTGCACAATGCGCCCGCCTTGATCGGCAAGCTCATCATAAGGCAATCGATACGCAGATGGTATTTTGTATTTTGCAGTTAGTTCTTTTGCACTGTCTGATGCAGCTCTGAAGAGCAAGTGTAAAATACCATAAATTGCATCGCCCCTCCGGTTGTCGTTCATTCTCTGCACAGCAAGATTATTATCAATCTCTGTGCTTACCAAGTTTCTAATTGCATCATTTTTAATACTGCTATAGGAATCTGCAACATCAACAGCATCTTCAAGATCAAAGTTTTTTTCCAGTCCCCTTACAAACGCTTTCATCAACATCTTGGCATTGTCGGCAGACATACTAGCAAGGAATGCATCAAGTTTATTATACCCCGCAGCCATTCTGATAAACTTTTTGAAACGATCAAAGCGAACCCTCATCAGGATTGAATCTCCTGCTGAATTTGGTGTACGTGCCATCATGCGGTTGTATACACCTACATAACTTGATGTGTACAAAACATCTTCTGCAGTAACAATAATATAATAGAGTTCTTCTGCATTGAGCGGAGCAAGGATCTTAAACCTCACTTCATCCTGCTCGTCATGCAAGGCATTGATCTCATTGATAAATAAGCTTTCGGCTTTTCTCTTGATGGTGAGCCCGATTTCAAGATGCAGGATTGGAGTATCCCTTTTTCTCATATCATCTGCATACTCTCCCTGTGTTCTAACCAACAAGCGATAATATTTTAAGTCATTCGCGATTGCGAGCTTTATGGAGTCTGTAGAAATTCTTCCCTTCATAATCGAGTGAACAAAAGGGAAGATTAGCCTTCCTGAGGGATCTTCTGAAATTTCGGCAATTAGCGAAACCAGCGGATTATTGATTACTCGAATTTTTTTGCCCAACAGACTTCCCATTGCGGCTGCATAATTATAAAACTGCTCAGGGAACCGGTTTGCAGTTGCGATAATCAGACTGTCGGCAAATGGCTCCTCCAGGTATGGATCGATCTTGGCAAGAACCAAGAGGGGTTGCTCAGCAGCAAATTGCTTGAAAATTATGGTCCTTGATTCTTTTAGCCCTTTGTTTTCAAAAAACACAGAGTTCTCCCCAAGCAATAATTGGTTTACCACATAAGGAAACCGAATGACCAAGGGCAAGATGCTACTGCCCACCATATCCGCATTCATGTACTGCTGGTAGGCAGAAAATATAACTACCCCCTGGCCCGCGACAATTTTCCCTGCTTGCCAACTGTCGATAAAGCCTTTCATCATCAAGGATAAGCCAGTTAGGTATTTTACCTTTGTTCTATGGTCTAGGTTGGGACTTACTTCAATTTCAGCCTGTAAAAGATCAAGCTGTCTTGTATAAATGTCTGTGAATAATAAGTCTAGGTCTTGATCTTTATTCAGCACGGCCAACTGCTGACTTCCTCCTTCCAGGGAGATGACCTGCTTCTGAAAAGCATCAATATCTTCATGTAATTTTATTCGACGTATGTCGATTTGCACCTTCCCGGTATCGCTAAGCGCGGCAGCCGAAGAAAAAAGCGGGAGCAGGGCAAAAGCAATTATAAACCTCAGGATGTGCATCTTTTGCAAAATTAGCATTAATATTCCAGCACCCATACCCTCTTGTGCGCGACTGATCAGAAATTATGCCTTAATCCATTAACAATTTGATAATCCAGAATCTTGGCATTATGAAATCAAGGGAGACTAACTTTGCACTTATGCAATCCAAAATGGCTCCAAAAGGAAACCGGATTTTAATAGCCGACGATGAGCCAGACATACTGGAAATCCTAACTTATAACCTGCAACTTCATGGCTATGAAGTGATGACCGCAAAGGATGGAGATCAGGCAATTCAGAAAGCAAAGCAGTTTAACCCTGACCTGATTGTGCTTGATATCATGATGCCAAAGAAAAATGGCATCGAAGTATGCAAGATTTTAAGAATGCAGCCTGAATTCAAAGACACACTCATTATTTTTTTAACGGCCCTGAGTGATGAGCTATCGCATGTTAAGGGATTGGAAGATGGAGCCGATGATTTTATCAGCAAGCCGGTTTCTCCGAAAATACTGGTCTCAAAAGTAAATTCCCTTTTCAGAAGGATTAATAAACCAGAAAAATCTAAGGGCATTGAGATTGGGGACTTAAGGATTGAGCCAGAAGAATATATGGTTTACTACAAAGGTGAGCCGGTCAATCTTGCAAAAAAAGAATTTGAGCTTCTCAACTACCTTGCGTCCAAACCAGGCAGGGTCTTTCTTAGAAATGAGATTTTGAATACCATCTGGGGCAGTGAGGTAATTGTAGGTGACAGGACCATTGACGTACACATTAGGAAAATCAGGCAAAAACTGGGAATGGACTGCATTACCACAGTCAAGGGTGTTGGCTATAAATTCGAGGCCTAACCAAATAACAAGTCGGCCGGCATTTCGTATATTGTGATATGCTCGACACAAAAAACACCTCCCCCAGCAATATTGCCTTGATACTCTCTCTGATTGTGTCCTTATTTGCAGGGATACTCATCTCCCTTGGCGTGAAAGAGATTTTTTTCACCCTGGGCTCTCTATTGGCAATTTTTATTCTCAGCTTTTTTCTTTCACGCTTCCTGATTGAAAAATTCATCCATCGAAAGATTAAGTTGATTTATAAGTTCATTCACCAAACCAAGGCATCAAAGCGAGAAGAATTTTTTAAGAAGTCGGTGCTCCCTCAGCAAAATCTTGAAGAGGTTGGCGAAGATGTATTGCTCTGGGCCGATCAGCGAAAAGCGGAAATGGAGATGCTCGAAAAAAATGAAGCATTCAGAAAAGAGTTTCTTCAAAATCTAGCACATGAATTTAAAACCCCCGTGTTTGCCATCCAGGGATACCTGGAGACACTCATTGAAGGAGCTTCAGAAAGTCCAGAAATCAGATCAAAGTTTCTTGTAAACGCACATAAGAATACAGAACGACTCATCAACTTGATTTCGGACCTGGATGAAATTACCAGTCTAGAAAGTGGCAAGCAGGAAATGCGTTATACAAATTTTGTGTTTCAAGACCTGATTCATGAGGTCTTTGAATCACTAACACTCAAAGCCGATACAAAAAAAATAAGGTGTCAGATTAAAAAAGGGTGCGAGCAGCCCATAGCAGTGCATGCCGACAAGGAAAAAATCAGGCAGGTACTAATCAATTTGGTTGATAATGCGATTAAATACGGCAATACCGAAGGCTTAATTGAAGCGAGCATTTACAGAACAGATGACAAAAAAGTACTTGTAGAAATAAGTGATGATGGCATTGGTATTGCTGAAGAACATCTCTCAAGAATATTCGAACGCTTCTACAGGACTGATTATGGCAGAAGCAGGAATATTGGCGGCACTGGATTGGGACTAGCCATTTGCAAACACATCATAGAGGCCCACGGAGAAATCATACATGTGAGAAGTAAAGTTGGCGTTGGTACAACATTCGGGTTTAGCTTGGATGCAAGAGATTAAAGATGCGAGAAATTATAATACATGCAAACGCGCCGTTCCCAAATGGGAACGGCGCGTTTGTTTTGCCTTATCTAAAATTTTATTAGTAGGCAGTATTTTGTGGATCCCAATTTGTCCATCCAATTGTCCAATCCGTTGCACCCATTGCTCCTCTGAAGGTTAATGAATTATTACCAGATGTTTTTATGAAATAAGAATTCATTCCAGTAAAATTGGCACCAGTTAGTGCGGGTGATCCTTCCAAAGGCAAGAAGTTTGGAGCAGTTGAATAAAAAGGTGATGTCAATTGTGCTGCAGCAGCAGTTGCCAATGTTGTGCAACCTTGAGCTTCAGCCTTGTCCTGTATTTGCTGATTCGTAGCAATTGCCACATTTCCCGATCTGTAAGGAGATGCAATGGCATGAACGATATTATTTTTAAATTCTGCAGTACTGTCCACAAAGTAAGACCTGATCGTATTATCAGACTCCAAAGACAATCCACCCTTCTGCCATCCGATCATCACAGAATTGCGAAGAATAAACTTAGTTGACCTTCTCCAACGGTTGCCGAAATTATGGTTTGCAGCAGTACCACTTGCATCATTAGGACCAACAAAAGTAAAGTTGCTAAGCTGCGGCTTTGTGAAAGGCTCTGTTGTGGTTCCTGACCCATCGTTATCACACTCAATACCATTACCCGCATCGCCACCATCTACGAAATCAGGCTTGCGGCATGCAATAGCGTATTGAATTTTTCCAGAATATCCAAAGTCAAAATCGAAATCATCATCTGCTGTTGAGAATGCAATTAAGTTTCTGCAGTTTACGGTACCACCAAAGAATTCATATGCATCATCATTACCAAAAGATACCTGTACATTTTCAATGATTGTTCCAGAACCAACACCGCCAAGGGTTAATCCATTGATTTCAGATCCTGGCTCAGCTGCTATCCCTGCAAATTCAATTCTTACAAAGCGCATAATTCCACTATCGTCATTAGGATCTGTACCACCATACTTCCTACCTACACCACCCTCAACATTTGGAGCTGGATCCTGAGGCCTGTTGGTTGGTGCTCTTCCCAATAAAATAATACCACCCCAATCACCTGGCGTTCTTAACCCGATTGATTTACCACTTGTAAATACAATAGGATCGTTAGCGCGACCATCGGCAATGAGTTTTGCACCACGCTCAACAATAAGAGCACCCTTTTCAGTAATGTCACTTAGGATAACACTACCCGGTGCAATCGTGAGCGTGTTACCTTCTGTAAGATATACGTATCCCTTGAGGGTATACTTACCTTTTGGCAAATAATAACTTTCATTTAGAATACCCTGAATGATACCGCCATTAGTAGCTGGATCTTGGGGATCAGTAGCTCCAGATCCACCATTGGTGTTGTTAACGGTTTCTTCAAAATTCACTTTTAGACAAGAGCTGGCGGATATCATCAGAATTGCCAATGCTCCAAAAAGGATTTTTTTCATAATTGATTGTTTGATCTTGTTTTGTTATTTCTTGTTTTTTTTATTGATATCGAAATCGTACGTGAATCCCAATGTTACAGTTGAGCCAGGAGTATAGCTGTTGAACATCCTATCAACACCAGACTTGTAAGCAAAAGAATCATCCGTATTCTCGTAAAAGAAAAAAGCATTGTTCAAAATGTCTGCAACATTTAATTTGATTTCCGCTTTGTCTTTCATAAATCTTTTGGACAGCTGAACATCCAATTGGTTACGCGGACGCTCGTATACATTAGGAAACTCCTGATTTCCCACCAGCGCGAGGCGTTCACCTACTCGGTTGTAAAGAATGGATGCATTAAATCTATCAGATGTAAATTGAAGACCTGCATTTACCAGGTAAGGCGATTGACCCTGAAGTGGCCTGTTGGCTCGGACAGCTTTATTGCTTCCACTGAGGTCGTTAAACACTACTTCTGACCTGAGGTAGGTATAGTTTCCAAAAAAACTAAAATTTTTGAGTGCGGGCGAAATAAAGTCAAACCCCTTTCGTACCTCTATTTCAAAACCAATCGTATTGGCACTGATTGCATTTTGATAGAAGTATCTGCGACTGTCAGCATTACTTCCCGGATCGAGTCTGAACTCAATAGGATCAGTAAAAGACTTATAGAAAGCGCCTACTGAAATTGCTTCACCAGCCTTCGGATACAACTCATAACGAAGATCGTAATTTAAAATAGAGGTTCTCCTCAAAGCTGTATCACCCTTTACACCATAATTCATCTCATAATCAAAGAAAGCAAACTCAGCGATTTCTCTGAACTCCGGACGCGCTACTGTTCTGGTGGCTGCAGCCCTCAAACTCTGCTTTTCTCCAACATTTGCAGAAAGATTGATCGAAGGAAGTAAATCCATTTTTCTAGTAATCTTTGTGCTTCTATTACCCGTTTGCTCTTTTGCACTAAGTAGCTGCTCAAAATTTTCAGCCCTTAATCCCCATACCACCCTGAACGGACCAAATTTATTGTCCAACATACCATATCCGGCATTCAAAACAGAAATTCCAAAGTATTTATCTGAGTTGTTTGTGAACTCTTCTAGGATATAACCAGACTGCCCAATATTGCTTTCGTTAAAAGCGGTAGATACAGGCTTAAATGAATTATCAACCACAAAGGAATTGAAATTGGTGATGTTGTATCTGAATATTCGGCTGCTGAAGTCACGAACACGCACGAGAGACGATCCGCCAAACTTAAAGGTTTGCTTTTCTTTACCACCCCAGTTCATTGGAATAATAAATTGACCACCACCTCCAGCACTATAATCTTTCAGGTCACTAAAGAATCTTCTTGTATCATCAGGGTCGATCTCGTATGGCTCGTTTGTATTAATACTTCGGGCATACAATGCGCTTCTTAGGTCTGGCTGAGTTTTCCAGTTATATCCTCCATTTCCATTCCATTTGAATTTGATTCCTCTATTACCCAATTGATGCTCCCCCTCGAGCTGAGCACTATATAAACTACGTTGATTTAGGTATGAGGAATAAAAAAGGATATCATTTCGACGGTTGGTATTGAACCCTGTTCTGGTGTAATAATTGTCTTCGTACAGCTGATTAAACAAATTTTTAAAAGAAATTTTGTTTTTTCCCTTTACCCATGAAATATTGACAATACCACCAAGGTTAGTTTGATATTTATTTTGATTGTCATTGTATTCAAATACAGGAGCTCCATCTGCCTCATAAAATGAACGTTTCACGTTGTATACCAACATAGAATTTCTGTAGTTTAATGCTACAAGAGTTCCCAAGGTTCCGCCTTTTTTAAACTTATGGCTCTGGGCGTAGGTGAGATTGAAGGTTTTGATGGGTTGTGCAGTAGTTTCTATCGGAGTATAAACATCGCTTCTAAAAGATTTAGAAAGTTCAATTTGTTTATTCAGACCAGCTGCATTCCTTCCCAATGCCCTATAGAGCTGAGCTGTTGCAGGAAAACTGTCTGGCATATTTCTAGTTCCATCATCAAAACCCAACCAATCATTTGGTGTCCTTCTGTTGCTGGTGAAGGCGTTAAACGTTGATTGCGAATTATGTCCAATGCCAAACCCGATGGATAAAACGTTTTTTGCAGGAATATCACGTGTATTCACTTGTACAAGACCACCTGAAAATTCACCTGTAAATTCAGGAGTAGCTGTTTTGTTGATCATCAAGTTGTCTATCAAAGCTGCAGGAAACATATCAAAGGCAAATGCCTTTTTATCGGGTTCACTGCTCGGAAGCAATGCACTATTTAACATGGCAGAATTATATCTGTCAGACAAACCCCTGACTATAACAAACCGATTATCCTGGATAGATGCACCGCTAACCCGCTTTAGAACCTCTCCTGTATTTTTATCAGGTGTTCTTTTGATGAAGTCCGAAGCCAACCCACTAGAAACTGCTGAGTTGGTTCTTTGAAAAGTGAGTAAAGCTACGGTGCTTTCCTGACGGCGAGTTGACTTAATGACAATCGTTTCACTGTTTGAAACCTTAGGTTCAAGAACTATAGTAATAATGTCATCTGATCCAGTCGCCGGGTCAATACCGGATACAACTTTTGTATTGTAACCCAAACTGGTTACCCTGAATGTATATGTTTTACCCTTTGCTAAAGAAACGCTAAACTCTCCATCAACATTGGCAATCAATGTTTTGTTTAGCTCCTCAACCACAACACTAGCTCCGGAAACGGCTTCGTTGCTGGTGTTGATGATTTTACCGACAATACTCATCGTTTGAGCTGAAGCCTGAGTAGCAAAAAGAAATAGTGAAATAAAAAATATTGTAAATCTTGGTAGAATCGTCTTCATCATGCCTTTTATTATTTCACAAAGAAAGAATGCGCAGGTTAACAGACTGTTTAGCGTATGTTAACCAATTGTAAATCTCATATTAAGGAAAAGTTAACAGTGGGAAATCCTGTTAAAAATTGCATCTTTGTGAACATAACTACACCATATGAAAGGCATCATTCTGGCCGGAGGCTCCGGAACAAGACTTTACCCAATCACCTACGCCATCAGTAAGCAGATTATGCCTGTCTATGACAAGCCCATGATTTATTATCCGATGTCAACCTTGATGCTTGCCGGCATCAAAGAAATCCTGATTATTTCTACCCCTCAAGACCTCCCTCAATTTCAAAAGCTTTTTGGCGATGGCAGTCATCTTGGCCTGTCACTTAGCTATGCTGAACAGCCACTTCCGAATGGCTTGGCACAAGCCTTTGTCATTGGTGAACAATTCATAGGAAAGGATTCATGCGCACTGGTACTTGGAGATAATATTTTTTATGGTGCAGGGCTTGGAAAAATGCTGGAAATGAATTCCAATCCAAATGGTGGCATTGTCTATGCCTATGAGGTAAGCGACCCTGAGAGATATGGTGTTGTTGAATTTGACAACAACATGAAGGCCGTTTCAATTGAAGAGAAACCAGCTTCTCCAAAAAGCAAGTTCGCTGTTCCGGGTTTATATTTTTATGATAACGACGTAATTGAGATTGCAAAAAACATCAAACCATCTCCCCGCGGTGAATACGAAATTACAGATGTCAACCTCGAATATTTGAGAAGAGGAAAATTGAGTGTATCAATACTGGATAGAGGAACGGCGTGGCTAGATACCGGCACCTTTGATTCGCTAATGCAGGCTTCACAGTTTATACAAGTGATAGAACAAAGACAAGGAATCAAGATTGCCTGTATTGAAGAGATTGCTTGGAGACAAGGGTTTATCAGCACAGCGCAATTGGTCAAATTGGCTGAACCTTTGTTGAAGAGTGGCTATGGCACCTATATTATGGGATTAATCAAATAAAAATCCAACAACGCACGACGAATGAAAAAAGTACTTGTAACAGGCGGCTCGGGATATATCGGATCACATACCATAGTTGACCTGATCGAAAACGGGTATACGGTTATCTCTGCAGATAACAACTCGAGGTCTACCCCTGGAATGTTGGAAGGAGTAGAAAAAATAACTGGAACAAAAGTAAAAAACTATAAGGTTGACCTATGCAATTTTGATGAAACCAGGGCAATCTTTGAAGAGAATAATGATATTGCTGGAGTTATCCATTTTGCAGCATACAAAGCGGTTGGCGAGTCGGTAGAAAAACCGCTCCTGTATTTTCACAACAACATGAATTCACTCATCAATGTGATGCGTTGTATTGATGAATTTAGTATCCCCAACTTTGTTTTTTCATCTTCCTGCACAGTATATGGAAATCCCGATAAGATACCTGTCACCGAGGAAACTCCAAGAAAAAATGCAGAGTCGCCTTACGGCCTCACCAAGCAAATGGGTGAGCAAATGATTGAAGCATTTGCAGCTGCAAAAAAAGACACCAACTCTATTCTCCTCAGGTACTTCAATCCAGCTGGAGCACATCCATCAGCCTTGATTGGTGAACTTCCAATAGACAAGCCACAGAACCTCGCTCCAGTGATTACACAAACAGCAATAGGAAAAATTCCAATGCTTACTGTTTTTGGCAATGACTATCCAACTAGAGATGGATCTTGTATTCGCGACCTTATTCATGTCTGTGATCTTGCACATGCCCATACGCTGGCATTAAATTTTCTGATTGCGAAAAAGAACAAGACGAATTGTGAGGTATTCAATCTAGGCTCAGGAGATGGCATCACGGTCCTGGAATCAATTCGTGCATTTGAAGAAAGCGCAGGGATTAAACTCAACTATGCCATCGGACCAAGAAGGGCTGGTGATGTGGTTGCCATCTACGCAAACAATGATAAAGCCCAAAAAGAACTTGGGTGGAAACCAAAGTTTGGATTGGGTGAGATCATGACAACTGCGTGGAAATGGGAGCAATACATCGAAAAATTACCACAACACCTAGAGCTCAGGCCACACCTCCTCAACTAATCTGCAAATTTTAACCTCACTACCGCTTAAATAACGACTGATTAATGTTATTTTGCGTCAAAGAATATCAATATGCTCGATGCGATTCAGGTAAGCGGACAAAAAGACACAAGAAGCGGTTTTGGAGATGGAATCTTTGAGCTGGGACAAAAAAATCCAAATGTGGTTGCGTTAACTGCAGACCTTGCAGGATCCTTAAAACTCAATGCCTTTATAAAAGCTTTTCCAGAGCGCTTTATTCAATGTGGAATTGCAGAGGCAAATATGATTGGTATAGCCGCGGGTTTAACAATTGGCGGAAAAATCCCATTCACCACCACCTTTGCCAACTTCTCAACCGGACGGGTATACGACCAGATCAGGCAATCCGTTGCCTACTCAGGTAAAAATGTAAAAATTTGTGCATCACATGCTGGGCTTACACTTGGAGAAGACGGTGCAACGCACCAAATCCTTGAAGATATTGGCTTGATGAAAATGCTCCCTGGCATGACAGTGATTGTACCTTGTGATTATAACCAAACAAAGGCAGCAACCATTGCCATAGCTGAATATGAGGGGCCGGTATACCTGCGCTTTGGCAGACCTGTCTGGCCAATCTTCACCAACCCAGATGAACCGTTTGTAGTTGGCAAAGCTCAAC
>JBILBU010000075.1:0-4570 GCA_044353505.1 Chitinophagaceae bacterium | reverse complement strand
TTTGCCTTTGTTCCTTTATCAAGCAAGGCAAGGGCTTCGTCATATTTTTTATCCCTATAATAATATCTTGCCTTCATAGATTCAATGGGAAGTGTAGTCACTGAGATATTTGGGATTGCAGGAAACAAGGTGGCAATAACTTCTAAAGGTTCTTTAGCCTCAGCATTTGCTTCCCGCATAAGAATCATCTGTCCTTTCATGGATGTATAAGTAAGAAAGCTAATATAGGTTACCGGCAATAATATCAATATCGTGAGATATGGATAAATGTTAGCTGAAAAAGGAAACTTCTTAGGTGAAGAAATAGCTGATGAATTAAGATAGGCGACTACAATTGACGCCATGATAAAAGAAAACAGAATTTGAGTAGCCGGCCTTTCTGCAGGGAAGTTTAAGAAAGCATCAAAAAAGTAAGCGGCCAATGCAATGAGTGAGAATACCACAATATACTTTGTTTCATAAGAGGCATCAGATCGCCAATGTCGAAAAGCATAAAATAATAACAAAATAAAAAGCCCTGTAAACATAATTCCTCCAGGTATCCCAAGGTCTGCCGTAATCTCAAAAAAATCATTGTGTGCATGATAAGGCACAATAAGTTCATTGGTTGATTCCTTTGCATAAGGAATAGAAGCAATCTTCCAATTTCCAAGTCCGCCACCAAAAATTGGATGTTTAGATGTGAAATCAATAGTGTTCTTCCAGAACCCAATACGTCCTCCGCTTGATGCATCAGAGAGATTGATAGTTGAAACCCTATCCATTACAGTACCGTATCCTCCAGTGTTCTCAACTTCAGCAGCTTGCCTACCAGATACAACCAACTGGGCAGAAACGAATCCTAGCGCAATAGGGATTAGAATATAGGCAAGGGAAACTAAATGTTTAATTTCTCTTTTAGACTTGATGAAATACATGAAAAGAGAAAATCCAGTAATGATGATAACACAAACTCCTACCGAAAGATAAGTCGCTCTTGCATTAATTATAGCTATGGAGAAAATTGATGCCAATAAAGTAAATGCCCCAATCGACTTAATTAGCTTCCCGGAATTATACACGATATAAAAGACAAAAGGTAATTTTATAGCAAGAGAGGCTGCCATGATATTTTTATTCCCAGTATTTCCTTTTAAACCAAGAACGAGTTCATTAAAATTGGAGGTATAAAGTCCAGCAAAAAAAACCTGCATTATACTCAATGATTCAAACAGCAGAATTGCAGTTATAAAGTAGCTGGCTGTAATAAAATTACCTTTTCGATTCCATAGAAGGATCGCAATATTAAAAAATACAACTGCAGTATTAAAAAGACGGGCGAAATTAACCAAAACCTCTGCCTGATTAATGGCATAGAAATAAGAGGCTGCGGCCCAACAAATCAATGAAAAATAAAGTATAGAGATTGATGCTGTAAGTAAATTCGCAATTGCAGGTAAGTAATGATCTTTTTTAACTAAAATAAAGGCTACAACTACAAGATTCAATAAGCTTAGTGCAAGCCACTGCGAGCCAATCACATCAACACTACCATAATTTGGTATGAAATGAACAAGTAAATACAGCGCAATAAAGAATAACCCCATATCCGGATTAGGCTTAGATATATGAGAAGAATCGAGATGAACGGATGGTTGGGGCTTACTTTTGGCCATTCGAGTAGACATTAAATCAATTTTGATAAAATTAAACAAATTTTCAGCGCTGTATTCATAATAAAAGAGATTAATGGCTTCTGGCTAATAGTAAAAAGCCACCTGCAAAACTCTGCAGATGGCTTTTACTAAATATATACCCCAGCGGGGTACGATGTATTTGCTGACTTGATTTAAATATCAAACACCTATAACTTTACGATTACCAAATTCTGTACAAACGAATCAACTTGCAGCCGAATATTATAAGTACCTGTAGGCAGTTGATGCCCAAAGGTGAAAATCTCGTCAAACTTGGCAGTTTTGGACATAAGTAGAACACCCTTCATATTATATAACTCAAGATGGATGTTAGATGTTGAAAAATAAAGAAGATTATCTAGATTAAAATAATACGAACTTGGATTTGGATAAACCTTAAGCTTAGATCCCTGCGATGGGGAGAACAACAAACCCTCATATGGCTGAATATCAATGGCTTTATAACTCAGGCAGCCATTATAATCCATAACACGTATCATATAAGATCCTGGAGCAGTGCCAGAAAAAACAGGAGATGGCTGATATGGTGCAGCATTAAGACTATATGTATATGGCGGGGTACCTCCATTTGTTATTGCCGTAATTTCTGAAGTTGAACCATAAGAGCTCATTGGAGTAGATATTGCAGTGACTAATAACAAAGGCGGTTGAGCAATTGAAACACGAACACTATCTTTTTTCCCTTTTGAATCTGTAACTGAAAAGTATTTCACACTCGTGCCAACAATGAAATTGCCCGTCCCCATGTAGGGAGGTGTGCCCCCTTTTGCAGTAATGGTAACTTGTCCTGAATCGCCAAAGCACTTACCACTCTGCAAATTTGCTGAAATGATGGGCGCATCAAATTCAAAAATACCTGCATCGGGCAAATCTAGAATCGGGATACTATCGAAATCTAGATCTAAGCCAATAGGCACACCAAAATCAATCGCAATTGAATTTCGAAGAGGCTTATAGTCCCAGTCAACAGGACTGCCAGATGTACTGGAAAAAATAGAGGAAAGTGGACTAAAAAACTCAGTATTCCCAATAGTAAGCCCAACTACTCCATTTGATAAACGATAAATATTATTGCTGTGAATCATCTGTCCCTTATCAAACTTGGATGTTGCCACATTGATGCCTGAGGAAAGCCAAAAGATATTATTTTTAAGCACTGCCATCCCGGATGCACCATCACCATTCATCCAAAATACTGCGGTTGGCTTTCTGAGCTGCTGGATGGTTTCCACAATAGTATTGTTATAAAACTGAATATTTTTTATTCGCGTTTTGTACAAGCCAGTATCTTGAAGAATTGCAAGATTACCACAATTGATCACTTTATTATATGCAATTATATTATTATCTGCTATGCCATTTGAGATACTTCCAATTTTCAAAAACCCATTATTATTATTTGCAGTGTTATACGCTATGAAATTATTACTCACCGTATCACCAAAAAATTCAACCGTTCCTCCTTCAAATAAATAATCATAGCTTGCCCCCCAACAATCTTCAAACTTATTCCTGGTAACGCTCACGTTCGAACAGGCCAATACAATTCCAGTTGCTCCAAAATCATCATTGCCTCCAACTGTATTTTTTAGCATCCTGAGATTATGAACTTGATTATTATGAATGTTTGTGCCCTGTGAGTTTCCGCTTACTGAAATACCTATTCCAACAAGAGATATATCACAGTTTTTAATTATGCAATTGGGCGAGTTCTCTATCACGATAGCATAGGTTGTGTGGGCAAGCACGGCGTGATTCGTTGCGTCAACTGTTCGATCAATAATTTTAAACCCATCGATAATAATATATTGTCGATTGCTCATTTTTATAATATGAGTTAGGGTATTATCAAATTCAGGCATATCACCACTGCCATATGAAGTAAAAACAATAGGGACGCTTAACGTCCCAGATGCCATGATATTTAACTTACCAACATACGTGCGGCTACGTTTAAAAAAAACAGTATCCCCGGGAAGCAATTGAGCGGTTGCCAAAGTCACTTGATCAAGTGTAGTCCAAGGACTCTCTATACTACCAACCCCTTGAGGTGTTTGCGACAATGGATCAACATAATAATTCTTTGATGACGCGCAAAGCGAAGTGAGTAAAAATAAAAACACAAACAGCTGATGTAAGGAATGACTAGAAAGTTTGCTTTTGAAAAATAAAAAATGATAAGCATGAGTAATGCTTGTAATAAAAGATGTTGAGTTATTCATGTGTTTATTAATTGCTGTGATTTTAAAATGCAGATTAATAGATTGCAAAGTCTTCCAATTATTCTAAGACAAGTTGATGCAGGTGGTATTTTTTTTCAATAAAATAAGTAAAGACAACAAAAGAGTTGAAGATCTACACACGAGGAGTCAACGAAAAAGCGCCATCGCGTACTAATACTTAAACACAGAATTTATACTTAGCAACATGAGAGTAATCATCTGTATGCCAATATAAATCATTGTTTTTTTGGTGTGAAATACTCCGAAACTATTGTTAAAAGGTTAACAGCAATGACTTTCGTCATGATTAATGAAATAAACTTTGTAAAATGAATTCAAATATTCTTGCATTGAATTCATGATTTATAACAAAAAAAATGAATTCTATGAAAAAGATTAGTGGATTCTTAGCTCTCGTGTTATTTTTTAGTTTTTTGTTGTCTAACAACATTGCATTTGCGACAAAGTATTATGTCGACCCTTCGTCAACATCATCAACAGCAAATGGATCTTTACAAAGTCCATGGAAAACTATAGCACAGGTAAATACAGGGACTTCAATTTTATTGCCTGGCGATACGGTGCTTTTTAAACGAGGGCAAACCTATGTAGGCAAGCTTAATGTTGCAAAATCAGGAACAGCTGCCAACC
>JBILBU010000017.1:0-45560 GCA_044353505.1 Chitinophagaceae bacterium | reverse complement strand
GCATATACTGGGCCTGCTATGTTTAGCAACAAACAAACCAATAAAAAATTAGCCAATACAATTTGTGTACCCCTCTTATAATTTATTCGAATATTCATATGCGAAAGCTAAGTAATAAGTAAGGGGCAGGAGGTTATTCTTTCCAAAGTTTTGAAAACTCATTGGTATGCCAAATGGTTTTGTTTTCACCATTAATCAATTCCACACTGGCAACAAAACCCTCCTTACTCATTTCGAAAGTTTCTGCAACCTTAACTGTTGAATCCTGATTTACTGAAACACCCAACTCTTTTAATGAAGATGCCCATTTATTATTCTTCTTAAAATGTTTTTTCTGGGCATTATAAATTTGCATAAGAATTCCTCTTGCAGGCAATGAAGCATCGATATTCACTTCCGCAGCACCAAAGCCCTTTTTTGTAAACTGAACAATTCCAAAAGATTCGGGGTCATGCATGTTTGATGAATGGTGAGGCGTCCATACTAAATTATTGGTGGGCTTTGTCTCGTCTTTCTCATACTTGCCGTTCACAATTTTGGGGAGATACTCCACCCTTAAAAAATTAATTCTCCATTGATCGCTTTCATTTGGTGGCAAAGACATATGCGCATAATCTTTAAAAGCAGCCCAGGGTATGGCAATCTCAGTAATCCAGCCACTATCCCTATCGCTTGGGTCGTTTAGCGTTCCGTTTATTTTAATGCCCGCAACTAGTCCGTCTATGTTCCATGAGTTATCAGGCACCCCTTGATCTCTATACGCTTTAGGGAGAATCAGATCCCAAACTGTTCCCAACGCATTCATTTCAAATTCATAGTACTCATGGTTATCGCCATTGGGATCTATAAATATTTCAAAATCGTTTTCCAAACAGATTACTGTATCGCGCTTTGTAAACTTGGCCATCATATCCGGCTCTTCCATTACTGCTGCGAAATAGCAATACGTATCATCCCACAACATTTTCACGCGGGTTTTATACACAGGCGGCAATTTGTTCTCCATAAATATATCCACGAACTCGTCTGTCCACGGAACTGAATCCCAAACCGCTTCGTTCATTACACCATCAACACTCAAAGGGGTGCTGGTATAATGACAGAGATAATATTTTGGATCTATATAATTGGAGGTTAATACTTCTGTTTTGTCTGATTTGCATTGTTGAAATGCAAGTAAAACAATAATGATAGCTGCAATTTTTCTCATCTTATTGATGTTGGTATTGGTTTTGAATATATTGATAACAGTAAAGTATGAATAAAATCTAAATAAACATCCTGCTAAGCTCCTACACTGTTTCTAATCGTATCGCTTAGATACGCCTTGACGTTCGAAATCGTCTCCCCCATCAATCGTGTTCTTGCCTCTAACGATGCCCATGCTATATGAGGTGTGATGAAACAATTTTTTGCACTGAGCAATGGGTTATCGACACCAGGTGGTTCACTGCTCAATACATCAATCCCAGCTCCCGCAATCCAACCTTCATTCAACGCTAGAGCCAGGTCCTTTTCAACCACAAGCGGACCACGTGATGTATTTACCAAAAATGAAGTTGGCTTCATTTTTTTTAGGTTGATGTCGTTAATCAAGCCCTTTGTTTCTTCTGTTAATGGACAATGAAGACTAACGATGTCAGACTGATTGAATAACTCATCTAGCCCAACCCAATGAAAATTTGATCGGTGATTCTGATCTGTTTGAGTACGACTATGTGCAATGATATTCATCCCAAAAGCACTTGCTATATCAGCAACCCGTTTGCCAATATCTCCAAATCCAATGATGCCAATTGTTTTGCCCTCAAGCTCCACAAGTGGATGATCCCAATAACAAAAATCTTTTGAAGATGCCCACTTACCTGCATGAACCCCATCACTGTGCGCCTGCACATGGTGCGTAAACTCAAGAATGAATGCAAAGGTCAATTGAACCACAGAGGCTGTGCTATACCCAGGAACATTACTCACTCGAATCCCCAACCGCTTTGCTGATTCAATATCTACAATATTATAACCGGTAGCCAACACGCTGATAAATTTCAACTCCGGTAACTGCTCCATAACCTTACCAGAAATTGGGGTCTTGTTGGTGATGAGCATTTCAGCCCCTTGAGCCCTTATTAAGACCTCTTCAGCGGACGTCCGATCATACACAGTCAATTCCCCCAACTGCTCCAATCCCGACCAATCAAGATCACCAGGATTCAGCGTATTTCCATCTAATACTATGATTTTCATTTACTTACGAAGTATAAAATTATTAATACTATGCCAATAGCTCCTCAATTTTAACCACCCGGTTTTCTTTTACAGAGATGTTCGCCGCCAATGCAATCAGCATGGCGCTTAGTCCATCTTCACCGGTAATGGGCATGGGCATTTTTTTCTGTAAACACTCAATAAATGTGTCCATCTCAATTCGGTAAGATTCAGCATACCGATCAATAAAAAAATCAAGGTTTCGAGACAAATGAACGCCCTCTTTATCCATAATCCAATTGGTTGTCTTTAATGGATTCTCCGCCTTCATCATTCCCTCCGATCCAAACACCTCAAGGCGTTGGTCATACCCATAGCTGGCATGCCTGCAATTTTCAATCACAACAGTAACATCATTCTTGAATGTCAACATCAGATAAGCACTATCAATATCCCCAGCTTTTCCAATCTCAGGATCTACGAGATTATATCCTCGTGCAAAGACCTCTTTAACCTCATCGCCAACAAGATATCGAGCCATATCAATATCATGAATAGTCATATCTAAAAACAAACCACCCGATGCCTTGATGTACGAAATCGGCGGTGGGCCTGGATCCCGGCTGATGATATGAATTGAACGAAGCTTTCCGATACGGCCCTTCAGCAGCGCCTGTTTCACTTCTTGAAAATTTGGATCGAGCCGTTGATTAAATGCCAACATGAGGGGAACGCCCGACTGCTTTACCACCGCCAAAGTTTCGCGCACTTTCTGCAAGGAGAGATCAAGTGGCTTTTCACAAAAAATTGCTTTGCCCGCCCTAGCAACTTTGATAACATAGTCTGCATGAACATTCGTTGATGTACAAATTAGAACTGCATCAATATCAGGATGATTAATTACATCATCTGCATTTGAGGTCACCAAGGGCACATTGAATTTTTGGGCAAACTGTCGCCCTCCCTCTGAAGGGTTCATGGCCGCCAACACCCGAACGCCCTCTATGCGGGTAGATAAGTTTTCGAGGTGTATTCTTCCAATCCTGCCCAAGCCTAAAATTCCAATGTTTATCAATGTAGTAGTTTTTGGGTTTAAAGTTAAAACGGTTAAGACAACAGATTTGAATAAAAAATTGAAATGCCAAGAACTTGCATATTTAACTGTGTATCAAATCACAATCATTAAAAAATCTTCAGTAATTTAAAGGAAATTTTGTTGATGTCCATGCGAACTAAATTTATTCCATACCAGAAAACCATCCTTGTGCTCAGCGCAATCATCGTTATCGCATATGGATTTATGAGTTGTGGTCAAGAATTCTCTCCCGCAATTGCAGATAAAGTAGATTTCAATTACGATATCCGCCCCATACTTGTTCAAAAATGTTATCTCTGCCATGGACCAGATCCAGGAAGCAGAAAAGGAAATCTTCGTTTGGATACTTATGAAGGAGCAACCGCCGTGTTGAAAGATGGGCTTAAAGCAATCAACCCAGAACATGGAGAAAAAAGCTTGGTTCTCGTTCGAATCAACCACAAAGATCCGGACATCATGATGCCTACTCCGGAATCAAACCTCAAGCTTACAGAAAGAGAAATTGCATTGATAGAAAAATGGATTGACCAGGGTGCAGAGTGGAAGCCACACTGGGCATTAATCCCAGCCAAAGAAACTCAAGCTGTAAAAGAATTCAAAGGCAACCCAATAGATTATTTCATCAACCAAAAACTAGCAGAGAACGACCTCAAGTCATCCACAGAAGCAGATAAAAATTCTCTCATTCGCAGAGTCTCTTATGTGCTTACCGGACTCCCACCAGACCCAACTTCAATACATAAGTTCATAGCCGATAATTCTGCCAATGCATACGAAAAAATGGTTGATCAATATCTTCAAGCTCCCCAGTTCGGTGAACGATGGGCAAGACATTGGATGGATCTTGTTCGATATGCAGAAACAAAAGGGCATGAGTTTGACTATACCATTTCTGGAGCATGGAGATACCGCGACTATTTGATACGTGCATTCAACAATGATGTGCCCTATGATCAACTCATACAGGAGCAACTTGCAGGCGACCTGTTGCAAAAACCAAGGATTAATGAATCGGAAAAAATAAATGAATCGCAAATAGGAACCATGTTCTACGCCTTGGCAGAAGGCACGCACAGTCCTGTTGACGTTCGCAAAGATGAAGCCGACCGAATTGATAACATGATTGATGTAACTGGAAAAGCCTTTCAGGCATTAACCATTTCCTGTGCACGTTGCCATGACCATAAGTTCGACCCCATCAGCACAAAAGATTATTACTCATTTTATGGTGTGATGGAAGGCACAAGGTTCGCTCCTATTCCAGCGAATGTTCTCGAGGCTTCAAACAAGGTGAGCGCGCTTCAATCACTCAATGATACCATCCGAAAAGAAATCGTTACAAACTGGATGAAAAACTACTCAGCCACCGCCAGCACAAAAATAACATTGGCCTCATCAAACAATATCGAAAAACCAACAGACGGAATATTGTTGGGTGATTTTTCTAAAACAGATTTTGATGGATGGAAAACAGACGGACTCGCATTCACAAACGGAACAACACTTGGCGATCCGGTTTTTAATCCTCAACACAAAGTAATAGGGCTGCAAGAAGGTAGGGCTTCAAGCAGAAGATTATCTACCGGCATATTTGGAGCACTGCGTTCACCTGACTTCATAATCAACAATAATTTTATTGGTGTTAACGCAGCAGGAAAGAAAGCGTCTATACGAGTAGTCATAGATAATTTTCAACTTATATCATGGCCAATTTATGGGGGGATGGACCAACGTGTTGATACGTCTAAATTCATGAACATCGTATTCGATGTAACACAATGGAAGGGCCATAAAGCATATATCGAATTGCTGCCCGGCATGTATGAAACACATGTATTCAAAATGTCAAACGATGCCTACATCGAAGCAAAATATGCTATTGGATTCGACAAAGATTGGTTTGAGCCTGCAGTAGAACTACAACCCACTGCCGTTGATGCCACTCAAGCACTCAATGCAGTGGCAGAGCAAAAGGCTAGTTTCAACGATCTTAAATTGATCAATACACTCCTGCGTTCAAAGCGCTTAAACAGTCAAGTCAACAACATGCAGGCCTTGCTGGAACGCAAAGCAATACTTCAGCAATCATTCACCGATTCAATTGAGTTTTTGAATGGCGTATCTGATGGTTTTGGAACAAACAGTCCGGTCTTTATTCGCGGCAATCACAAAGAACTTTCAAAAGACCCAGTTAAACGGTCTTTCATCTCCGCCATCAAAGTAGCCAATCCAAACTTTAATGTAAAAGGGAGTGGTCGCTTGCAACTTGCTGCATCAATTACTGACCCCAACAATACCCTCACGTCGCGCGTAATGGTGAACAGAATTTGGCATCACCTATTTGGAAGAGGTATAGTTGAAACGGTAGACAATTTTGGGATGCAAGGAAAACTTCCTTCGCATCCTGAACTCTTGGATCATATGGCCATTCAATTTCAAAAAGACCGTTATTCAATCAAGAAAACAATCAGGTCTATTCTCTTATCAAATGCATTTAAGAGATCAGTAGTGCCTGTTGAAAAATCGGCCAAAGAAGATCCGTCGAATATTTGGTTATCGCACTACCCCATTCGCCGCCTAGAAGCTGAAGCGATTCGAGATGCAATGCTTGCCGCCTCTGGAAAATTGGATAAAACCCTCTACGGGGTTCCTGTTGCTGCGCATATTGACTCATTCATGAATGGAAGAGGAAAGCCTGCTGTTTCTGGTCCACTTGATGGCAATGGAAGAAGAAGTCTCTACTTAGAAGTAAGAAGAAACTTTTTGAACCCCATGCTAACAACATTTGACAGACCAATGCCGTTTAGTGCCTTTGGTAAAAGAACAGTAACCAATGTGCCTTCACAATCACTTATCCTTCTCAATGACCCGTTTGTAATTCAAGAGGCGGAGTTCATGGCAAAACAACTGTTGGCTAAAAAAATTACTGGTCTCGATGCCCGTATTCGTTGGGTATATCAAAGAAGCCTTGGAAGAAACCCACAACCCGATGAAATAGCAGATGCAGATCTGTTGATGAATCAATTGAAAAAAACATATGCCTCGAAAGGTGTTAAAGAAAATATTGAATTGATTATTTGGAAGGATTATATCCATTCGGTCTTCAACTTCAAAGAATTCATTTATCTTAATTAATATGACAGAACAGAAACATCCTATTTACAAACCCTTTTCCCGAAGGGAAATGTTGGGCGCATGCAAATGCGGATTCGGTTCAATGGCTTTTGCGAGTTTATTTGGTAGCGTCCTTCCATCCTGTTCGGGAGCTTCAAATGGACAGACAGATTTTATGAACCTCTTGAGTAATGGACCAAAAGCACCAGGACTAATTCCGAAGGCAAAGAATGTTATATTTCTGTATATGGACGGGGGGGTATCTCAAGTAGATTCATTTGATCCAAAACCTCGACTTGAAAAAGAGAATGGAGAGGATCCAACAAGTAAATTTAAAGTTGATGCTACTCAATTTGGTAATGTTGGAAAAATTCTAAAAAGCCCATGGACATTTAAAAAATATGGAGAATCAGGAATGGAAGTGAGCGAGCTGTTTCCTCACATTGCCACCTGTGTAGATGATATGGCACTGGTGCGTTCCATGGTTTCAAATTTTCCTGAACACACCAACGCAAATTATTTTCTTCATACAGGAAGTGGACTTCAAGGCAGGCCAAGCATGGGAGCTTGGATGAACTATGGATTGGGAAGTGAGAACAACAACCTACCAGGATATGTGCTGCTTGATGGGGGACTCATTCCTCCAGGGGGATTGGATAATTTTAAAAACGGTTTTCTACCTGCAGCTTTCCAGGCATCAATACTTAGGGCAGGTGCAACCCCGTTGGCGAATGTAAAACCGATAGATTCAATAGCTGGCATACAAGATGAAAAGCTTGCATTCATGAAAAGAAGAGACCAAAACCTCTTGAGTAAACTTGGTCCAGCAGATGAAATTGAATCGGCAATCAGCAACTATGAACTGGCCTATAAGATGCAATCCTCTATCCCCGAACTCACTGAGTTTTCAGCAGAGTCGGAGGCTACAAAAAAATTATACGGACTGGACTCAGAAGATCCGCATACAAGAAGTTATGCAGCACAATGTTTGCTTGCTAGACGGCTTGTAGAAAGGGGAGTAAGATTTATAGAGCTTACCTGCCCTCAAACAAATGGCTCAGATCGGTGGGACCAACATGTTAATCTTAAAATAGGTCATGAAAATAATGCCCGTGCTGTAGATCAACCTATTGCAGGTTTGCTCAAGGATCTTAAACTAAGAGGACTTCTTGATGAAACATTGGTGGTATGGTCTGGAGAATTTGGTCGTACTCCTTTTGCACAAGGCACTGATGGACGAGACCATAACCCTTCGGCATTCAGCATGTGGATGGCAGGAGCAGGAGTTAAGGGCGGTACCGTTTTTGGAACAACCGATGAGTATGGATACAGGGTGGTGGATAATCCAGTTACTATACATGACCTACACGCAACAATGCTTCATCTCTTGGGGATCGATCATAAACAATTAACCTTCCGATTTGGAGGCCGGGATTTTAGGCTGACGGATGTACACGGAAATGTAGTTCAGGATATTCTAGCCTAATTCAATTTCAACTAAATCAAATGAAACTATTCAACTCTCGCTTGGCCATCTTCTTCACTTGCTTGGTAATCCTGTTTGCTGCAGGATCATTTCGCAAGTCTACAGATGCATCTGCTAAAGAGATTCGTCATTCATTTTTCATTGCTGGCTCAGACTTCACTGGAATCATTGGAGAAAATGGCGAAGAGCTATGGAATTCAGGAAAATCTGGAGCAAGGGATGGATTCGTTCTGCCAAACGGCAATGTCTTGATTTGCTGGGGGGATGAGGTGAGAGAGTACAACAACAACAAAGAAGTGATTTTCAATTACAAAAAGTCTGCTCCTGAAAATGAATTGGGTACTGCAGTTAGGCTTGAAAACGGTAATACACTAATTACCGAATCAGGAAAAGAGCCGCGCTTGATGGAACTTGATCAGCAAGGTGTAATTAAGTTATCCGTTCCCTTGTTACCCGAAACAGATAACATTCACATGCAAACAAGAATGGCCCGCAAGCTTGCATCAGGTAATTATATTGTACCACATCTACTCGCCTTCAAGGTAAAAGAATATACGCCAGATGGTAAAGTTGTAAAGACTTTCCATACAGACCTTCCTGAACTTGGGGGTCGCGCTGCAGAAAATTGGCCCTTCACCGCCATTAGACTTAAAAACGGAAACACAGTAGTTACCCTTACCCACGGAAATAAAGTGGTGGAAATGAACCCAGAAGGAAAAGTAATTTGGCAAGTATCCAATGATGATTTTCAAGATAAAATCCTAAAAGATCCTTGTGGAGCACAGCGACTCCCTAACGGAAATACAGTGATCGCTAGCTATGCAGCAAATGATGGAATTCGTTTGTTCGAAGTAGACAAATCAAAGAAAATGGTTTGGAGCTATCAAGGATACCGTGTTCATGATTTTCAAATACTGACCACGAACGGCAGGCCCATTAAGGGAACTCCGTTGAAATAATATTTCTTTAGCAATCTTAAGCCTGATTAACAGCATGCAAACAGCACCAGATATTTTTATGTTCCTTGGAAGATTTCATCCATTATTTGTTCATCTTCCAATTGGACTGCTTTCTTTCGCCCTACTTCTTGAATTGTTGATGATTTGGAAACCAAGAGACGCTTTCAAGAAAGTCATTCCCTTTCTTTGGTTGCTGTCAGCATTGTCTGCTGCTTTTTCTGCCGGATCAGGATATCTCCTTTCTCTAGGCGAGGGTTACGAGGAGGAAACATTAAACCTTCATAAAATCGGAGGTATTACACTTGCTATTGTTTCAACTGTATGCTACCTTCTGTATGCCTTGCCCCTAGATTTTATGAAAAAGGTAGTCCGCCCTGTACGATACATCTTCGTAGTCGGCGCTGGTGTGCTGCTTGTTATCACTGGACATGGCGGCGGATCACTAACCCATGGCAGTAGCTACCTCACTGAATTTAGCCCACTATCAAACTCTGCAGCTGCTGTAGTTGGATCCAATCAGCAAACTAATGAAAGAATAACAAGCCTTGATTCTGCAGATATATTTCAGCATGCTGTAATGCCAATTTTACAATCAAAATGTGTGAGTTGTCACAACAAGGAAAAACAAAAAGGTGAATTATTGCTTACCTCCTACGAGGAAATAATGGCTGGCGGAAAATCACGAGAAGGGGTCATCCCCGGAAACATTTCAACCAGTGAAATATTCAGGCGCATAACACTTCCGAAAGATCACAAGGAATTTATGCCGACTGATGGCAAAAAACCATTGACTGAAAACCAAATTGCTATTTTGGAGTGGTGGATAGAGACTGGAGCACACAAAAATATGATGATCGCGGGCCTAAGACCAAATAAGAAAATGCAGGATGTATTTGGTGATTTTTTCCAAATCGGAAGAGATGCAATTTTATCTTACGCAGCAAAACCAGCAAATCAAGAAGATGTTGCAGCATTAATTAAAGAAGGCTTTCAGGTCTATGCCATCAATCAAGGCAACAACTTGCTTGAAATTAAATTCAGTGGCCCTTCCAATCAAAAACCAAATATTGAATTGCTTTCTGCAGTAAAAGATCAACTGGTCTGGCTACAACTTACCAACTGCAGCATCGATGACGAAGATCTAAAATCAATTGGCAAATTGACTAATCTCTATAAACTTAATCTAAACAGAACTAAGATTACTGATCAAGGAATCAACGAGCTGGCTAGTTTGTCAAAACTTGAATACTTAAATTTATATGGCACAGCCATTACAGACAGTAGTGTAATTGCAGTGCAACATTTTGAAAGTCTCAAGAAATTGTATGTGTGGGAAACTGCAATAGATATAATCAAAATGGACTCAGTACCAAAAATTAAAAAAGATCTTGATATTGTTTACAAGCTCTGATTGTCTCTCAACTCTCTAAACTGAAAAGGGACAAGGAACGGGGGTCGAGGCAATACAACTCAACTTCCTCAACAGGCCGCAGGCCACTCAACTCCCTAAACTCAATACAAGCTATTGAAAAAAAGATAGAATTTTTTTCAATTCTTCCTCATCAGATATATATACGTTACCGGCATCGAGAACAAGAGGATTTGAAAAACTCATTGGGTTTGGAATTAATCTTCTGGCTGACCCATGATATTCTTTAGCACCACTTTCTTTCATGAGCTGCTCAATATTGCCTGAATGAATGCCAGCTCCAGGCATAATAATTATTCTTTCTCCAGCCTGTTTTACCAACTTGCCCAATACTTCACCTGCTTCTGGCGCACCAGTTGCTTGCCCGGATGTTAACACCCTTTCACATCCAACTTCAATGATATCCTCAAGCGCTTGATGCATATCTGGTGTTGCATCAAAAGCGCGGTTACACGTAACTCCCATTGGATAAGCCCATTCTATAACACGTTTGAAACTCTCAATATCAATCGTGCCATCGATATGTTGAACACCAACTGACACGCCATCACATTTTAATTCCTTACACATCTTGATGTCTTTCTCAAGAATATCCAACTCCTGTGAATCATAATAATAGTTTCCGGATTTTGGACGAATGATGGGATAAAGTAAAATTGAGATTGATTCTCGCGCTTTTCGAATAGCCCCATAACTTGGTGTTGTACCTCCCTCTATGGGATTATCACAGAGTTCAACTCTTGCCGCACCCACTTTCTCAGCGATAATACAACTCTGAATATTAAAGGCACAGACTTCCCATATCGCTTTTGCGTTTATTATACTCATGTCTTCTTGCTAATAAAAATTAGTAATGGCTCTTTGCAGAATAAACCTTTTCTTCTGATCCGGATTTTACAGAAAAAGTGAAGCCTTTTTGAAGCGCATATGCGCCGTATTCGCCTTTTTTATTCAATGCCAGAAACCCAACTTGTATGCCTTTTGACTTTTCTGGATTGCGTTTGATTATTCGTGACACACCTTCTTTACAGGCAGCTTCAGGGCTCATTCCCTGACGCATTAGCTCAACGATCAAATATGAACCCACAATGCGAATGACCTCTTCACCAACACCAGTTGCTGTTGCGGCTCCTATTTCATTATCCACATATAATCCAGCACCTATAACCGGCGAATCACCAACCCTACCGCGCATTTTGAACGCCATCCCACTTGTAGTGCATGCACCGCCTAAATTATTGTTTGCATCCAAAGCAACCATGCCGATGGTATCATGATTGTCTATACCTCCTGGCATCTTACCGCCATCTTTGTTGTATGATTTATTCTCAATATTTTGGATTGGCTCATACTTTGCAGTTTTCAACCATTCTTTCCATGCTTTTTCGCTGCTTTCGGTCAACAGGTTTTCTTTCTTGAATCCATTTGCCAATGCAAACTTCAAAGCACCGTCTCCCACAAGGATAACATGTGGTGTCTTTTCCATCACCATACGTGCTACAGAAATTGGATGCTTGATATGTTCTAATGCCATCACAGATCCGCAATTATAAAACTCATCCATAATGCAAGCGTCTAGGGTTACGTTTCCATCCCTGTCAGGCAGTCCGCCGTATCCAACACTTTGATTTAACTCATCAGCTTCTGCAACCTGAACACCGGCCTCAACAGCATCCAATGCCCTCCCACCTTTTTCAAGAATTTTCCAAGCATCAGCATTTGCAAATCTTCCGAAATCCCAAGTAGAGATAACAATCGGTGCAGCTTTTGCAGTTTGGTTAATTTTCTGAGCAGATGCGAATAAACTTTCCGTACTCATCAATGCTGCAGAACTTACTGCGGCAGCTGATTGTAAAAATTTTCTTCTGGATGACGACATAAAAAAGTATTAAAAGATGTGTAGAAAACAGAGGGGGTAACTAATAGTCTGCAAATTAGTTTTATTTTTTTTGATTCTTAAAAACCAATTGAGATACAACAGGAAAATGATCAGAGGGATATTTCCCATTATACGTATCCGTAAGAACAGCCCATGTAGTTGCATTAAAGTGAGCAGTAACAAAAATGTGGTCAATTACCCTATTGGTGTTAAGGCCAGTTGGACTAAAAGAATTATAACTGCCGTTTAAAGCATAAACCCGCGACGCCTTTGAAAATGCATCTTCCAATAATTCTGAATTTTTCAAATAGGTATACCACTCACTTTTCCTATCGCCATTTAAGTCGCCTGTAAAAATAGCCGGCGCAGCACCGGCGATTTCACTCATTTTTTTAAGAACAAGCTTGCTGCTTTCAACCCTTGCAAGAATGCCCATATGATCATAGTGGGCATTAAAAACATAAAACTTTTTTCCTGATTTTTTGTCTTTCAATTTCACCCAGGTACAGATTCTGGTTTGATTGGCATCCCACCCAACAGCTGGTTTTTCTGGCGTCTCGGATAACCAAAAATTCCCACTTTCAATCAGTGCGTATTTGTCCTTCTTATAAAAGATAGCAGAATATTCTCCATCTTTTATACCATCATTGCGTCCTATCCCATAATACACATAGGCTGGCAGTAACTTAAGTAAATCTCCCAATTGATGGTCAAGCCCTTCTTGTGTGCCTACAATGTCAAAATCATGAAACTTGATTAATTCGGCAATTGGAGAAACCCTATCCCTCCAGAGATTTCCTATGTCTCCCGGGTTATCATATCGTAGATTATAAGATGATACAACTATTTTTTGTGCCGAAACATCCTTGATAATAAAAGACAGCAAGCATATTGAAATGCAAATAACCTTATTGAAGTTCATAAAATTAAATTAGTGATGTCAGTAATGTAATGTTATTATTACAAATGATTGTCCTGTGAACAAATTAAAAATCGTTAATTATACACTTCCGCCATCATACATCGTGCGCTTCCTCCACCCAGGGTTTCTATCGTATCTATTTTACTGTGAAGAATAGGGTTGAATGATGAAAGACGATCGCGCTGTTCTAATGAAAGCGCATTGTAGGCTTGGGTAGACATTACAAGATATTGATCTCCCTTTCGGTTCTTAACCTGAAGCATGTTGCCGCAAAAATGATTCATTTGATGATAACTGATTTCGATAACTTCCTTACCTGTTTTATTAAATAACTGTCTTAGGGATCCCCTTTCCTCTTCATCACGAATAGCTTCCAAGCAAATCACCACATACTTATCGGCTATACACATCAACACATTGGTATGATAGATTTCATTGCCCTGCTGATCTTGTGCATGAAAAACTACTGGCTGATAGCCCATTTTTTTACAGAAAATAGCCAATACTTCAGCGTCAGTCCTTGGCGAGAGACAGGCATAAGCCAAATGGTTCTGCCTGTCCAGCACCATACTGCCGGTGCCTTCCAGAAATTTACCCGAAGCTTCAAAATCTGTGAGATCAATTTTCTCTTTGACATCGATGTGTTTTCCAACAGCATCGAGCACTGTTTGTTTTCGCTCTGCACGCCTATTTTTGGCAAACATTGGATATAAAACTATTCGTCCTCCGTCGTGAAAAGAAATCCAATTGTTAGGGAAGATAGAATCAGGCGTTGTTGGCGAAAGGGTGTCCCTTACGGTCAATACCGCTATATCCTGCGAACGAAGTATTGATACGAAGTCATGAAATTCTTTCAATGCATTTTCCTGTGGAGAAGCCACTGCTTTTTGCTGCTGAAAAAAGTTATTGGCAGCAGTCTCTTCATTGAAACCAAAGTTGCAAGGCTCAATCATTAAAATAGAATTCAAATGTGGTACCTGACCGCTGAGATCGCTGTTGTGTTGCATTGATGCTGTTTGCTTTTTCATCTCCTTCTACCTTCTTTCTAATGGCATGCTCATGCAGTGAAAACCTCCCCTGGCTCTTGAAAGTTCTGCAGAAGGCATAAGAATCACTGTATCGTGTATGTCTTCCACCGCTATGGCCCCTGCTTCGAGGTCCTCTATCAGGTCCTGTACCTTCACTAACCTGAACCCTGCATCTTCAAAAGCGCCATTTGTTTTATCATTACGATCATACGACAATACAACGCCTTCTTTCAATGCAAGAAGATTACAGGAATCAGTCCATTGCTCTCTTGCAGAATATGGATACTCATCGTTGCCAGAAAAAATTATTTTGGCATCAGTACATCCAAAATCATTCATGCTTATATCGTGCAGCAGGGCCTCGAGGCTACTGAATTTAACAGGTTGATGTGGTTTGTCTTTTGTAAACTGTGTGATGGAAATTGCTGCTTCTGGTTTGTCAAGAATAAGACTTTCAATATACGTACCCTTGTTCTGTGTTTTCATTTCTTCTGAAAATAAGCCCATCATTACCCACACATCTTTTTTTACTTGTGTAAATATGGTATCAATATGCATGAAGTCGCGCTTCCTTGGAATTTTCAATAAAGTGACTTTATTAACCAGATTTTTTTTGAACACGATCTCGGTAAGTTGTACCGCTGCAGAAGCAGTTGTTCGTTCACTGATTCCAATGATCAGATGTTCTGGAGCAATCATCATCACATCTCCGCCTTCGAGCGTTATCATTGAATCATGATGGTCTTCAGGCATTAGAAAGGCAGGCCTATCCTGATGCAGCTCAATTATATTTTCTGATAAACCACTAAAAATCGGATGATAAAAGAAAATATATTGTGCCAATAGCGCTTCCCGATGCCGGGCAATCTTTGCTGGCTTATTCAAGACAAGATGATCTTTAACCACAATACCAATATCTCTTGTAAAAATAAAATTAGGAATGGGTGCAAAAAGAATTGTTTTATCATTGCCCATTCCGGAAAGCAAACAACTTGCCAGCTCTACTGCACTATAGGTAGATAAAACTTGCTTTGTGGCATGCGTGCAACCTTCAAGGGCACAGACTGAAGCAATCATTTGCAATCTTAGATTATCATCAACCAACACCTCGGCCAACAACCACTGAAGCTCAATGACTTTTTCTGATTTGTGAAATTGATGATGGCCAGGCTGATAAAATGTCCTATTCAACTTTGGATCATCAACTTCTTTTACCCTCCCCTTTATTTTTTCAGGATCAAGAAAATAGAGCAACAACTTAATATAGTGGTCATACTCACTGCGCCGAATGGTATCAAGATGAACAATATCTTCAAAAAGCCAGTCTTGTGCTTTTGATGGAACAACTTTACCGAGTCCGTTATCAGGACTATGTACCAGCAATTTTTTTAATGTATCTATTTCTGAAGTGATGTTTAATAGTGCTTTCATATACGTTAATTTGTTTCCTCTCGATATACAAACCGACAAATGATGTTTTTGATTAAATCCCTTATTATATGATGATAATGAAATTGGTTATTGACGCTTAACAACCACTGAAAAATAAAAAATTCGAATCTTATGCCCTAATGATCGGGCATGGGGTTCAGCGCCTGATAAAGAAATGGAACAACACTCGGTCGCTCTGATATGGGAAGAAAAATTGACACCTATGCAAACTAGTGAAAATTATCGAAGGCCTTGAGTTCGTTCGTCGAATAAATTCTCAATTATTCTGCTTTTTACTAATAAACCCTGCTTTTAGAAACTGTTCCCCTTAGATAAAGTACATTAAAAGACCAGGCTAGGCCTATATACCAAACTCACTCAGGAATTTAATTCTCATGATTTTAAGTTGCTCCAAATCTAGGTCAAGATCTGAAAGTTCATCTTTGGCAACCTCCAGGCTGCTGGTTTCACAACCCTTGAAATAATCCAGAATATCCAATTGATCATCTTCGTCAACCAATTGATCAATTGCATAATTAAGATTAAGCTTCGTTCCACTGGCAACAATAGTTTCCATGGCTTCAAGCAGTTGCTCCATTTGCATATTACGATTCTTCGCAATCGTGTCTAGGGATACTTTTTTATCTATCTGTTGTATAATGAATACTTTATCGCCACTTTTGTTGACAACGCTTCTCATTACAAAATCATCAGGCTTTGTAATGCTATATTCTTTGACATAATTTGAAATCAGATCAATGAATTGTTGGCCATATCTCACGGCCTTGCCCTTGCTGACGCCACTAATTTTCTCCAGCTCCTCCAGTGTTGTTGGATATTGTATGGCCATATCTTCCAACGAAGACTCAAGAAATATTACAAAAGGAGGTAGTTTCTTTTCCTTAGCAAACTGCTTTCTGAGGTCTTTCAACATCTCAAACAACCTAGGGTCAGTGGTTGCCGGGCCGCCGCCATCTGCAACATCATCATCTTCCTCGTTTGCTTCCTCGAACATATTTCCCATGACTATGGAAAATGATACTGGCTTTTTTAAGTAGGCATGGCCTGCTTTACTGATTTTTAATACCCCGTTCTCAGTGATATCTTTTTCCAATAATCCCTCTAGCAACATTTGTCGAACGAGTGATGTCCAATAAAAATCTGGCTCTTCAGCTCCTATTGAAAATATCGCCAACTCATCATGCCTATACATTTTGATTTGGGGTATCATTCTACCAATGATAATATTTACAACATAATCAGTCGCAAATCGCTCATCAAGAGCACTGATTACCTTCAATAATTTAACTGCATTGGGCTTGGCCTCTATCCGCTCTTTGGGATTCATGCAGTTATCACATTTCCCGCAATTTTCTTGAACATATTTCTCTCCGAAATAATTCATCAACACCTTTCTTCTGCAATGGCCACTTTCTGCAAAGGCTACCATCTCATCAATCAGCTGTCCTCCTACCTCACGCTCACTGAGTTGCTTATCGCGTAAAAAATGTTCCAGCTTAGAAACATCCTTATGTGAATAATACAAAATGCATTTCCCCTCCATTCCATCACGACCCGCTCTTCCTGTTTCCTGGTAATAGTTTTCTAAGCTCTTGGGGATATTGTAATGAATTACAAACCGAACATCTGGCTTATCAATTCCCATTCCGAAAGCGATGGTGGCTACAATAACCTGCATGTCTTCGTGTAGAAATTTATCCTGACGCTCTGCGCGTAATTTACTGTCGAGGCCAGCATGATAAGCCCCTGCCTTGATGCCGTTGACATTTAATATCTCAGCCAACTCTTCAGTTGTTTTCCTATTTAGTGTGTAAATAATTCCGCACTTGCCTTTGTTGTCATGGATAAAGCGAACAATCCCCTTGATGGTTTGCTCTTTCTGAACTTTTGCCCTCACCTCATATTCAAGGTTAGGCCTATTGAATGATGAAATAAATATATCGGGGCTTCGGAGGCCAAGGTTATGGACAATATCTCCCTGAACCTTTGGTGTTGCAGTTGCTGTAAGTGCAATAACTGGAACTGTAGAATCAATCTGATCCATCAGCTCTCTGAGTCGCCTATACTCTGGGCGAAAATCATGTCCCCATTCTGAGATACAGTGTGCTTCATCCACTGCAAAAAATGAAATCTTCAACTCTTTGAATAGATCAAGGTTTTCTTGCCTGACCAACGTCTCAGGGGCTACATACAGCATTTTGGTCTTCCCAGAATTCAGGTCGTCGTGCACCTCCTTAATCTCTTTCTTATTTAAAGTTGAATTGAGAAAGTGGGCAACACTGTCTTTGCTACTATATCCCCTCACCAAATCAACCTGATTTTTCATCAGGGCAATTAATGGAGAGACAATAATCGCACAGCCTTCGCTGATCATTGCAGGAAGTTGGTAACACAGGCTTTTACCACCCCCAGTTGGCTTGATCACAAAGGTATCATTGCCATTCAGTACATTATTGATGATGGCTTCCTGATTGCCGCGAAAAGCGTCAAATCCAAAGTATTCTCTTAATGGAGTAATTAGATCTATTTCTATGTGCTCGCCAACAGGGTTCGCTTTATTGGCTTTTTTTGAATTATTGGATTTATATGGGGGCATTTTCGTTGAACACTGTTCCTTTTTGTAATATTTATGGATTTTTTACTAAAAAGTAACCCTTACGGCACCATTTAAGTCGATTTATTCGCAATCTCGATTCAAAATTACCAAATCCATATCACAAATCCTCTTCACAGATAGCCAATAACATGTTTAATTTATGGTACTTTTGCTAGGCTTCCCCTATAGGTTGCCACCTACAATTATTGCAGATGCATACAAGTTCCATTAAGGAAAAAGCAATACACACACTTACCCTTGAGGCCAATTCAATACTCGAATTGAAGAATTACGTTGATGAGTCTTTTGAAAAGATTATTCACCTTCTTCATGAAATGAAAGGAAGGCTAGTGGTTAGCGGAATTGGTAAAAGTGCCATCATCGGACAAAAAATTGTGGCTACATTAAATAGCACAGGAACCCCTGCCATTTTCATGCATGCCGCCGACGCTATTCACGGAGACCTTGGCATGGTTCAACAGCATGATGCAGTAATGATCATATCAAAAAGTGGAGAGAGTCCAGAAATAAGGGTACTGATTACACTCATCAAAAATCTTGGTAATCCATTAATTGGCATGGTCGGCAATATGTCTTCCATGTTGGCAAAAGAATCCAATCATATCCTCAACACCACAGTGAGTCAAGAGGCTTGTCCAAATAACCTCGCACCAACATCAAGCACCACGGCACAGCTTGCCATGGGCGACGCCCTGGCAGTTTGCTTGATGGAAATAAAAGGGTTCAGTTCTGCAGACTTTGCAAAAGTCCACCCCGGTGGAGCACTAGGCAAAAAACTCTATCTCCGTGTTGCTGATCTAAGCAGGGTAAACGAAAAGCCGACGGTACAGGAAACCAGCACACTGAAAGAAGTGATTGTTGAAATGACTCAGAAAAGACTTGGACTTACGGCAGTGGTAAATAATAATAACCTGCTTGTTGGAGTAATTACAGATGGAGATCTTCGAAGGATGCTTGAAAAGAATGGCGATGTTCAATCTACCCTGGCAAAAGACATCATGAGCAAAGGGCCAAAGACCATAGATGCAGATGCGCTTGCCGTGGACGCATTGGACAAGATGAGAAAACAAAATATCACACAACTGATTGTTACCGAAAATGGAAATTACGGTGGCGTTATCCATCTTCACGACCTTATTCGGGAGGGGATCATTTAATCAATAACTATGATGAACAGCAACCATAATGTAGCAATCATGGCAGGTGGTATTGGTAGCCGGTTTTGGCCGATGAGCCGAACTTCTTATCCGAAACAATTTCTCGATATTTTGAATACCGGAAGAACGCTGATTCAACAAACTTATGATCGGTTTAAAAAATTCATTCCCGAAGAAAATATCTACATCGTCACTTCAGAAGAATATGTGGACCTGGTCAAGGCACAATTACCGAACCTCCCAACAAATAATATCGTTGCTGAACCTTCACGAAAAAATACGGCACCTTGTGTGGCCTACATCTCTTATAGGCTGCAGCAGCTTAATGAAAAAGCAGCTTTGATTTGTGCACCCGCTGATCACCTCATTCTAGATGAAACTGCATTCACCAAAGTTTGTTTGGAAGCACTCGCATTTGTCTCTAATAATAAAGCCCTTGTCACCCTAGGTATTAAACCAACTCAACCGAACACGGGATACGGCTACATACAATTTGAACAACAGTCGGCCAGTGATAATGTGTTTAAAGTAAAAACCTTTACTGAAAAACCAAACGCTGAACTTGCTAAAACATTTGTATCAAGCGGAGAATTTCTCTGGAATTCAGGAATCTTCGTTTGGCAGATCAGTAATATCATCACTGCATTTGAAAAATACATGCCTGAAATGTCAGAAGTATTTGAAGCGGCCAAAGATGCTTACAACACAGAAAAAGAAAAAGAGGCAATTGATAAAATATATCCTCAGTGTACAAATATTTCAATTGACTTTGGCATAATGGAAAAAGCCGACAATGTATACATCATACCCTCCTCCTTTGGCTGGAGTGATCTTGGTACCTGGAACTCTGCTCATGATAATATGGAGAAAGATTATTTTGGAAATGCAGTTACTGGCAATCAAGTAATGGTAATTGATGCAACAAGAAATATGGTACATGTGCCTGATAATAAATTGGTGTTGTTACAGGGCCTAGATGATTATATCATTGTAGACACAAAAGACGTGCTGATGATTTGTAAAAAAGATAAGGAACAAGAAATCAAGCAATACGTAGCTGAGGTTAAACGCAACAAAGGAGACAAATACCTTTAACCAGTTTTAGGTTTTACTGTAAAACATTGAATAGCTTTACCCTTAAAACTCAGGAGCTGCATGATTTCTATAAACTCCAAACTCCCTTCTACCGGCACAAGTATTTTCACTGTCATGAGTGCTTTGGCCAACGAGCATAACGCCATTAATCTTGGACAGGGTTTCCCGGATTTTCCAATGGACCAGCAATTGGCTGAACTCACAGCCAAAGCAATAAAAGATGGCCACAACCAATACGCCCCAATGGCAGGCCTTTTATCGCTGCGTGAATCCATCTCAAATAAAATTCTCTCGTTGTACAACAATTCAATCTCTCCTGAAGATTGCATCACCATAACCCCCGGAGGAACCTACGCGATATATACAGCCTTTACCACGTTGCTGCAGCCGGGTGATGAGGTAATTGTTTTTGAACCAGCCTACGATAGTTATATTCCAAATATCATTGCCAACGGAGCAGTGCCAGTTAGAATTCCATTGATGTTTCCAGAGTATAAAATTGATTGGGACTTGGTTTCACGTTCAATAAGCAAAAAAACCAGGGCCATCATCATCAACTCGCCACACAACCCAACCGGCAGTGTGCTTTCTCACGAGGATATGCTTTCGCTTCAGAACATACTCCGAGACAGCAATATTTTTTTAATCAGTGATGAAGTATATGAACACCTGATTTTTGATGGCAAACAACATCAAAGTGTACTGAAATACCCAGAACTATTCTCAAGAAGTTTTATCTGTTTTTCATTTGGTAAAGTGTACAACTGCACTGGCTGGAAACAAGGCTATTGCATCGCCCCCAAAGAATTGATATCGGCGTTTAGAAAAATTCATCAGTTCAACGCATTTTGTGCCTTCGCCCCAACGCAGGTAGCCTTGGCAGAACACCTAAAAGAGAAAAATGCATACACCTCGCTTTCAGGTTTTATGCAACAGAAAAGAGATCTATTCGTTTCTCTGATGAAGGATTCGGCATTCACCATGCTAAATTCCTATGGAGGTTATTTTATTTGTGCTACCTATGAAAACATTTCAACAATATCAGCCATGGATTTTTCCGTGCTCATGACAAAAAAATTTGGTGTTACCACTATCCCGGTTTCGGCGTTTTATTTACACGGCAACGATGACCGTGTAATAAGATTTTGTTTCGCAAAAAAAGATGAAACCCTAATTGCTGCTGCGGAAAAACTTAGTGCCATCAAAAGTATAGCATCATGATAAAAAAAATATTCAATGTATTAGTCCTCTTATTGATATCATACACCCTAACGGCACAAGACAAAAAACCGAATATCATCTATATCTACGCAGACGATCTTGGTTACGGAGAACTTGGATGTTACGGTCAAACTAAAATTCAAACACCAAATATTGACCGCCTGGCAAGAGAAGGAATGAAGTTTACCCAACATTATAGCGGCGCTCCTGTATGCGCACCCTCACGCTGTATGTTGATGACTGGAAAGCACGCTGGAAAGTCCTATATCAGAGGAAACTATGAACTCGGTGGATTTGAAGATGATAAAGAGGGCGGACAAATGCCCCTTACCGAAAATACCTATACGATAAGTGCCATGCTTAAAGAAAGGGGATACACTACTGCGCTAATAGGAAAATGGGGATTGGGTGGCCCCGGAACAACGGGAAGTCCATTGAAACAAGGATTTGATTATTACTACGGCTACCTGGATCAGAAACAAGCACATAATCACTACCCCACACACTTATGGGAGAATGACCGTTGGGATACCTTAAACAATCATTACATCTACGTTCATCAAGGCCTTGATCCCAAAACTGCAACAAACAAAGATTTTGATTTTTTCAAAGGCAATGACTATGCTCCCAAGAAGATGACTGAAAAAGCATTGGGTTTTATTGAAAACAACAAACACTCGCCTTTCTTTCTCTATTTGCCATATACCTTGCCCCATTTGTCTCTTCAAGCTCCAGAGGAATACGTAAATAAATATATCGGGAAATTTAATGAAGAACCTTATTTCGGTAATAATGGATACGCAGCTACAAAATACCCGCTCTCCACTTATGCAGCTATGATTACTTATCTGGATGACCAGGTTGGCATCATCATGAAGAAGATTAAACAGTTGGGATTGGATGATAATACCATCATTATGTTCTCAAGCGATAATGGCGCAACATTTACAGGCGGGGTAGACACCGAATTTTTTAATAGTGCAGGCGGACTCAAAGGCTATAAAATGGATGTCTATGAAGGAGGGATTAGGGTTCCTTTCATCGTCAGATGGCCCGGAAAAATTAAAGCAAATACTGTTACAGATCATCTTTCTGTACAATATGATATCATGCCTACCATGGCTGCGCTAACCGGTAAAAAGATTATTAATACAGATGGGATTTCTTTACTACCCATATTTCTTGGAAAAGAAAATGAGCAGAAAAAACATTCTTTTCTATATTTTGAATATCCTGAAAACGGTGGACAAGTTGCGGTACGAATGGGAGACTGGAAAGGGGTAAGAAGAGATATTAGAAACAATCCTCAATCACCCTGGGAATTATATGACCTGTCAAATGACCGATTTGAGAAAAACAACCAAGCCTCCCTATCCCCAATGATAATTAAAGAAATTGAATCAATTGCCAATAGAGAACATACACACCCTCACATCCTCGAATGGGAATTCATTGATCCAAAGAAAAAATGAAATATTTTTATGCGGACAATGCTGGGTTGTTAACTGACAAGAAATACAAAAATCCGATGCTGTTTTTTAATGTGAGGCTTTAATATAACTCCACCCCTGAGCTTGCTTTTTGATCAATTGAGCCATTGCGCTGGGAACAATAACCACCTCAGATGCAAGTTCTTTTGCATCTATTTTTAAGCGTTTCATTGAATTATTGCAAACGACCATGCTGACGCCCATTTCTTTGGCGATTTTTATTCTTGATCTGAACTGAATAGAATCTTTCATAACAGTATATATTCCTTTGCCATGAAAAACAACTTCCAATTCTACATCAGGCATTTCAGCCCTCACATTATTCATCTGCCGAAATACAGCAGCTTGCGTTGTTGTATCCGAACTCGATAAATCCCAAACTACTTTATACTTTATTTCCTGAGCAGTGGTAAATAAAGAAAAAAGTATAAAAGAAATGAATGTCACGCTGAATTTAGTCATCTGTCAATTTTTATGAAGGAAGCTTATCCCTGAATTTTCCATATACCCAAGTTCCCACAATCGACATGAAAATAGTAATAATAATGGCGGTTGCCCCATACCCAAGCTGAGCATAAAGCGGACCCGGACAGGCCCCGGTCATTGCCCAACCAAAGCCAAACATAAGTCCACCATAGATCTGTCCCTTGTTAAAGGTCTTGTCTGCAAAAACAATTTGTTCGCCCCTAATCGTTTTAATCTTAAGTTTCTTGATCAAAAACACAGAGATCGCGCCAACCACTACCGCTGAGCCTATCACACCAAACATATGAAAACTCTGCAACCTGAACATCTCCTGTATACGAAACCATGAAACCACTTCTGATTTAATCAGTATGATACCAAACAGGATTCCAAATACCATGTATTGGAGGTTGTACCAAGTTGGAACTTTTACTTCTTCTTCATTCACACATATCGCATCAAGGGATCTAACTTCAAAATCCGTATTTGTATCTTTTATTGTATTCTGCATGTTCGGAAAATATTATAGTGAAAGGATAAAGGGAAGAATCAGGTTGGCCATGATAAAACCGCCTACCATAAATGAGATCGTTGCTATCAATGAAGGAAGCTGAAGCGTTGAAAGACCCATAATTGCGTGCCCTGATGTACAGCCACCTGCGTAACGAGTTCCAAAGCCAACCAGAAAACCTCCAACTACCATTAAAATAAAACCTCTTGCAGTGAATAGTGACCCCCAATTAAATAACTCAACTGGAACAAGGCCACTGTAATCTGTTATTGAGTAAGAGGCTAGTTCAGCTGCAAGCTCAGGATGAACAAGAACAGGGGCCTCATTTTTCAAATACAACACAGTGATTATTCCCCCTAAAAAAATACCAAATACAAAAAACAAATTCCACATCTCTTTTTTCCAGTCATAGCTGAAAAAAGGAATTTTTGCAGGTACACAAGCTGCACAAACATGCCGTAAGGATGATGAAATTCCTAAGCTCTTATTGCCAACAATGAGCAATGTGGGCACCATCAATCCGATCAATGGACCGGCTACATACCAAGGCCATGGTTGTTTGATAAGTTCAATCAAATTCATAAGTTTTTATTTTCGTTAGTACAAAGCTGCATAATCTTGGTTAGCTGCCATGTGATTTATGTCACATGCACCTACTCCTCTCGTTCTCACCCCTTCCAATGAATAATATTTCTCTCCATGGTGATCTTACCGCCGATTTCAAGTTTTTTCAATAACCGTGATATTACCTCTCGGGAGGAATTAATGTCTGTTGCTATCTGCTGATGGGTTAGGTTGATATCATTGCCCAACACCTGAACCTGCCGTTTCAAATACCACACCAATCTTTCGTCCATATTCTTAAATGCAATCTGATCCACGACATCCAGCAATTCCTCAAACCTGGTTCTGTATGTTTCAATAACAAAATTATACCAAGACGGATATTCTCTCATAAGCGTATCCATATATTGGATTGGGATCATAATCACTTCGGTTTCTTCTACTGCAATGGCCATGATTGTACTGGCTTGATTTCTGGCCATACACATCATACTCAATGCGCAGGCGCTGCCAGGTTCCAAAAAATACATAAAGAATTCCTCTCCATCATCCCCTTCCCTATACAGCTTTACCTTCCCGCTGACGATCAGCATAGCGTACTTGAAAAATTGGCCGGGGCGCATCAGCACTTCGCCTGAAGAAAATATTTTACTCTCTCCCTTCTCGTGAAGATATCCCGCGAGCGCTGGATCAAATATGGGGAAGAGAGTTGTCATCTCTTTAGAAGTCATTGAAGTCATTGTTAATAATTGAGTATCAATTTACTACTATCTTCCCATGTAGACCATAAGGATTTGAACATCACTTGGATTAATGCCAGAAATTCGGGAGGCTTGACCGAGTGTTCTCGGCTGAATTTTTTTCAGCTTTTCTTTTGCTTCTGTACCAATGGCATGCACCTTGGCAAAATCGAAGTTGGTGGGGATCTCAAGGTCTTCCATCTGTGCCATCCGATCTACCATCTCTCTTTCTTTTTCAAGATAGACGGCATACTTCATTTGTATTTCTGCTTGCTCAATTTCAAGTTCATTGAATTGGCCAAAGGCTTGCTGCAACTGACTGGAATGGGCTATCATTTCTTTTGCACCAATACCCGGACGCAACACAAGTTGAGAAAGCTTTTGCTTTTGTGTAAGCGCTGCAGATCCTGCAGATTCAAAAAAACTATTTACTGAATCTGGTTCAACAGATATTTCATTGAATTTTTTTATGATGGCATCAACATTTGTTTTTTTCTCTATCACATTTTCATAACGCTCTTGAGATGCTAGTCCAATATTGTATCCCATTGCTGTTAGCCTTATGTCTGCATTGTCTTGCCTCAACAAAGTTCTGAATTCCGCCCTAGAGGTAAACATTCTATAAGGCTCTTCAGTTCCTTTTGTAATCAAGTCGTCTATCAACACACCAATGTATGCCTCACTTCGTTTTAACACCAAGGGCTCTTTTTCATGTGCAGCATTATGGGCATTAATCCCAGCCATAAGACCCTGACATGCAGCCTCCTCGTAACCCGTGGTACCATTGATCTGGCCAGCAAAGAAAAGTCCACCTAACTGCTTGGTTTCCAAGGAGTAATGAAGCTGATGCGGTGGAAAAAAGTCATATTCAATGGCGTAGCCAGGCCTGAACATGCGCACATTCTGAAACCCAGGAATTTTTATAAGTGATTGATATTGAACACTTTCTGGCAATGAAGTTGAAAAGCCATTCAAATATATTTCTACAGTATTCCATCCTTCGGGCTCAACAAACAGCTGATGTCGATCGCGGTCGGCAAAACGATTAATCTTATCTTCTATACTCGGACAATATCTTGGGCCAGTACCGCCGATTCTTCCAGCAAACATTGGGCTCCTATCAAATCCTGTTTTCAAAGAATCGTGTACCTCTTGGTTTGTATAGGCAATCCAACAGCTTCTTTGTTGTTCTGGTTTGATTTTATCAACCTTCAAATAAGAAAAGCCAGTAAGCTCGTCATCTCCCTTCTGCTCTTCCATTTTAGAATAATCAAGACTGCGACCATCAATTCTTGGCGGTGTTCCGGTCTTTAACCGATCACTCTCAAATCCTAGTTCTACCAACTGCTCAGTGATTCCGGTTGCAGCACGTTCGGCCATTCTACCTCCCCCAAAGTTTTTCTCTCCAATATGAATGATGCCGTTTAAAAAAGTTCCATTGGTCAATACCACAGCCTTTGCCCTTATTTCATTGCCCATCGCTGTAACAATCCCCACACACCGACCATCCTTTATCATCAATCCATTAACCATGTCTTGGTAAAAATCAAGATTGGCCGTCCCTTCAAGCATCTCCCGCCAGGTCTGCGAGAACAACATCCGATCACTTTGGGCCCTCGGACTCCACATCGCAGGACCTTTTGAACGATTGAGCATTCGAAACTGAATCATCGTCTTGTCGGTCACAATACCTGAGTATCCCCCCAAGGCATCCACCTCTCTTACAATCTGACCCTTTGCTATACCGCCCATGGCAGGATTACAACTCATCTGGCCCATGGTATTCATGTTCATTGTCACCAACAAAGTTTTACTACCCATGTTAGCGGCAGCGGCGGCGGCTTCGCAGCCAGCATGACCGGCACCAACTACTATTACATCATAAAGTGAAAACATACTGCGAAGATAAATAAGATAGTTACATAGAACAAGGTCATGCCAACAGGATAAAGAACAACTCAATATAAACAGCGGGTATAATTAGGCATCAAAACATTAGATGTTCCACGTGGAACACTTTAGCCAAGAGAAAAACCCTACAAAAAAGGGCTGTAAAAAAGAATGGAGCACCTTCTGGCCGATAATCATCGAAACGGTGGCATGTTCCACGTGGAACATAGCCATTGGCTACCGCAAATTCGGAGCAAAGTACTTGGCAAGCAGTTTGTCCTCAAGAGAGCGCATCGCCTGCTTGTCGTTCTTGGTCTTGTCGCCATGCCCTAATAAGTGAAGAAGGCCATGGAATATTACACGGTGGAGCTCCACAACAAAAGAGACCTCCATTGAAGAGGCGTTGTCTCGAACACGTTCGATGCTGATATACAGCTCAGCTTCAATATCACCTTTCTTGGAGGGCGACAAGTCAAAAGTGATGATATCGGTATAATAATCATGCTTTAAAAACTGTTGATTAATCGAAAGCAGATGCTCGTCGTCACAGAAAATAATGTTCAGCGATTTCAGGGCACGCCCCTTTGCTGCAGCGGTTTCCAATAAGAAGGATTTCAATCGTTTACGATCCTTAAGCATGGAAACGGGCTGAAGAAAAAACAATTGTATTTGTACCATAGCGAGCAATAAAATTACAAGAAATCCATTTAAGGGGATTAGCTTTGCAGTTGCAAATCACGGATATGGAGAAAAAACTTTCAGAATTAAAAGTTGGTGAAGCGGCAGTGATTACTGCATTGGAGGATCAGGAGCTAGTCCTGAAGTTAATGGAAATGGGGTTTCTTCCAGGAGAAGAGATTGTAGTAGAACAAATTGCCCCAATGGGCGATCCGATATCTGTAATGGTGGCCGGCTATCAAGTAAGCCTGAGAATTAATGAAGCAGATTCGGTTATTGTAGCAACTAATTAGATAACAAATTGATTTTCATATACTTATGAAAGTTGGGTTATTTTTCGGATCGTTTAATCCCGTTCACAATGGCCATCTGATCATTGCAAACTATATATTGGAACATTCTGAATTGAATCAAATATGGATGGTGTTGTCCCCTCAAAATCCATTCAAACAAAATCAACATTTACTGAACGAATACCACAGGCTATACTTGATGCAGCTTGCAATAGAGGGAGAGCAACACATAAAAGCAGTGGATATCGAATTTGGTCTGCCAAAGCCGTCGTATACAATTAACACATTGGCCTATTTAGAAGAGAAGTATCCTAGCTATGAATTTAGTATCATCATGGGGTCAGACAGTCTACAGAATATAAAGAAATGGAAAAGCGGGGAGCTTATTTTAAAAAGATATTGCATCTATGTATATGACAGGCCCGGCTTTGAATTGAATGGGCAGCTAGAGAACGAAAATATAATAAGGACCAAGGCACCATTGCTGGAAATATCATCGTCCATGTTAAGAAAAATGATCAAAGAAAAAAAATCGATTCGTTACTATGTGCCGGATTCAGTAAATGAAGAGGTCCTTAAAGCAGGTTATTATAAATAGTTAAAATGAAAAATGTTGGCCAGCCAATGCAGGCCAAAGCTTTCAATCGAGCCAAGCAGAAGACAGCCTATAGCAATGAATGGTGCGGCAATGCGGGTGAAAAGCAATAGAGCGGCAGTGGCAATTAGTATAGAGAAAAATACAATAGCCTCAAATGGGGGTCTGCCGATGAATGGCATAACAGTATCCTTGGTTAAGAAAATTATACTGGAGAGCATAATGGCAACAACGGCGGCATTCACACCTTGCATGAATCGATGAAGTGCTTTAAAACGATGTAGGTTTTCCCATAGTGGGAAAAAGAAAAGGACAAGAAGGAAGCTGGGTAAAAAAATTCCCGCCGCAGCCAAAATACAACCAAGAACTTGCCCACCCACCCCACTATTCTTCATAGACATACCGCCTACAAAAGAAGTAATGGAAAACAAGGGACCAGGAATAGCCCTAACGATTCCGGCGGCAGTAAGAAAAGATTCCCGATCAACTTTAATGACATTTTGGTTGGTCTCTTTGATTCTATTGGTTTCAGGGCGTACTACATATTGTTCGTACATAACGGGAATTAGAACATCCCCACCACCAAAAACAAAACTTCCAAAGCGAAACATGTTTTCAAACAAGTTATAGGGAGTCCGATTTGGCCAGTCTTGCTTTCTTGCCGTTTCTGAGAGTAAGGCGCTAGAGCTAAAAACCAATACAAAAAGAAACAATGGAAACCACTGCAGCTTTCGCTTGGTCCACGGAATTGAAATATCCGAGTTGGAATTAAGAAAGTTACCGGCTAGTCCACCTAAAATAATCACAATAGGAAAAACCCAGGGAGATTTAAAAAAGAAATAGGTAACGATTGCACAAAAAAACATGAGCAGACGCAAGGAGGTAGTCTTAATTAATGGCAACGTTCGGGTAACCGCAAAGGCCAAAAACCCAAGAGCCATAGGCCGAATATATTTAAAGATGGAAGTAAAGGAATTGCCTGAATGAGACAGGAAAAGAGAGAGTAGTGACATGCAGAGAACTGCTGGAAAAATCCAGATCAGTAAGGTCAGAATTGATAGCCGAAGTCCCCCTTTCTTATATCCTATCAATGTTAGTGTTTGGGTAGAGGTAGCCCCAGGCAATAGTTGGCAAAAAACATTGATATCGATAAGTTCCTGGTGGGTGATGTCTTTTCGCTTATCAACAAAGGTTTTAATCATCATCCCCAGATGTCCCTGTGGACCACCAAATGCAGATAAACTATGAAAAAAAACTGCACGAAGAAAAGGGAAGTATTGTTTGTCTACCAAAGATTAACATTTATAAAAGCATAAGTAAATAAACTGGTCTGCGATGAGCTACTTAACTTTGTAGTGTAAAAATAAGAAACATAATGTTGAATTTACAATTACGAAAATGAACTGCAAATTGAAAAATGTATTAAAATGCACATTTCTAATACTAATGGTTCACTCCTGTTCGCCTAAAATGAGTTTTTACTCAGGGGAAGCAAATTTTAAAAGTGGTACAGGGAAACCGGACTATAGCAAACTAGAATATTGGGCAGCTCATCCAAATAAATGGGACCCGTCTGATACAGTTCCACTTCCCCTGAAAAACAACTCCATAGTTAAAGAAGCAGATGTCTTTTTTGTGCATCCAACAACCTACACCGACATGAAAGAGGCGGGAATAAGTAATGCAAGAATTGATGATTCAATCATCAACTACAAAACAGATTATAGTTCGATTATATATCAGGCTTCAGCATTTAATGAAAGTGCAAGAGTATTTGCACCAAGGTATAGGCAGGCACATATTAATATGTATAAAGAACCAGATAGTGTGATGAGAGCTGCAGCATTTGAAATTGCTTATCAAGATGTCAAAGAGGCCTTTACTTACTATCTAAGAAATGAAAATAATGGGAGGCCAATTGTGGTTGCGTCACACAGCCAAGGAACTACACATACTAAACGGTTACTCAAAGAAATGTTTGATGGAAAGGAGTTGTCAAATCAATTGGTCTGTGCCTATTTAGTTGGAATGGTTGTGAAAAAAGATGAATATGAAAATATTCGGGTCTGTGCAGATAGCTCTGAAACAGGATGTTTTGTGAGTTGGAGAACTTTTCGAAAAGACTACACAGATGATTGGGCCAATAGAGTGGATACGACCGTGGCCGTAGTCAATCCGGTAAACTGGAGAGTGGGTAATGAATTGGTAGAAAAGGAGGAACATAATGGGGCCGTACTCTATAACCTCAATAAAGTATATCCAAATACACAAACAACACAAAAAGAGGGAAGTGCATTATGGATTTCACATCCGAAATTCCCCGGATCATTTTTGTACCTTAATAAGAATTATCACGCAGGAGATATCAATCTCTTTTATGTAGATATAAGAAAAGATGTTTCGCGAAGAATTAATTTATTTAATTCAAAAGCTGACGGTAATCAGTAGCAGAAAGAACTAGAATCATCGATTTCAAAAAATGATTAGAGTAGGTTTGAAAAAAACCAACAATGAAATTGATAATTGCCCCGACGGACTTTTCACCACTGGCAGACAATTCAGTTAGATACGGAATAGAGATGGCAAGGGCCATGGGGGCCAACTTAATGCTGGTAAATGTTTTCCAGTTGCCGATCAGCTATTCAGAAGTACCCCTTGTAAACATTTCACTTGACGAAATAAGAAAAATAAGTGAAGACAAGCTAGCGGAATTGAAACAGAATATTAAAACAATCACGGGAAACAACATTCAGGTATATACAGAAAGCAGATTAGGTGATGTAACCGATGAGCTACAAAAGCTAAGCAATATCCTACACCCGTATGCAATTGTTATGGGAACAAGGGGCGTTACTGGGGTTGGAAGATTTTTTTTAGGAAGCAATACCCTATCTGTAATTAAACACTTGGGAGTACCGGTCTTTATCATACCACCAGGAGCAACATTCAAACCCTTCAAAAAGGTTGGACTAAGCTCAGACCTAAGAGAGGTAGTAGACAGTACGCCTGTAGAACATATTCGAAGCTTAGTGGGTTTTTTTAATGCAGATCTTCATGTGCTGAATGTAGATTACAAACAACAGCATTTTACACCTTACACACCAGAGGAAATAATGAATCTGGAATCGATGCTAAGTGGATTAAATCCAGTGTTTGACTTTATAGAAAATAAGGAAGTGGATGAAGGGATAAGTGAGTTTGCAGAGAAGAATAATATTGATCTGATCATTACACTACCCAAGAAGCACAGCGTACTAGAACGGTTGTTTGAAAAAAGTACAACAAGAGAACTTATTCATCAAACAAAAATTCCGATGATGTGCATACATCAAGAAGTGCATGAGGAAGCCGCTAAAACTCAGCCGTCTTAGGTGCGCGAGGAAAGGCAATAACATCTCGAATATTGGTCATGCCAGTAACGAATAGTACCATGCGCTCAAAGCCTAGACCAAAACCAGCATGTGGAACTGTTCCAAAACGTCGTGTATCTAAATACCACCACAATTCTTCCTCAGAAATATGCATGTCGCGCATGCGTTGGGTGAGCAAATCGAAACGCTCTTCCCGTTGTGAACCTCCAACGATCTCACCAATACCAGGCGCGAGAATATCCATGGCTGCAACCGTTTTACCATCATCGTTTTGGCGCATATAAAATGCCTTAATGTCTTTTGGATAATTGGTAACGATAACAGGCTTTTTAAAATGTTTCTCAACAAGGTAGCGCTCGTGTTCACTTTGCATATCAATACCCCACTTCACTTCATATTGAAATTTCTTTTTCTTGTAGGCCGGTGATTCGAGCAAAATATTGATGGCATCAGTATACGTAATGCGCTCGAAGTCATTGTTGACAACCATCTTCAATTTATCCAGTAAACCAAGCTCGCTTCGCTTATCGGCGGGCAATTGTTTCTCTTCTTCCAAAAGACGCTGGTCGAGAAACAAAAGGTCTTCCATATTGTTATCCATGACAAACCGGATAATTGATTTCATGAAGGATTCAGCGAGATTCATGTTGTCTTCAAGGTCATGAAATGCCATTTCGGGTTCTATCATCCAAAACTCTGCAAGATGCCTGGTGGTGTTGGAATTTTCTGCCCTAAACGTGGGTCCGAACGTATAAATGTCACCAAATGCTGTAGCGGCCAGCTCACCTTCAAGCTGACCGCTGACGGTGAGGTTGGTGCTCTTACCAAAAAAATCCTGACTAAAATCAATGGCCCCATCGTCGGTTCGGGGAGGCTGATCGAACGGCAGTGTTGTTACACGAAACATTTCACCAGCACCTTCTGCATCGCTGGCGGTGATAATGGGGGTGTGCATATAAAGAAAACCCTTATCATGGAAAAAACTATGAATCGCAAAGGCAAGGGCATGACGAAGACGAAAAATTGAAGCAAAAGTGTTGGTTCTAAACCGCAGGTGGGCAATTTCCCTCAAGAACTCAAGACTATGCTTTTTAGGCTGAAGTGGATATTTTTCAGCGTCTGAGTCACCAAGAATCTCGATATGGCTAGCCTTTAATTCAACTGTTTGGCCCTTTCCCTGAGAAGCCACCAATTCTCCAGTAACCTTGAGAGCGGCACTGGTCGTGATGCGCTTCAATAAATCATCATCAAAACGCCCAAGCTCGGCTACTATTTGCAAGTTTGTGTTGGTGGAACCATCGTTAAGTGCAATGAACTGGGTATTACGAAAGGTCCGCACCCAGCCCATCACAATAATATCATGCTGACCAGGTAACTGAAGTAGTAGTTCTTTAATCTTTATGCGTTTATTAAACATGGGGCTAATTTGAAGCAGCAAAGGTAGGAAAATAGAAGGGATGAGCAGAAAAACAGACATGGGCAAGGATTACTTTAAAATAGAAAGAAATCCAATAATTTTTTTGAAATATAAAAAAGCTGTAACATTGCTAAAGGATACAGGAGCAGTATAGTTCAGATTTTATCTCCTTCCATTTTTTCCTCAACACATTTTAGAACACTTCACAAGAAACTCTTACCTCTAAGGGTAGTTATCAAATCGACATTATGTACGACATTCTTCAGCTGAGCGACATGCTTGTTCCCGAATTACTAGACATTGCAGATCAACTAAAAATTACCGGTGCTAAAAAATTAGCCAAGCAGGACCTTATCTATAAGATATTGGACAAGCAGGCTGTATTGAATAGTGGCCCAAAAGCTGATGCCAAGGAAGAAAAGGCACCAAAGAAAAAGCGCATAGTAAAAACTACTACATCGGCAGGCACTGAGGAGGCCATTGTGGAAAATGATCCAGAAACAAATGTTGAGCAAGAAGTAAAGGTTGAAAAAAAGATAGAGAAAAAAATTGCTAAAAAGCCCAAGACTGAAGTCGTTGAAGAAACTGAGGAGATTACCAACAATAGTTCCATAGCTCGTGAGGCAGCACTATCGGTAGAGCCAGATGGCAATGAAACACAGGCACCAGAGAATAGTGACCTGCAAGAAGAAATAGCAACAAAGCAACTCTTCCTAAAAAAAGAGCCGGCATTTAATGTAGAATTCGATGGAGTAATTACGGGTGAGGGTGTTCTTGAAATGATGCCTGATGGATATGGATTCTTAAGAAGCAGTGACTATAATTATCTTTCATCTCCTGATGATGTATACGTATCGCCCTCGCAAATAAAATTATTTGGGATTAAAACTGGTGATACCATCGTAGGTACTGTTAGGCCTCCAAAAGAAGGAGAAAAATATTTTGCGCTTTTAAAGGTAGATACAGTTAACGGAAGGCTACCGGAAGAGGTGCGTGACAGGGTTCCGTATGACTACCTGACTCCATTGTTTCCATTTGAGAAATTCAATCTGTATACAAAACAGGATAATTACTCAACCAGGATGATGGACCTATTCACTCCACTTGGTAAAGGACAAAGGGGATTGATTGTTGCTCAACCAAAAGTGGGAAAAACCATGTTGCTCAAAGAGGTTGCTAATGCGATCGCTACAAACCACCCTGAATGCTACTTGATGGTGGTGTTGATCGATGAGCGTCCAGAGGAAGTTACAGACATGGAAAGGAGTGTAAATGCAGAGGTTTTGGCATCCACATTTGATGAGCCAGCAGAAAAACACGTGAAGGTGTCGGCCATGGCATTACAAAAAGCAAAAAGATTGGTAGAGTGTGGGCACGACGTTGTCATACTTCTAGATTCAATAACGCGTTTGGCAAGGGCACACAATACAGTTGCACCGTCATCAGGAAAAGTACTCTCCGGTGGTGTAGAAGCTAACGCAATGCAGAAACCAAAACAGTTCTTTGGTGCTGCAAGAAAAATAGAAAATGGAGGTTCGCTTACCATACTAGCAACTGCATTGATAGAAACAGGAAGCAAAATGGATGAAGTAATCTTTGAAGAATTCAAAGGTACTGGTAACATGGAACTTGTTCTTGATAGGCGTCTGGCAAATAGGCGTGTTTTCCCTGCAATAGACCTTACAGCATCATCAACAAGAAGAGAAGATCTGTTGTTGGATAAAGAAACGCTTCAGCGCATGTGGATCATTAGAAATCACCTGGCAGACATGAATAGTGAAGAAGCAATGTCTTTGTTGATGAAACAAATGAAGGGAACCAAAGACAACACCGAGTTCCTTACTACAATGAACAAATAAATCAACGTAGATCAATATGGGAATAGAAAAAGTTCCAATTGAAAAATTCGTTGAATTAACAGCACGATATCCAGTACTGGATGTACGAAGCGAAGCTGAATACGAGCATGCCCATATCCCAGAGGCACTCAACCTGCCCTTATTCAACAATGAAGAAAGAAAGGTAGTAGGAACCATTTACAAGCAACAATCAAGGGAAGAAGCAATTAAAAAAGGACTAGAATATTTCGGTCCAAAAATGAAGGACATGATTGTGTTTGTTGAAAACATAATCAAAGTAAAGAACGCTGACAATAAAACAATCCTTGTACACTGCTGGCGTGGAGGAATGCGAAGTGCTGGGGTTGCGTGGTTGCTAGACCTCTATGGGTACAAGGTGTACACATTGGTTGGAGGATACAAAGCGTTTAGAAACTGGACCATCATACAATCAAAAGATAACAGAAGTATACAAATTCTTGGTGGGTTTACTGGCTCTGGGAAGACTATTGTGTTGGAGGCGCTTAAATCGATGGGGGAGCCAACAATTGACCTAGAGCAACTTGCAGGGCACAAAGGATCTGCATTTGGAAATATTGGCTTGCCAAAACAACCTTCACAAGAGATGTTTGAGAATAAACTGGCAGTCGAACTTTATCAAACAAAAAGAACATTTGGCGTAAAACCAATATGGATTGAAGATGAGAGCCAGCGCATAGGAACGGTTAATGTGCCACAGGATTTCTGGTTGCTGATGAGAAAAAGCGCGATTGCATTTATTGATATTCCGTTTGATGAGCGATTGAAATACCTGGTGCATACTTATGGGCAATTGAATAAAGTAGAACTACGGGAAGCAATAATAAGAATTCAAAAAAGGCTTGGTGGTTTGGAAACAAAAAATGCAGTTGAAGAAATTGATAATAACAATATTGCAGGATGTTTCTCAATTCTTTTAAAATACTATGATAAGCATTATCAAAAAGGACTCGATAAAAGAGCAGAGCCCAAGCCAACAATAAAAATCATAAAGCTGCAAACGGTAAATGATCTTTCAAATGCAGAAGAAATAAAAAAACAAAAATATGGATAATATAAAATTGACACAGTATTCACATGGTGCGGGATGTGGCTGTAAAATATCGCCGAAAATACTTGATGAGATTCTTCATTCAAGCTTTACCATGCCAGATAACGATAGGCTTATTGTGGGCAATCACAGTAAAGACGATGCGGCTGTATACGATTTAAAAAATGGTACAGCATTGATATCTACAACGGACTTCTTTATGCCCATTGTGGATGATCCTTATAATTTTGGAAGAATTGCTTCTGCAAATGCAATTAGCGATGTATATGCGATGGGCGGGAATCCAGTGCTAGCAATAGCAATATTGGGCTGGCCCATTAATATAATACCTCCACTTGTAGCAAGAATGGTGATTGAAGGAAGCAAGAGCATTTGCATTGAAGCAGGAATACCATTGGCAGGTGGACATAGCATCGACTCTCCTGAGCCGATATTCGGGTTGGCTGTAAATGGGTTGGTTGACATAAAACATTTGAAACAAAACAATACTGCAAAAAAGGGGGATCTTCTACTGCTCACAAAAAGTATTGGCGTAGGAATTCTAACCACTGCAGAGAAAAAGGGAATACTAAGAAGTGAAGATGCAACCCTTGCTGCAGATCAAATGATGAAGCTCAATAAAATTGGAGCAGTGATTTCAAAACTTGATGGCGTTCATGCGATGACGGATGTAACTGGGTTCGGACTTCTCGGACACCTTATTGAAATGGCCGAGGGTAGTGGATTATCCGCAACACTGGATTTTAATTCAGTTCCACTGATCAGCGATATGCTAATAGATTATGTTGAAAAAGGGTCAGTGCCTGGAGGAACTAATAGAAACTGGGATAGCTACGGTCATAAGGTAGAAATAAAAGATACAGTAAATGCACAGCTGTATAAATCAATATTGGCAGACCCACAAACAAGTGGTGGCTTGCTTATTTCAGTGGCAAGAGAGCGTCTGTCTGAATTGACATCAATTCTTCAGGATCATGGTTTGTCTGACTACATTCAGCCTATTGGAGAGATTACAGAATCAGGAAGTTTTGCAGTGACTGTCAATTAATCACTATTCAACTTCATTGATTTTTGCTGCAAGCTGATGGTCTTTCTCTGTGATAATATTTCCTGCATCATGGGTTGAAAGCCATATTTCAACGCTGTTCCAGGTGTTTGTCCATGTAGGATGATGGCCTAATTTTTCAGCAATTAAGGCAACCCTTGTCATGAATGAAAAGGCGGCATTAAAATCACGAAAGATAAATTTTCTGTAAAGGGAATTATTTTCTGGCGTCCATTTGTTAATCATCGTTGTAGGTTGTCTTTTGATTTAATTTTATCGTGTTGCACTTCTGAGACCAATTGTACGCCCTGTATATTTCTAATTTGTTGCTGCAAGTGAATGAATTCTGATTCATTAAAAAAAGAATCTCTGATAAGCCATATGAAATCAAGGTGCTGTAGCTCAGGCAGTAAAAACTCACCGTCGTGTTTGTTGCTGTACAAAAAATGTTCTTTCTGGGTGATAGGGTGAATGTATTCATACACCGTGAAAGAATATGATCTTCTGTTTTTCTCCATTGGAATTTGTAAATCGACAGAAGTTCGAAAATCTATTTGAAGCGACTTTTCTATATGCCAACAAAATTGGTAATTCTTTAGACTGCAAGAAATACCCAATATGTGGGTGTCTTCAAAAAAATGATCAGACATCCTATCGTCATCCAATTTGAATTTCATCAAAAAATGATTTCAAGTGTGAATTCCTTATCCCCCCGAGCAATAACCACCGTCGTTTGTTCGCCTTTTTTAAATTTGGAAAGGGCCTGCATGTAGCCTTCCACCGAAGAAGTGGAATGCACGCCCAATTGCTTAATAACGTCTCCCGCCAATACCCCTGCCCGCTTTGCGGGCCTGTTATCAGAAACTCCATCTACCCTGACTCCGTTACCAGAAAAAGAATAGTCGGGCATGATGCCCATGGAAACAGTAAATCGAGCAGAGGTGCCCGTTTGTTGCTCCCGTGTTTTTGTGAACGCGAGTTTTGGTGTTGAAGGATTAGAGAGGATGAGCTCTCGAATAAAGTTGACAATCTGGACCGTTCCCAAATAGTTTATTTTGTCGGCATCGTCACTAGGCTTGTGGTAGTCTGTATGTAAACCTGTAAAGAAGAATAGCACCGGAATATCTTTTCTGTAGAATGAAGTGTGATCGCTTGGCCCTGTGCCACTAGAATCAAAACGGATAGAAAAGGGTTTTTGCTTAACCGATTCAATCATGCTTTTCCATGAAGGAGATGTTCCATATCCACCAACAGTTATGCTCTTTGTACTATCATTCAGCCTTCCAACCATGTCGAGATTAATCATATAGTTAATGGTGTTGAGCGGGATGGTGGGATTATCAACAAAGAACTTAGAGCCGTTCAACCCAAGCTCTTCTGCAGAGAATGCTATAAACAGGTAGTTGTATGGTTTTGATTTTGATCTGGACAATTGTGAAGCGAGTTCGATGATGGCAGAAGTGCCACTGGCATTATCGTCTGCGCCATTATGAATGGCCGCGCGCCCTCCCCTTATCATTGAGTTACCGTCTTCCCCATAGCCGAGGTGATCAAAGTGTGCGCCTAGGACTATAGTTAGCGCAGCCCCATTGTCTATATAACCAACCACGTTGCGGGCAATTCGAATTCTAGGACTAAAGGAAATACTAAAATCTATGCGGTATGAAGAAGATAGGTCAGCCAAATAATCATCTTTTGCTTTGGTCGTGAGATAAACTGCAGGAATGATGGTTGGGGTAGATTGATCTTTGGAATCAAACTTAAGCTGGTCGCCATCTGGGTTGCTGTTGTAAAAAATTACAGCAGGTGCTCCTTTTGCATGGGCGTTGTTTAAAAGTTCGATGACAACATTTGAAGGATCAAAATGAGGATTTGACTTTTGTTGCTCAAGCGGCTCAGCAAGGTCAATGATCCAGGGTTGGCCTGTTTCGTTCAATTCGGGTGAAATGTCTGCTGAAATAGCATTTGAAGAAACGCTATTGGAAATTGGAAAGTAATCAATGAGTGGTATTAATGATTGTCCATTAACCTTAAAGTAAGTAGACTGGCTTATGTCCTTGCCATCAAAAATGGAGAAGGGTTGCAAAAATCCCCCATCAGCTCCTTTTGGAATAAGACCATAAGACACAAACTGGTTAGCGATATAGTCTGCGGCCAATACCTCGCCGGAATCCCCAGCTCGTCTTCCTTTGAGTATGTCAGAAGACAAAAAGCCGATATGCTGTTTGAGCGAATTAAGAACATACTTGTCATTCTTGCTGGGTTTTTGAGCCGATGCAATATTGGCAAACAACAGGAGAACTACAATAAACCTCACCATACCAAGTATTTTAAGCAAATTTAAGCTACTTGTAAACACGAAAAGAGTGGCTTTTTTCTTTTCGCGTAAGCAGGGGGCATAAATTGGCGTTAACTTTACAGATCTATACATTTTGAATACATCATACCATATCGCATTATTGGGTAATCCCAACAGCGGAAAAAGCTCACTCTTTAATCAACTTACAGGATTAAGACAGAAAGTGGGGAATTTTCCTGGGGTAACCGTTGAAAAGAAGTCTGGTACTTTTTACCTACAGAACAACCAAACTTGTGCAGCCCTGGACCTTCCCGGCACATATAGTTTATATCCAAGAAGAACAGATGAGTGGGTCTCGTATAAACAACTGATGTCGCCCGATGGAGAAGAGAAAATCGACTTGGCTGTTGTGGTGGTCGATGCAAGCAACTTAAGAAGAAATCTTCTTTATGTATCTCAGGTAATAGACCTGAAAATACCAGTTGTTGTGGCGCTTACGATGGTAGACCTCGCCAAGAAGAGGGGTATTGTAGTAGATACGGAGTGCCTTTCAAGAGAAATGCAGGTTCCTGTAATTGCAATCAACGCAAGAACCGGAAAGGGTGTTGATCAGTTAAAGTCCATAATTGCGCAAGCGGTTTCAGCAGAGCGAGTTGGTGCGGATTTTTATCCCATCAACGAACTGGCAGAAGAAGCAATTTCAGAGATGAAACAGCTTTTTCCTGGTATGCCGAATTATACAGCAATTCATTATTTGATCAACCACGAGTCTTTTGAAATCGATAAGGATATCCAAGCAAAAATAGAGCGCATTGAAGAAAAGCATCTATTTAACCATACGCGCATTCAGGCAGAGGACATTCAGTTGAGGTACAAAAAGATAAGGCAGATAATGAACAAGTCTGTACAAGAAGAGAGTGTAGAGCAAAGAAAAAGATACTCAGAAAAAATTGATCACTACCTGCTGCACAAAACCTGGGGCACGTTGATAATGGGGGTTGTTTTGTTCCTTCTTTTTCAAAGTGTTTTTTGGGTTGCCCAATATCCAATGAATGCTATTGAATGGGGTGTTGGTGCTATCGGTGGAGCCCTTGGAACAATATTGCCAGCAGGCTGGATTTCCGATTTGGTAATAAACGGGGTTTTGGCCGGCTTAGGGGGAATTGTTGTTTTTGTTCCACAAATCATGATTTTGTTTGGATTGATTACCCTGCTAGAGGATACTGGATATATGGCAAGAATTAGTTTTTTATCTGATCGTATCATGAGGCGGGTGGGACTAAATGGAAAGAGTGTAATGCCGATGATTGGTGGATTTGCTTGTGCCGTACCAGCGATCATGAGCGCAAGAAATATTGAAAACAAAAAAGAACGGTTGCTGACCATCATGGTTACTCCTTTTATGAGCTGCAGCGCAAGACTTCCCGTGTTTACTATTCTTGCATCATTGATTGTGCCCAATGAATACCTCTTTGGATTTTTAAGCATACAGGGCTTGGTGTTGCTTGCTTTGTATGTGTTGGGAATTGTTATGGCGCTGCTTGTATCACACGTTTTGAATTTGTTTATTAAAATGAAAGAGAAGAGTTTTTTCATTTTGGAGTTGCCGGTATATAGACAACCAAGATGGAAAAATATGGTGATTACAATGATTGAAAAAGCCCGTGTTTTTGTTTTTGATGCGGGTAAAGTAATTATGATAATTTCCTTGGTATTATGGGGTTTGAGCTCGTTTGGTCCAACTCAAAAGCGAAAAGAAATTGAGGCTACCTATGGGGCTCTTATAAAAAACAATCCTACACAGGAGCAGAGCTACAACAACGAGAAATCTTCAGCACTATTGGAGTATTCATATGCTGGTATTATGGGCAGGAGCATAGAGCCCGTTATTATACCCCTTGGATATGATTGGAAAATAGGGATTGCGTTGATAACCTCTTTTGCAGCACGAGAGGTCTTTGTTGGAACCATGGCCACGCTGTATAGTGTTGGAGAAGATGCAGGAGAAAACAGCGAAACACTTAGAAATAAAATGAAATCTGCAGTAAGGGCTGACGGAACGCCTGTATATACAAGAGCAACCGGGTTTTCACTGCTTGTGTTTTACTTACTTGCAATGCAGTGTATGAGTACGCTCGCGGTGGTGAAAAGAGAAACAGGGTCGTGGAAATGGCCAATGATACAGCTTGCCTACATGACAGGACTGGCTTACCTCTTAAGTTTCATCACATTCAGGATATTCAGCTAATTACAATAACCCCAGCCGTTTTAAATCTATTTCTAGACCCTCGGGCGACAAAAAATGGTGGGTGACAATACCAAGCTCGGCGGCCGCCTTGATGTTTCTGAGGTTGTCGTCAATAAACAAGGTTTCGGTTGCTACAAGATTAAAGCGCGACAGTGTTAGGTCATAGATCTGCTTAAATGGTTTACGTGTTTTTTCTTCTCCAGAAACTATTCTACCATCAAACCAATGTAAAAAATCGAATAACTCCAGGGCCCTAGGGAAAGTTTCAGCACTCCAATTGGTAAGGGCATAAAGACCAAAGAGTTTTGACGCTTTAAGCTGCCTGAAAAGCTCTACAGTTGGTTGTATTGGTCCGCCCAACATTTCTTCCCACCGCTCATAAAAAGCTTCAATAAGGGCTCTGTGTTGTGGGAATTTGGAAGTGAGCTCAAGGTTGGCTTCGGCAATAAGCCGGCCTCCATCCTGCTGTTCGTTCCAGTCCAGAGTACAAATGGTCTCTAGAAAAAGTTTTCGGGCCTCGGGTTCTGGGATGAGTTTTTGATACATGTAATCAGGGCTCCAATCAATCAAAACGCCGCCCAGGTCAAATATGATATTAGATATTTTAGTCATGTTAAATAATTTTCCACCCAATGCTCTTGTTAATAACCGTCCTGGCGGCACTTAGGGCCGCATTAAGGGCTTTTTCTGCGGCCACGATACCAATACCCTCAAAACTAAGCAAGGTGGTTCTAATGGACTGCTTTTGGATTTCTATGTGAAGCGCAGCTTGCTCTTTTGTTATTTTTCCCCTGAGCTTAAGTTCAGCAATTAATTCAAGATTAATAAGGGTTGATCGCAACTGCAATTCAGCCATTGGTTTTACCTGCTTCCATTGGGTTTTTAAAACAATTTTTGCTGCTTCAAGCATTTGCTTGAGTAAGTCATCTATTGCGATTGTTGGTCTTCCCATAAATAAGTTAATTGGTGTTTCTGTTTTTTAAAGACATCTGAAATTGAAGAATAGCGGTAAACGAGTTGTCTAATGCTGATTGAACAACATGAAGCTCCTCTTTGGTGCTAAAACCTTTTTTATGCAATTCCTCTAAAGATTTAAATTGAATCAGCAATGCACTCAGTTGTTGTTGGGATATTCTGGTTTTTTGGATTGCCCTGCTGCGAACCAGTAAAACATTGATGTCGCTTTGAATATCATCGTAAAAGTCGACTTGCTTTTGATAAGAAAATTCAGGCAAACTAAATTGGCGATCTGCCTTTACAAAAAACTTACTGGTTTTTTCCTGCAACGCATTTATTTTATTATCGGAAACTGAGTCGTATTCTTGAATTAGTCTTACACTGACACAGGAAATAATATTTAGACTGAATAAAAATATTAAAAATATTCTCATCATGATTTAAATTAAAGTTTCATGAGTGCACTGATGTCTAGCATTTTTCTAATTGGAAGATACGCCTTTTGAATCATCTCGTTGGTCATGATAATTTCTGGTTGTTCATACAGGAGTGCATTATAAATTTTTGTTGGCGTATTTCTTTTCATATGCGGACAATCATTACAGGCACAAGAGTTATTTGGCGGGGCAGGAATAAATGTTTTATTGGGGGATGAAATCATCATTTGGTGTAATATTCCTGATTCAGTAACAACAATAAATTCCTTGGCATTGTTATTGATAGAATAGTTTAGTAATTGAGTCGTAGAACCAATAAAATCAACGAGTGTAAGAATATCTTCCTCACATTCTGGGTGACCAATAGTTTTAGCATTTGGGTGCTTTTTTTTGAGGTCTAATAATTTATCATAACTAAAAATCTCATGAACCATGCAAGACCCATTCCAGAGTAACATATTTCTACCTGTAACTTTATTTATATAGGCACCAAGATTCTTATCCGGTGCAAAAATTAAAGGTTGATCTTCAGGAAAACTTTCTACTATGGCTTTAGCATTACTGCTTGTGCAAATTACATCACTTAGGGCTTTGATATCCGAGGAGCAGTTGATGTATGAAATAACTTTATGATCGGTATAAGAATCTTTAAAGATTTTAAAAACATCAGCGGGGCAACTATCACTTAAAGAACAACCCGCATGAAGATCAGGAATAAGTACTTTTTTTGTAGGATTTAAAATTTTTGCTGTTTCTGCCATAAAGTGAACACCAGCAAAAAGAATAATATCGGCTTTCGTTTTTTCAGCTTCTTGGGCTAATCCTAAACTATCTCCGATATAATCGGCTAAATCTTGTATCTCGTTGGATTGATAGTAATGTGCAAGTATTATTGCATTTTTTTCTTTTTTTAAATTTTGAATAGCATTAAAAATATTTAAGTCATCCGGAATTGGAAAGTCAAGGTACCCTATTTTCTCTAAATTTTTTAAACCTATCTGTATGTTAATATCCTGCATAGTATTTATAATTATATCTATTATATAAAATTAACTATTACTATTAGGACTGTGGATATGTTAAAAACTATTTTATAAAATAGTTATACCAACCCCAATAACAGCAATTAACAATAATTAACAAAAGTCATTCATTCCAATAACGAATGTCAGCGTGTTTGTTAAGAAAATTAAATACAACAACTGTTTTAGTAGCCGAAGTTGTACACATTAAAAAAAATGAAAAAAGGGTGTGGAAATCCTCTGCGCAAAATGTAACCAAAAAGAGGAAATTCTTGAAACAGCTCAAAAACCACGAAATAAGAAAAAGTATTGCACATAAATAATTGAAAAATCTTGAGTAATACCACAACATTCGTGGTTATTAACAAATTGGTGTGGAAATCATCAATTCACCCCAATGGGCAAGAGAAACACCCCCTTCTTGTACTCTGAACTTCAACAAACGGACGGTTTTCCACAGTTTGTTAATAACCGTTTTTAACCTATTTTTGCCCCCTTATATACATTAAACAACAGTTATGTCAATTATTCAGAAAATTCGAGACAAAGCAGCGATATTGTTGACAACAATGATTTCCATTAGCCTTATTGGGTTCCTGGTACAGGACGCCTTCATTGGCAAAAGTGGAAACATGTTCGAAGGGCAAGAAACAGAGGCAGGAACCATAAATGGAAAAAAAATAGACCTGCTTGAGTTTAATAAGAAAGTAAACCAAATGGAACAGGGTTATCGCGCCCAGGGAATGACATCAACAGACGCGATGACACAAAACATCATTGAGGGTGTTTGGAACAACTACATACAAGAGCAAATACTTAAAGTAGAGGCTGAAAAACTAAACCTATCAGTAACACCAAAAGAACTTGGTGCTGTATTGTTTTCAGAAGATGCCCCACAAGAGTTCAAGCAAATGTTTCAAAATAAGAATACGGGCGCATATGATGTTAGC
>JBILBU010000042.1:0-14672 GCA_044353505.1 Chitinophagaceae bacterium | reverse complement strand
TTACAAGGAAGGAGATCAAACATGTTCAGAAACTCTTGAATGAGAGGCCAAGAAAAACATTGGACTGGCAAACTCCTAAAGAGCGATTTAAGGAACTACTGTTGCGTTGAAAAGTTGAATCTGCCTATATAAAACCTCATCGATTCTTATTGTAAATTTCTGTAATATCTCTTTTGTTATTCTTCTATCCTCATTCATCTTCCTCGTTTTAAGAACTCCCAATTTTCTCCCCCCATCTTTCACCTTTTAGTCTGTGGGATAATTTAGGTACATCCTCTTCTTATTTTTTTATTCCCTCCCCCATAAACGTATCTCATGTCCATTTTTATTGTAATGAATCATTTTATTTGACGCGTATAGGTGCTCTCAGATTTAAACAATCCTATCCTAAATTCTACGTTTTTAGTTGGATATTTGATGTTTAGATCCCTAGAGAACCCATTGCCTAAGCTTAAAGGTGTTGGATATATATATTATTAAATAAAAGTTGATGCAGAAACGTGTTGTTGTTGTCTTATTAAATTGGAATAGTTACGAGCATACATCAAATTGTATTGCTTCTTTACAACTGTGCACACCTCAGTACTTTGATATTATTTTGGTCGATAATGGTTCCAGCGATAATTCTGGGCTAGAGTTGCACCGCCAGTATCCTTTTGTCAAATACCTCCCGTCTCTGGAAAACAGGGGGTTCGCAGGGGGTAATAACCTTGGTTTTCGATATGCCCTTGCACATCAGTATGAATATGTGCTGATGCTCAATAATGATGTTTTTGTAGATCCAAATTTCCTCGATGAGTTGGTTAATTATTTGGATGCTCATCCAACAGTTGCGGCAATTCAGCCTAAAATATTTTTTAATCATGATAGAACAAAACTGTGGAATGGTGGTTCTTATTTTTTAAGTTGGTTTGGGTGGACGTATTCTAAAAAATATATGCGATCTGAGTCAGTAGATCAAAGTAACTTTCAACAGGTTGATTGGATTACGGGTTGTGCGCTGCTTACCAGAACGTCTATTCTCAATGAACTTGGTTTACTAAACGAACGATTCTTCATCTACTACGAAGATGTAGATTTCTCCTTTCGGTTGAGGGCTGCTGGGTATACACTTATCTTTCACCCGAGATCCATTATTTATCATATCGCCGGTATGGCAAACAAGACACCGCAAAAAGGTAAGGAAGGTTATGTAAACCCCTACATGCAATACCTGAATTTTAGGAATCATATTTGGGTGCTAAGATCATGGATACGATGGTATCAGTGGCCTAGCAGTTTGGTTACTTTAATTGTTTATAGTTTGGCTGTAATGCTTTATTTTGCAGTCCGTAGGCGATGGACAAAATTATTCTACGTGTCCAAGGGAATCTACCATGGATTTTTCAAACAAATCAAGGAATGAAAGCAATTGTTATAACTGGGGTGGCCGGCTTGTTAGGTTCTCGATTGGCAAACTGGATACTGGAAAATGAACCTACTTATCAGGTTCTCGGTATCGATAATTTAAGTGGGGGGTATAAGGATCACATTGATAGTCGTGTGCTTTTTCATCAACTTGATTTGGCTAAAGATAACCTTGACCCAATCTTTTCCGCTCATAATGTTGAATTCGTTTTTCATTTTGCTGCATATGCCGCAGAAGGCCTTAGCCCCTTTATTAGAAAATATAACTACACCAATAATGTAGTGGCAACAGCCAATGTGGTTAATGCATGCATAGCGCATGGTGTCGGCCGATTGGTGTTTACTTCCAGCATGGCTGTGTATGGCGCCGGTAACCCACCCTTTGATGAACATGATATACCCAATCCCATCGATCCTTATGGGATTGCAAAGTATGCTTGCGAAATGGATATACAGGTAGCTGGTCAACAACATGGATTAGACTGGTGCATTATCCGTCCTCATAATGTCTACGGTATTAACCAAAATATATGGGATCGATACCGCAATGTGCTGGGAATTTGGATCTATCAGAAATTAAATAATCAATCAATCACCATTTTTGGGGATGGATCTCAAAAAAGAGCATTTAGTTGCATAGATGATTGCTTACTGCCTTTGTGGAATGCAGCCGTTGCCAAAGAAGCATCAAAAGAAATCATCAACATAGGAAGTAGTAAGGAATATCAAATTATAGAAGCGGCGAAACTCTTACAAGATATTGTTGGGGGTGCAGAAATTAAGTTTCTTGAAAAGCGTCATGAAGTTCATGCCGCATTTGCTACCCATCAAAAGTCGATTGATCTGTTAGGTTACCAAGATAATACCAATTTAAATGCCGGCTTGGTTTCCATGTGGCATTGGGCGAAATCACAGCCTAAGAGGCAACAATTTGTTTGGCCAGCATATGAGCTTGAAAATGGTCTTTATCAATTTTGGAAATAACCGCCCCAATAGTACAACTCTCATATTTTCTGATTTTCATTAGATTTCCACTCCAATAAACTAAAAAAAAGTATACGTTTGGAAGGTGTCGATGGGCATTAATTTTTAATTGCCTTAACCAAGCCATTACAATTGACTAAAAGCTGAGAATTTCTTAGCTTTTTTTTATTGGTTCAACACTTAGCGTTCTTTGCAAAACTGTGGTTTACTGATCGCGTGCTGAAATTATGTACATAAACGCTACTTCAGCTCATTAGCAATACCTTTGTTTCATGAAATTGAAGCAGGTTTTACCCTTTATACTGATGCTGCATGCTCTTAACTGCTTTTCGCAGGGGAAGGACACTATTGTCAACTACGATGGTAAAGTTGTTACACTCAGCCCTGTTGTTATTCGCAGTGGCACAGATGTCAAGGCTTTTATTAAGAGAATTGAAGAGGATACCAGCTTTTACAAAGCTTTTAAAAATTTACGGATATTGAATTATACATCGTTTACAGACATCAGGATGTTAGATCGAAAGGGTAACGAAAAAGCCAGTTTTGAATGCAAGAGTAGGCAGTGGGCTTCCTCTTCATGCAGGGTTACAGAGTTTTTAGAGGAAAAAAGTGGAGGCGATTTTTATACATCAAATGGCGAGCTGAACTATTATACGGCTGAATTGTATTCCTCACTTTTTTTTTCAAAAGATACGGTCTGCGGCGAGTCAAATATTATTGGACAATGGAAAAATGCCCTTGCTGATAAAAAGGGAATCGAAAAGCATAAGGCCCAACTAAAAACCTTACTTTTTAACCCAGGGGCAAACATTTCTGGTATCCCCTTGATTGGAAAGAAAGTACAGGTTTTCGATCCTGCGCATGCTGATAACTATAATTTTTCAGTGGATATTTTGGAATATAAAGGAAGTCCAACTTATGTATTCAAACTAAAAGTGAAAGATGACCTGTCTTTTTTTGGGGATGATGATGTAGTAATCGATGAAATGACCACCTATTTGGATTATAATTCATTTGAAGTTTTGGCTAAAAACTACAAGATGAGCTATAATGCGGGGGTGTATAAGTTTAATGTAATGATGGAAGTGGAGTTGGGCAAGCAAGGAAACCTGCTCTATCCAACGGTGGTTAGATACCAGGGAGAATGGGGCTTACTGATTAGACGCTCAGAGCGAGGACTTTTTACAACAACTTTTTCCAATATATCGTTATAATTATACCCTAGCCCAAAAGGCAAATCCAAGGGCCTCATCAAGAACTTCACGGGCATCGATCAGCCCTACGAAAAACCCACTAATCCAGCGATGATATTTGAGGGTGAGTTTGATGTGAGGCAAGCGGTGGAGAGGGTGGTGGCGTTTTATGAAGGAGTTGAAGGGGTTGAAGGGGTTGAAGCAGTTTAAGCGGTTGAAGAAATACAAAGTTTAAGAAGTTGAAGAGGTTTAAGCAGTTTAATCTTCAATCCCTTCAACCTCTTCAACTGCTTCAACCGCTTAAACTGCTTCAACCGCTTAAACTGCTTCAACCTTCCTGAACCTCTTCTTTCACCACCTGTCATTCCGAGCGCAGCTAGGAATCTTTACACTCATCGTTTCATTCTGAATTAGTGTAGGCCTCTTGAGAGCATAGATCTCTCGCTGCGCTCGAGATGACAGAATAGGGGGCTGAATGACCGAGCGGTGGTATTTACCCCGAAAAATCCCCCTTCAATCTAGTCTTTTCACCTTTGTTAATCATGATCCCTATGCCATTTTACATAGGGATTTTTTATATAAATATCCAATAAAGTAATAAATATAATACCTTTGAATTTTGAAATCAAGCGAACTGGTGCGGTTGTTGAAGAGAAACGGATGGTTTGTGGTAAGGCAGAACGGAAATCATATGATCATGGAACATCCTACGAAAAAGGGACAGATTGTTTGTCCGTATCATGGTAGCCAGGAGATTAGAAAGGGATTGGAAAAAAAACAAAAAAGATGCAGGCATCAAATTATAATATACTGTTATGAAAATTGTGATGATTGTTGAAAAAACAAAAACTGGCTACTCTGCATATGCAGAAAATTATCCGGTTTATACAGTTGGTAAGACGTTGGAAGAACTTAAAAGCCAGATTATCGATGCAATTAATCTTTATTTTGATAACCCGGAAAAGCCAATCGAAGAAAAAGATCTGAAGGTCAAGCTTGACTTGCCTCAGTTTTTTGAATTCTATAAAGTGATCAACGCAAAAGCACTATCTGAGCGAATCGGAATGAATCAAAGCCTGCTCGCTCAATACATCAAAGGCCATAAGAAACCCTCTATCAATCAAACAAAACGAATTTTAAAAGGTATCCAGCAAATAGGCAATGAACTCGCAACAGTGAGGTTTATTGTTTAATACAAGGTTTAGCGAGGTTTAAAATACACTTCTCTAAACTTTTCTCAACCTCTATCATCTCACATGAAAATCCTCCATATTTCATATAGCCTTAATGAGCAGTCCGCGGGTTTCCAACTTGCGTATGCACAGGCTGTGCACCAAGGTCATGATATCCATTTTCTCCTCGCCCGAGAATCATCGTCTCCCTTTATATCATCAAAACGGATATCTCCTTTCCTTTCCGGTTTCCTCGGATTCGGTTCCCATCTTTTGGATCACCTGGTCAACCGCTTGTTGCTGAAAAGTGGAGAGATTTTTTCCATGGGAATTGGCCTGCCTTTTAAGAACATGATCTTTGAAAGATTAATTATTAAATCCAAGCCTGATGTTGTGCATGTTCATTGGGGTGGTTATGGATTTATCCCCGCAACCCTACTAAAAAGCTTGAGCAATAATGATACAATCCGCGTGGTTGTAACCACCCACGATTATCATTATTTTACCGGAGGCTGCCATATTCCGATGGATTGCCCTGAACATAAAAATAATTGCAGAACATGCCCCATGTCAAGTGGTTTTCTTGGTATGAAATGGATTAGTCAACAGCGTCAACAGACGAAGAAGAACCTGTTAAATTCCCCGATTGCTTTTGTCTCTCCTTCATTTTACACTGCCTCTTTTATAAAAGCCACTCTTGGTGGCATAAATGCTCAGGTTATAGCGAATACCGCAGGTAGCATATATGCATTGGATAATAATGCGTTGAATCAGAACATGGAACTTTATGCTAAATACAGGGCGTCAAATAACAATATACCAACTTTGTTGGTGGTTGGAGTTAAGTCGTCTGCAAGGCAGAACAAAGGCAGTGATATACTCAAGGAATTAACCACGCGGATGTCATCTGAAGGAATAAATTTCAACTTGATCACGGTTGGGGAATATATTGATTTAAATATCTCAGGAACGCACCTGCACTACAATAGCCAATCAATAGCGGAGTTGAAACAGTTGTATGCTGTAGCAGATCTCTGCATCGTACCCTCACGATTTGAAACATTTAGTCAGGTTACCCTCGAATCCATTCAGTCAGCCACCCCAGTAGTTGCATTTGACCTTACTGGTCCGGCAGACATCATCAAAGATGGGGTTTCAGGGTTTTTGGTGAAGTCGTTTGACATGGATGAATTTTGTGCCAGGGTAATTGAAAACCTCAACTATAAGTTCACCCATCAGGAACTGATGGTTCGTTCAGCACTCGAAACCGCTGAGCAGTTTTCTCCTGATAAAATAGCCGATCTTTACCAGGAAATATATCGCATGACAATAGCACAACCCATCATTCATGCTTAAGTCGGATTCAACTTCATTTGGAATATCGGTTATCACGGTCGTGCTCAATGAGCGGGACAAACTAATGAAGACCATTGAATCGGTGCTGCGGTTCAGCAATTTAAATCCTGATCTTAGCATAGAGCATCTAGTCATTGATGGAGCATCTTCAGATGGAACACTTGAATTGCTAAAGAGTAAGACAAACCCCAGCTTGAGGTATATATCTGAAAAAGATAATGGTATCTATCAGGCTATGAATACGGGCGTCGCAATGGGGGGCTCGGGGGGGTACGTCCTGTTCATCAATGCCGGAGATACCATGAATATGGGTGAAATGAGCAGTGAATTGAAAGAGAAGCTTATGTTGGGTCTAGATCAAGAAATGCTCGCCGGGTTTGCGTTCTCCGCGATCTATAAAATTGGGATACATACCCGAAAGATAGCCTCTAGACAGGTAGATCCCTTGGCTCCGGTAATGCCCGGCTTGCATCAGGGGATGGTTTATAAACGCAGATGCCTGCTGGATATGCCATTTGATGAAAGCTTCAAGATTTGTGGCGATTATGAACAGTTTGCAAGAATGTTCTCAAAAGATTTTGTTTTTATTCCCATTGATGAGGTGCTCTCTACACTATATGCCGGGGGTGTTTCCACAGATAATCCGCTGAAACTTTATCGCGAATCAACGCGGATAACAAAAATGTATTTTAGGCTTCCCCCTTGGCAAATCTTAATAACAAAGGTTAGACTAACAGTTGCTCTTCTTTATGTACGTGTGATACTTATCTATTCTAAGATTTTGATCAACATTGATCCATCAAAGAACCAGATCAATCAGACTATCATATTTCTGTTATTGTTCTTCTTCTCAATGTATGATCTCATCTTATGATAGTCGCCAATAACGATATCCTCGTACTGATACTTTCAACAACAAACCCGAAATATCAGGAATTCAAGCAAGCTATTCGGGATACCTGGGTTAAAGATCTTCAGGAGCATGGAGTAAAATGTTTTTTTTATGAGGGTGGTGAATTAGAGAACAGTGTCGATGGGGATACCCTCAAGTTGAATGCACCTGATGATATTTTTGGTGTTTCAAAGAAGCTGATAGCTGCAATACATTTTATTTTTGAACTGCATCCCCAAACAAAGATTATTTATAGGACAAATCTGTCATCTTACATTGATGTGAATGCCTTTCTGCGCTTCATTGAGGATAATCAATTGGATAATGAGATCTATGCCGGATATTTAGGTACAGAATCAATATTTAGAGAGCGATTCTATCAATTCAAGATCCTTTATTTTCTGATGCGGTTCATCAAGTTTGGCAAGAAGATTCGCTTCGCCAGCGGTTCAGGTTTTTTTCTAGGCACTACACATTGTAGAAAGCTTCTGTCTTCAAGGGTTAATTTTCATCTTGTTGATGATATTATGGTAGCTGATACGATAAAGGTTTCTCCATCTCAATTAGTTGTCCCATTGAGATTAATGGTTTCAGACAAAACCAGAAGTAGTATCGATGAAAGAACGTATGATCAGTTGGTGCATGAAAAAAATCTCTTTCATTACAGGTTTAAAACTGATGATCGCGAGCAAGATGCAGCTTTGTTGATGCACTTTGGCGACAAGTCATTTCGAAGGATTTTTTTTACAGGTAATAATAATCAATAACTAGAAGATGGTAGTCTGGTCTTATTCACTTTATGGGAACAACAAAGAGGTTTATTACCGGCCTATGTTGGAAAATATACGTATTGCTAAAGCCGTTGGTGTAAAAGTTATGATTTCTACAACTGATATCTTTGAGCAAAGCGTTAAAGATTATTTCTCCGCTGAATTGAATGACATTAAGATCAATATTTTTCCATCGAAATATTTTATTGGATCCGAGATGATCCTCAGGGTTTTGGCTCTTGAAACTGTTCAGGCTGATTTTTATTTCATGAAAGACAGCGATTCTATTGTAACCGATAGAGAACTCACTTTAATGAGTGATTGGATGTTGCTTTCGGCAGAACCGTACATGATTATTCGCGATAATCCCATTCATGTTGCGCCTATCATGGGGGGGATGTTTGGATTGAACATATCTGTGAGGGATAAATTGGTTCAAAGTTGTCAAGACTATTTCTCAAAATCTAACAATAAGGCTTCCTATGGTATGGATCAGCAATGGCTTGCTGATCATATTTATCCAATAATCAGGCAAAAAGCGCAGGTCTATTCCAGTTATTTTTATTTCCGCGCAGAAAAGCTTGTACGTATTAACAGGGTACATCATCCGGACACTTTTATTGGCGCACAGGCTGAGGGGAACGTCAATCCTCATTCGATGCAGGGGTACTTTGAGAAATTTTATGGTGATCAGCTACTCAGCCTGCCTTATTTCCCCAGACTACCGAAATTGTTGTCCCATCTTATTTACGGAAGAGTAAGGCCTAGCTTGTATCTTGCGCCTCTGTTAAAATGGGTTAAACGCTGAAGAAACATATGCTTACGAAGAAAAATACATTAAATTATGCTGTACATATCATCAATGGCCTATTGCCCATTATATTGATCGTGTACCTGAATAGCAAATCTTCACTCACCTTCATGGGGTATTTCTTCAAAGCATTAGCTATTATAGGTACTGTTCAGCTCTTTGTTGATTATGGGTTTAATTTTTCAGGCATTCGAAGTTATCGTGATCTTTCATCTGCTGAAAAGCCTTTACAAGCAAGAGTTAGTTTTTTCTCAAATTTGATCATTGCTAAACTGATAATTGGGACTGTCATTATCTTTGGCTATATAATCTACTCTTTATTGCTGTTGGCGCAGTTTAATGTTGCTGACCTGTCCTATGTTGTTTTTGGTGTACTCTTTTCAGTAGCTAATTTCAATTGGTTTTTTTATGCAACAGACAAAAGTCTTGAATTCAGTTTGATTCTATTATTTCTGAGAATTTTGTCATTTTTTATTCTCTTTTTTACACCGCTGTCTCTCGACAATCTGTTGGTTATAAATTTCGCTCCTTTTTTTATTAGCAATCTTGCTCTCCTTGTTTTTCTGCTCTATCAAAAATTACCCAGGCAGCGTATCACAATGCCAACTATAGAAATCATTCCAACGTTTAAAAGTGGGTGGCGCATTTTTGCCAATGGGGTTATTATTTCTTTTTTGACGATGAGCTGGCCAATTTTCTTTTCTAGGCTGATTTCAATTGAAATGGTTGGTGTCTATGGTCTTGCAGACAGGATATCGAGGGGACTGCGAAATTTGATAGGTCCGCTTCCATTTTTTGTGCTTTCAAGACATGGTCACTATACGGCAGACTTTAAATTTTCTAATCTCAATTCAAAATATGTCAGAATTTTTGGATTCTTATTGATTGCAGTTCCACTCATGTTCATGCTGGTTCCAAGTTCTATATTAGGGGTTGTATTGAAGGGAGAGGTAATCGACTACAGACAATTATTGAATTTATATTCCTTGGGTTTTATTGCTGGGGCACTTAACTCACTTTTTTATACCTATTTGATCACAGCTTCTAAAGAATCACTTTACCTGATATATTTTATTGTTGCTTATACATTAGGTGTTGCTTTGGGTCTTCTTCTTGGCACTTATATATTTATGCCTCTTTTTGTTGAGGGTATTCTTTGTGTAATGCTTTGTAGTAAGTTTATTATGGAGTATAAAAGAGCAGTGTTTGTTACAATTAATAAGAATGAAAAATGGTGAAGGTGTCGATCTTGACAGTATGTCTTAATGCAGGAAGAACTATTGATGCAACAATACGCTCTGTTCTGTCACAGGATTATGAAAATACCCAATATATTATTATTGATTGTCTCTCGACTGACAACACTATGGAGGTAGTGAATAGTTATTCAGAGCGTATCTCAGTCATTATATCCGAGAAAGACAATGGTATTTATGATGCTATAAACAAAGGCATAACTTTAGCTGAGGGCGATATAGTCGGCCTTATCAATGCAGATGATGTATTCGCTAATTCTAATGTTGTTAGCAATATTGCACATGCATTTGAGCATCGGGCCGATCTGATGTCAGTAATTGGGGATGTTGCCTTTTTGAACGCAGAAGATAAGGTCATCAGGTACTACTCAGCAAAAAACTGGAAGCCATCACATTTTCTTTTTGGGATCATGCCACCCCATCCTTCTTTTTATTGTCGGCGTGAAGTATATTTCAAGTATGGTTTATATAGCACTGATTTTGAGATTGGAGCCGACTATGAGTTATTGCTTCGGCTTTTGAGGATTCATAAAATTACTTATCAATATATCTCAGGGGTAATGCTTTACATGAAAATGGGGGGTGTGAGTACGCGTGGTTTCCAAAGCTTGAAGGTTATCAATAAAGAAATTGTGAAAATTTCAAAGATTCACGGAATGAAGATCAATTATTGGTTAGTATACCTAAGGGTTTTTTCAAAGATTTTTCAGTTTGTACTTCCCAAACAAAAATGCAGATAAAGAGATGAAAGTTCAAATTACTGGTGCTTCTGGTTTTGTGGGCAGTCATTTATTAAAATGCCTTCATGGCGAATTTATACCCCAAAGTATCACCCACAACGAATCTTTTTCTGTAGAAGCTGATGTGGTCATTCATTTGGCTGGAATTGCACATAGCCGAAATAGTGCTCTTTCTTATGCAGATTATACCAGCGTGAATAAAGATCTTGCAATAAAAGCGTTTGATGCATTTCTTGCTTCGTCTGCACGAAAGTTTATCTTGATCAGCAGTGTTAAAGCTGTGTCAGATGATTATGAAGCGATTGTGACTGAGAGTACCGCTGAACATCCAACTACTTATTATGGCATGAGTAAGTTAGAGGCAGATCGATATTTATTTTCAAAGAATTTGCCTTCAGGTAAATCATTGTTCATACTTCGACCGGCTTTGATTACTGGCCCGGGGGTCAAAGGTAATTTGAGAAGTTTATATAATTTTTCTAAACGACCTTTTGGCTGGATTTTTGCTGCCATCAATAATAAAAGATCATATTGCAACATAAAAAACCTCTCTTTCGTAATTCAAGAGATCATAGACCGCGATGATATCGATTCTGGTATTTACTTGGTTGCAGACGATCAGCCCTTGTCAACAGGTGAAATTGTTCTTTTATTCTCCAAAGCACAAATGCAGAGTTGGTTTTTTCTTACATTTACAACAAGGGTACTTAAATTTATTTATTCGGCTATGAAATACTTGCCTTTTCGCTCGGTTGTCAATCGTTTTGCTACGCTGACTGCAGACTACTTGGTTGGTAATAAAAAAATAGTACAGGCCTTGGGTAAGCCATTGCCATACAGTTCAATAGACGGTATACGCTCGATTGAATGAAAATTGACAATATGATTTCCAGTCTACTAGCTTTTTCCCTTTTGATACTTTTCTCTCCGGTTTTATTATTGGCTTTTTTGCTTATTGTGCTTGAGGATGGGTTTCCTGTTTTCTTCAAACAGCAACGCGTTGGAAAGAATAAGAAGCTTTTTGGGATCTATAAGTTTAGAACAATGAAGCGGGATACCCCAAATGTGGCAAAACATCTTTTGCAGGATCCGCAAAAATTTCATTTAAAAAGTGGCTCATTCATCCGAGATTTTAGCATTGATGAATTGCCTAATCTTATTAATATACTCAAAGGAGAAATGAATTTTATTGGACCTAGACCGGCCTTATACAATGAATATGAGTTTATTGAGATGCGTGAAAAAGCAGGTGTAAATAAGCTTAAGCCTGGATTAACAGGATGGGCCCAAGTAAATGGACGTGATTACTTAGCAAACGAAGAGAAGTGCCAATTCGATAAAGAATACCTTGACAAAAAATCTATGGCCTTTGACCTGAAGATTCTTCTCATGAGCTTTGGGGCTGTTGCCGCTCCAATTCTGCTTAGATTGAAACGGAAATCAAAATAAATATTGTGATGTGGTGCAATAGAAGCAAGATAATTAGGCATTGGGTTGTACCGCCAGTCAAGTGGATCATCTTACAAATTTCATGGTTTTTTCAACAATTACTTTCTCTTGTAGGGGCAACTAGGCTGTCTATTTTCAAATACAATAAGGATATTATTCAGTTCAATAAATTCTTCAGCTTCCATAATGGGGAGACCTTGTTTGTTTGTAAAATCGATTTTCTTGAGAAGGACCTTAAAGCAATCGGTCAATTAAAGCATGATGTCATATTGGTTACTGGTAATGGGGATAATCCAATTGACAATCGCTTTCGAGATAAAATTCCAATGAATGTAATTAGCTGGTATGCCCAAAATGCTCTCTTAATTCATCCCAAAATTATACCCATTCCCTTTGGTATTGAAAATTTTGAACTGTCTCAGCGAAAGGGGCATGGACGAACATACAAACGAGCAGGAGAGAAGTTACGCTTGTTGTCCAGAGTAATTGATGTTACTCCCTCGAAATTCATCTATGCAAATTTCAATATTTCTACTAATGCCGAACACCGGCAAGATTTATATAATCGTATTAAGGGTATTGTCCATATTGATATCGATGAACCCATATTAACAATTACCCAATTTTTCGATAAAATCCTAGACTATAAAATGGTTTTATGCCCTATTGGTAATGGAATTGATACCCACCGGGTTTGGGAAGTATTGTATGCAGGTCGAGTACCCATCGTGATAAAGGCAGGTGATTATGCTATTTATGAACTGTATTCACAGTTGCCCATTGTGATATTAGAGGATATTCATGACTTGGCTAATTTTCAATTAATAGAAACTGCGTATTCGAAGGTTCAATCAACGAGATACAATAATGAGTTGTTACTTTTTAACTACTGGAAAAAAAGGATCTTAGGATAGCTGTTGGTTAAGGTTATTTGCGGTGGGGTTGAATAGTTTAGGGAATAACCCCTCTCTGCCATCCTCGAGCGCAGTGAGCTTGCCTGCTGAAGGTAGGGGATCTAGAAGAAGTGTTTAGTCGTTTAGCTGTTGAGTTGTTTAGCCCTAAACGACTAAACAACTCAACTGTCTCAACTCTTTTCCTCAACTGAAGACAGAAGAGAAAAACACCATAATTACCGTTTTTTACCCTTTTTCGATTTTATGACATGAGATAATTTCGGTCTTATGAGAACGTCAAAGACCAGTTGGGGAACGAAATCTAAAACTTCACTTTTAGTGAACTTTTATTAACTTGCATGAGGGTAAGACTGATAAAGAGGAGGTCGATCGAAAATTTTGCAAACCAATTTCCCGGAAGCAGAAATTATTTCAGGAATTGGTTGACACTGCTAAAAATGGCAGACTGGAATGATCCTGGTGACATCACCAAAACTTTTGGGTCGGCCGATTTGTTGGGCAATGGAAGCAACAGGGTAGTATTTGATATAGCGGGTAATCATTACAGAATGCTTTGCAAATACAACTTTGGTCATACCGAAGTACATCTATATATAAAATGGATTGGAACACATGCAGAATACACAAAAATTTGTAAGGGGCTCAAGCAATACACGTTCAGTGATTACTAAAGAGCGTGCTATTAGTCCGTTGAAATACACAGTCATTAAAACAGATACGCAATATTACAGGTACTGTGATGCAATGGAAGAATTAATTGAAAGTGGCCCAAAAAACAAGTCTGTCCGCGATGAAATAGAATTACTAAAACTCCTGATCGAAAAATATGATGCGGAACATAACGGTTTTGATGATGCAGATCCAATTGAACTGCTGAAAACACTTATGCATGAACACAACATGAAAGGTGTTCAGTTGGCAAAACTCCTTAATGTTAGTGAAGGGTTGGTGTCTGATATGTTGAATTACAGAAAAGGACTTTCAAAAGACACCATTCGCATCCTTGCTCAAAAATTCAAACTTAAACAAGAGGCGTTTAACCGACCTTATGGGATGAAGGTTGTTGTCAGTGCAAGGTTTAGGGAAGTTTAGAGAGGTTGAAGCAGTTGAAGGAAATACAAGGTTTAAGAAGTTGAAGGAAATACAAGGTTTAAGAAGTTTAAGGGGTTGAAGAGGTTGAAGAAATACAAAGTTTAATCAGTTTAATCTTCAACCCCTTCAACTGCTTCAACCTCTTCAACTGCTTCAACCCCTTCAACCTCTTCAACCCCTTCAACTGCTTCAACCTCTTCAACCTTACCTTTAAAGTTTCCTCAACACCAACCCTCTATACTCTACCTTCATCCGCTCACTCACATGTACCTGCAGACCAAGAAGGCCGGATGATTTGGCATTGGTGCTGTCGTTATCTGTTGTTTCACTCATGAGCACGCCGTTGATATAATGCTTCATGTTGTTGCCTTTGACAACAAGATGAATTTCATTCCAGTCGTCTTGCTTGATGTGTGATTTGAGTTCATCAGAGTTGCCTACTGGGTCTGCTGAAATGATGGGGGACTTCCCGGTTTCAAGCGTTGCTCTTTGTCCACGCATGGCAAGAAATCCTCGGCCTCTCTCTTCATAGTTCTGTCCGGTATATGTATTCTCTCCGTCAATATCGGCCTGATATCCTTTTACTGCATATGGAATATCGGGTACTGCTTCACTGCGGTATTGAACGCCGCTGTT
>JBILBU010000041.1:0-15208 GCA_044353505.1 Chitinophagaceae bacterium | reverse complement strand
TGAAGGAGATTTATTTTTATAAAGCACGAACCTTCATATGTATAAAGTATAGTGTAAGAACAAGGGTTTGTGCCTAAATCGCTTAGTGAAATATCAAACTATGAAAAATAAAATTGAAATTTTTACCACTCCTGATGGCAAAATTGAAATTCAAGTGAGAATGAATGTTAATACAGTTTGGCTAAGTCAAGATCAACTTTCAGTTTTATTTGAACGAGATCAGTCGGTAATTTCAAGGCACTTGGGAAATGTCTTTCTGGAGGGCGAGCTTGAGAAAAACAGCAATATGCAAAAAATGCATATTGCTAATTCTGATACACCTGTTACAACTTACAGTCTGGATGTTATTATTTCTGTTGGATATCGTGTGAAGTCTGTTCGAGGCACACAATTCCGACAATGGGCAACACAGCGATTAAAGGACTATTTGATTGAGGGTATTGCAATAAACGAAAAGCGACTGGAAGAGAAAGACAAGGAAATTCAGGTATTGCATGACGGAATCCCTACTCGAAGTGGGTCATAAGGGGCCCTTGGGTTATCCCAAATGGCCAACCTGCCATTAGCAATGAAGCATTGGGAAGTCTTACTCTTTTTGTTGCTGCAAGCAAAGCAGACGAAATGGAAACAGTCAGGAAATTATTGATTAGTGCTGTTGAATAGATGCTTTAAATAAATAAAAAGGAGACTGATAATTCAGTCTCCTTTTGTTATCCGAACACATGTTGATTTGTTTAGTTGATTATCCCTAAACAAATCAATGCATCAACACCTTAACAATCACCAACTGTCATTTCCACCTTTTTCTCTGTCATTTCGAGCGCAGCGAGCTTGCCTGCCGAAGGCAGGGAATCTACGTCCTTGGCTGTTCCCTCGTCCCTTGTTTTATTCCTCTACCAAAACCTCACATACAACGCAGCTAGTATCATCAGTGTTGCGATAATCATTACTATGGTTCTCGGCTCGAGTTTGAACATGCCTTTATCCAGCACCAGTGCCTTCTCGTTTACTTTCGGACCAAACATGCTGATCACTACCATTGCCAATGCGGTAAAAACAAACGACCAACCCATATAGATCAGGAATGGGATTTCAGTAAATGTTTTCACTACACCATTGTCCATCTTCTGGTATTCAAATGCAGTATAAAGCCATGTTTCTTGTCCGAATAATGGCACTGCATAGCTGTTGAAAAAGACAGACATCAAAAAGCCTACAATGATACCCGCCATGGCAGCAGCACCGGTAGTTCTTTTCCAGAACATACCTAAGATGAATGTTGCGAATACACCCGGACTAATAAACCCAGTGTATTTCTGAATGAAGGTGAATCCACCTTCTCCGCCTATGCCTAGTGTATCATTCCAAGTGAAAATCAATGCAACAACCATGGATGCAGCTATTGCCAGCCTACCGGTCCATACCAATTTCTTTTCATCAGCCTCTGTGTCAATATATTTTTTAAAAATGTCCAGCGTAAAAATGGTTGAAATGCTATTCGACTTTCCTGCGAGTGAAGCAACAATCGCTGCCGTCAATGCCGCAACCGAAAGGCCTTTTAGTCCAGTTGGAAGAAAACTCAAAATGGCAGAATAGGCGCCGTCTTTACTGCTTGATCCCATCTGCGGAAGATGTCCGTTTTGAAACAGTACATAAGCGGCAATGCCGGGAAGCATAACAATCACTGGCATCAAGAGTTTTAGAAACGCCGCAAACAGTAATCCTGTTCTTGCTGTTTTAAGGTCAGCTCCTAACGCACGTTGGGTAATGTATTGATTGCATCCCCAATAGTTGATCTGGATAATCCATTGTCCCATTAGATACATCATGATGCCAGGCAGGATTACATATTTTTGAATCTGCAGATTTTCGGGTTGATCGATGGTTGCTGAAATTACAGATGGCTTTTCCTGTATCATGTGAAAGTGATCAGGAGCCAATCTCATCAAGTCGTTTAATCCTGCCAATGCTGAACCCCCAGTTCCAAATTTTTCACTGACAATCGTTAAAGCGAGATAGGTTGTAGCAAGTCCACCAATGATCAGTACAGAAACTTGGATTACATCCGTATATCCAATCACCTTCATTCCGCCCAGTGTAATGATCAAAGCAAAGATCATAAGGGCAACCATAATGATATGCAGGTATTGTCCGCCTAACAACCCATTAATTGCAACTGCACCTAAATATAGAATAGAGGTGAGGTTGACGAAGATGTAAAGGAATAGCCAGAAGATGGTCATCACCAACGCCACTGAATCATTGTACCTTTTTTTAAGGAACTGCGGCATGGTGAAGATCTTGTTCTTCAGATAAATCGGGATCAGCCATACTGCAATGACGATGAGGGCAATGGCGGCAAGCCATTCGTAAACACTGACTGCAATACCGACAAAGAACCCATCTCCACTCATCCCAATAAACTGCTCAGCAGATATATTGGAGGCAATTAATGATGCACCAATAGCCCACCAGGTCAGTGATCCTTCAGCGAGAAAAAAATCTTTAGTGTCAGTAACGTCTTTCTTCTTCTTTCTATAAATCCAAATTCCGTATGATGCAACGATTGTAAAATAGGCGAGGAAAACAATGAGGTCTGCGATGCCAAGAGAATTGTTCATTTTCTTTAGTCAGTTTGTTGGTAATGGTTACGGGCTTCTGGTTGGAAGTTAGCAATAAATGGATAATAGAACGATATTTTGGTTTAATTTTATCATACGCGCATGAATGTTTCATGTGTGTATTATTGAAATCAAGCATATTGAATCATGAGTAGAAATCTGATTAAGGTACACCCCAACGATAATGTGATTGTTGCATTGCAGGATCTTAAAAAAGGAACAACCCTTTCTTTTGAGGGCCATTCGTATGAATTGCTGGAAGATATTCCGGCCAAGCATAAGTTTTACATGAACGATATGCCCAAGGGCAGTGAGATATTTATGTATGGGGTGCTTGTTGGACGGGTACAAAGGGACATCAAGCAAGGCGAACGCATGACTACTGATAACCTGCATCATGCTGCTGAACCCTATGCATACAAGGGCGTGCATGCAAGCTGGACCCCTCCTGATGTATCTAAATACAAGAACAGAACATTCAATGGGTATAAGCGAAATGATGGCAGGGTGGGTACTGCAAACTATTGGCTATTCATCCCTACTGTTTTTTGTGAAAATAGAAATTTGGATGTGATTCGTGAGGCGTTGCACAACGAACTTGGTTATGCAGTAACGGATAAGTATAAGCAATACACCAAATTTTTAAAGGAGGCTTACGCCAAAGGTGCTGATCTTGAAAAGGGTCCAATTGATCTTGCTCCTGTTGCTCATCAAGAAAGACTTTTCAAGCATGTGGACGGCATTAAATTTTTAAATCATCAAGGTGGATGTGGCGGTACCAGAGAAGATTCGCAGGTGCTGGAAAACTTGTTGGTGTCTTATGCAGATCATCCCAATGTGGCTGGCATTACGGTATTGAGTCTTGGATGTCAGCATCTTCAAGTGGATAGCTTTATGAGCACCTTGAAAAAGAGGAATCCAACATTTGATAAACCAATGTTTGTATTTGAACAGCAGGGCTCAACCAGTGAAGAAGATCTGATTAAGCAAGCCATTGCCAAAACTTTTGAAGGGCTTGTTGAAATAAATAAATTTGAACGCACTCCTGCACCACTCGATCACCTCACCGTTGGTGTGAAGTGCGGAGGAAGCGACGGCTTTAGCGGTATTTCTGCTAACCCTGCTGTTGGCTATTTCTCCGATATGCTTGTGGCCTTGGGCGGAAAAATTTTGCTTGCTGAATTCCCTGAATTGTGTGGTGTTGAACAGGAGTTGATTGATAGGTCGGTGTCAAAAGAGACTGCTGAAAAATTTATCAGACTCATGGAGGAGTATAGCGCAGAGGCAATACGTGTTGGTTCTGGGTTTCACATGAATCCTTCTCCAGGTAATATTAAGGATGGATTGATTACTGATGCAATCAAGAGTGCGGGTGCTGCAAAAAAAGGAGGATCGTCTCCTGTAGTTGATGTATTGGATTATACAGAGCCCGCAACAAAACCCGGACTCAGTCTTGTCTGTACGCCGGGTAATGATGTTGAGGCAACCACTGGTAAGGCCGCTTCGGGAGCTACGTTGATCTTGTTCACGACCGGACTAGGAACACCAACGGGTAATCCAGTTTGTCCAACCATCAAAGTGGCCACCAACAGTGTGTTGGCCAAAAGGATGAGTGATATTATAGATATCGACTGTGGACCTATCGTTAGTGGAGAGAAAACAATCCCCGAGATGGCTGAGGATATTATGGAATATTGCATCAAGGCAGCCAGTGGGGAGGTTATCCCCAAGGCCGTCCAGCTTAATCAAGATGATTTTATTCCTTGGAAGAGAGGCGTATCGCTCTAAGAGAGATTACGCATTCCTATTGATACAGTTCAGGTCTTCAAATGCTACTTTAAGACGAGCGATAAAGGTTTCTTCACCCTTTCTTAACCACACCCTTGGGTCGTAGTATTTTTTATTTGGCTTCTCGGCTCCATCAGGATTTCCAAGTTGAGTTTGAAGATAAGGCTCATTCTTCTTGTAGTTATTCAATACTCCTTCCCAGAATGCCCACTGAAGATCGGTATCTATATTCATTTTGATGGCACCATAACTGATGGCCTCACGAATTTGGTTTTGAGGTGATCCTGATCCACCGTGGAATACGAAGAAAACAGGTTTCTCGCCAGTATTGAATGTCTTTTGAATATAGTCTTGTGAGTTCTTAAGGATCTCAGGACGCAGCTGAACGTTACCAGGGCTGTATACACCATGTACATTGCCGAACGCTGCAGCTACCGTGAATAGGTTGCCCACTTTGCTCAGTTCAGTATATGCATGAGCAACGTGTTGCGGTTGGGTATATAGTTTGTCATTTTCAACATCAGAGTTGTCTACACCATCTTCTTCACCACCTGTTACACCCAATTCGATTTCAATTCCCATGCCCAATGGCGCCATGCGCTTATAGAACTGGGCAGAAGTTTCGATATTTTCTTCCAACGGCTCTTCACTAAGGTCAAGCATGTGTGAGCTGAAAAGCGGTTGGCCTTTTTCTTTTTTATATTGCTCTCCTGCATCGATCAATGCGCTGATCCATGGCAACCATTTTTTTGATGCATGGTCTGTATGAAGTACCACAGGTACACCATAGTATTGAGCAATGTTGTGGATATGAAGGGCTCCAGAAATTGCACCGGAGATATTCGCCTGTAGTTTGTCATTTGGCATGCCCTTACCAGCGATAAACTGTGCCCCACCGTTGGAGAACTGGATAATCACGGGTGAGTTAACTGCTGCTGCTGCTTCAATGGTTGCATTTATTGTGTCTGTGCCAGTGGTATTGACTGCCGGCATTGCAAATTGATGCTGTTTTGCGTCTTCGTATAGTGCTTTTAAGTCTTCCCCAAAAAGTACACCTGCTTTGTATTTGCCCATATGTTGTTGTTTTAAGAAGTGCAAATATCGGAAAAAAATAGCAGATGCCTTACGAAAGGGACTAGGGACAAGGAAATACAAGGGACAAGGGACTAGGGAGAAGGAAATACAAGGTTGAAGGAGGTTTAGAGAAGTTGAGTTGTTTAGTCGTTGATTCGTTTAGATGTTTAGATGATTAGTCGCTTAGCCCTAAACAACTAAACAACTAAACAATCATCATCTGTTATTCCGAGCGCCCCACAGATTGCTCAATTTCCTTCCAGTCTTTTTCATAGCTAACAAACCAGGATAGCCAGAGTGTTCTTGACAAACGCATGAAAAGCGGTTGCATGACAATCATAAGTACTGAATTGGTACCCATCCACCAGAAAAATCGGTTGTCATCCAATGAAAGCCCTATCAATACCCACCAGGCAATAAGTGTAGCAACACTAAAAGCCACAGTGATTCCATAGCTGACATAGCCTGTTCCATAATAAAAACCGACTTCAATTTCTGTTGGTTGTCCGCAAACACCACAGGTCTCGTTCATCGTAGTCATTTGGCTGAACTTGTAGGCATTGGATGCTACGAAAAGGTTTCCTTTTCTGCAACGCGGACATTTGTTGTTGAGAACGCTATATAGATATGATGACTTGAATCCGCCCATGAATAATTTTTTGCAATTTACGATTTAGTCAGATCATCTTCTGTGATATTTGTCTCATATCACAATGCATCGAGAATCTTTTCCATTTTGGTACTTCTTGAGCCCTTAATCAATATCAAGGCATCTGATGGATGATTTTCTTTAATCCAGAGAGAGGCTGTTGCTGAATCGTCGAAGTAAAGAAAGGGGTGGGTGATTTTTGAGAAATCTCCGCCCACCAGAATGACATGCTGGATGCCCGCTTGTTGTATCGCTTCAGAGAGCAAGCTGTGTTCCTTTATCGAATCTTCTCCCAGTTCCATCATTGCACCAACAAAAAGATATTTGTTGTCAGATTTCTGACGAGCAAAATTCTCGAGTGCAACTTGCATGCTGCTGGGGTTAGCATTATAGGCATCCAATATTATTTTATTGGTTCCTCTTTCAATCAGCTGAGAGCGAGCGTTATCTGGAGAATATGATTCAATGGCTGTTCTGATTTTATCCAGACTGATGTCAAAATATTTACCAATGCAGATGGCCGCTTCAATGTTGGGTTTGTTGTAAGCCCCGACTAGCCTAGTAAATATTCGCTGTTTGCCCCACTGCGGATTACGCACTTCAATAACCAACAAGGGCTCATCCTGCACTACTGCAGTGGTGAAACTGCCTCGTTGGTTGCCATAGAATATTCGATGCTTAATCTGTTTGCTCATGCTCTCAAAGTAATCAAGATCGGTATTGATAAATGCCGTTCCTTCATGGTTGGCGAGGTATACAAATAGTTCGCCCTTGCCTTTTTTTATTCCTTCAACACCGCCAAAGCCTTCCATGTGGGCCTTGCCACAATTTGTGATGAGGCCATGTGTAGGCAATGCAATGGTGCAATAGCTTTCAATCTCCTTTTGATGATTGGCTCCCATTTCAATCACCGCCATCTCTGCTTCTTTTGGAATAGATAGCAGCGTGAGGGGAATACCAATGTGATTATTCAGATTTCCTTTTGTAGTGTGGGTATTGAACGTGGAAGAAAGCACAGCGTGTATAAGATCTTTGGTTGTTGTTTTTCCATTGCTGCCCGTGATGGCGATAAACGGAATATTGAATTGTTTGCGGTGATGTTTGGCTAGTGCTTGGAGGGTTTCCAAGGCATCGTGCACTAAAAAAACTGTAGGTCCCAATGGGATGGTCGGTTCATCTATAACAACTGCTGCTGCACCTATCTCTAGTGCCTTCGAGGCAAAGGAATTGCCGTTGAAGTTTGGCCCTTTTAGAGCAAAGAAAATTTCTCCGGCCTGCAACAAACGGGTATCTGTTTGTACACGGGGATGTTGCTCAAAAATTTGATAGAGCTGGCTTATCTCCATACTGCGAAGATAATACCAAAGTTCAAGAACTATCCTAGGGGCCTAGGCTTTATCTGTTGGGGGGGAGTCAATCATCATCTCGGGCTGATCTTTTTTTTCTCTTGTAGATGATGATCATGAAAGCGATAAGACTACATATAATTGGAATGGTCATTGTTGAGGGTTTATGACCTCAATCTATAAAAAAACCCCCTAGCGGGGGTTTCATAAAACAAGTATATCTGTGGTTTATTTCTTTCTGGTATTTTGTCTACGGTTGCTGAAATACAAGCCACTTTTGAATCCATTTCCTTCCTGACTTCCGAAACGATCCATTGCGCACCTGAAGCCGATGCTAGAACTTGATTGGTCTTCTTCGAGGTGTCGGCGTGTACCCGGACTTAACCAATATGCACGATCATCCCATCCGCCACCTTTGAACACCCTAGACTTATCGCCCACGAGCGTGGTAGTTCCGTAGCCATATTGTACCATTGACAAGGAGTCTCCATCGAGGTAATTGATTGCATTGGCTTTTTGGTAGTTCCTTCTTTTTTTCAAATCCTCATCCGTTTCTTCAATCATCTTAACCCTTCCAAGACTATCGCGCTGGTATTCGTTGTTTTCATCTTTTACCGGCTTTTTGAATACATTACCACGGTAAGGATTTAAATCATCAACGTCTTTGCTATTGAGTGGTCTGTAGATGTCTGCAACCCACTCACTCACATTACCAGACATATTGTAAATACCGAATCCATTAGGGTAGTAGGCATCGATTGGTCCGGGTATTGCGGCATTGTCATTCAATCCTCCTGCAACACCCATAAAGTCACCACTTCCACGTTTGAAGTTGGCCATGTACTTACCTTGCCAGCTGCCACTTCTGCTATCACGCAATCCGTTCACATTGTGAGACCAAGAGTATACCTGCTTGTTCATGATAAGTTCTTCGCCACGTTTTCCTTCTTTTCTTTTGGCATTGGGATTTTGATTTAGCAATCCATATGCAGCATATTCCCACTCAGCTTCTGTTGGCAGTCTATAGTCCGGCATCAAAATACCATCTTCCAGTCTCACATAATTTCTTGGTCTGCCATTTTCATCCATCAAGGGTGACTTCTTATTCTTCGCGCCTTGAGTTGAGTAGATTCCAAGGAGATATGATTTGGTGGTGAAATTTTCTTCACCCTTTCCTTGGATAGTTTTTAGTGTATTGGCGTTTGACATGCCCTTCTCGACGAGGAGTAGCTCATTTACTCTGTTGCTTCTCCAGATACAGAAGTCAGTCGCTTGTCTCCATGTTACCCCAACAACTGGATAGTTGTTGTAAGATGGATGCCTGAAGTAGTAATCTATCAATGGCTCATTGGCGGCCAACTCACTACGCCATACCAAGGTGTCTGGTTTTGCACCATTCACCACTGCCTCATACATAGGGTCATCAAATGTTCTTTCTATCCAACTTAGGTATTCGCGATAATGGATATTTGCAACTTCTGTTTTGTCGATGTAAAAAGAAGAGAGTGTTACTCTTCTTGGAACGTTGTTCCAGTCACCCATAATGTCTTCATTGGTTGCACCCATGGTAAAGGTTCCACCTTGTATAAAAACAAGCCCTGGTCCTGTGCCTTGTTCATTCACTGGAGACTTGAAAAATCCCCCCATGTTTTTATCGTTGTAGTTCCAGCCCGTTACTTGGGATTTGTCTTTTTTCCCCTTTGAAAAAGGCATTCCTCCTTTGCAGGCGCTGAACAATAGTGCGATAGCTGACAGGTACAAAAAATTTCTCATGCTTTGCGCGTGTTTAATTTATCCAATGGTAACGAGCGTGTTTTCAATTTATTGCCCAAAGGGCAACCCAAACAAGGACAAATGTAAGTGTTAAATTAAATCAATTCAATGGTTTACGTCAAATTTTATGTTTATTAAATGCTAAATTTGTTAACATGGCTTTATGAAAAAATACCCCCTTTTTATTGTGCTGCTGTTGGTTTCCCTTATGGGAAGGGGGCAAAGGATTTATGCTGAATCCTCTGTGTTGTCTTCAGGAACTTGGGTAAAGCTGTCTACACAAGCTTCCGGGGTGTATAAAGTCACTGCAAATTTCATGAAAGAGGCGGGCTTTTCAGCCAGAATACCCTCCAATTCAGTCAAGTTTTTCGGAAATCGTGGCGGGATGCTTCCAGAGGCAAATTCAGCAGTCGTTCAAGACGATTTGGTGGAGAATGCTATTTTCGTAAATGACGGAGGGGATGGATTTTTTGATGGGGATGATTATTTTTTCTTTTATGCACAAGGGGCTAATCAATGGAGGTATGACAGCTTGGCTGGTAGGTTTATTTTCAGGAAGAACATCTACAGCGCCAACACTTATTTTTTTATTACTGTTGCTGAAGGCAATGGCAAGCGAATATCAACATTGCCTATGCTATCCGGGGCAGCCAGTTCCATCAGTGATTTTGATGAACACTATCGGCATGAGTTAGACAGCATAAATTTTTTAAAAAGTGGTCAGGAGTGGTATGGTGAAGAGTTTAGTCAGGATATAGGAGCCGAGACCTCCATAAATTTCCATATTCCCTATTCAGGGCTTATTGCTGGGAGCAATTACAGTTTTAGTAGTCAGGTAATTGGCCGCAGTGCAGGTCAGTCAAATACTTTTTCCATTTTCATCAATGACCAGCCAGTAGTTGATCAGCTGACCTCCCCATTGGCAGGATCGTCATTAGACCCTATAGCAAGTCCAAGTCTGGTTTCGACTGAGGGGGTACTTGCTGAAACTTCAATGCGTGTTTCCTATCAATTTGCCGGTGGCAGCATCAATGCAAAGGGATGGTTGAATTGGTTTGAGGTTTTTTTTAAACGTTCGCTGAATCTTGAGCAGTCGCCCCAGCTTCAATTTCGGCATCTTGAGTCGGTCGGTCTGGGAAATATTTCCAGATTTCAATTGAGCAATGCATCCCCATCAACCTTGGTATGGGACATCACAAATCGATTTAATCCCAATCAGGTTAGTACTGTTTCGGATGCCCAGCAGCTAAGTTTTGTAGCGGATTGCTCGACCCTCAGAGAATATATTGCCTTCAAGCCCGAAGCGGTGATGTTGCCGAAGTTGGAAGGCCGTGTTTCAAACCAAAATATTCATGGTTTGGAAGCCTTTGATATGCTGATTGTGTGCAACAAAAACATTGTTTCTGAGGCCAATCGGCTGGCACAGTATCATCGTCAAAGAGACGGGATTAAAACCATTGTTCTTGACTTGGGCCAGCTCTACAATGAGTTTTCTTCAGGTGCTCCTGATCCCTCAGCCATCAGAAATTTCTTAAAGATGGCCTATGATCGTGCGGTGCTTGATCCAATGAAGAGGCCTAAGTATCTGTTGTTGTTTGGTTCAGCAACCTATGCTTATAAGCTTGATGCGGAAGATCAATTTGTGCCTTCTTATCAAAGTGAGTCATCACTCGATGCCCTCACCAGTTATGTGACGGATGATTATTTTGGTTATTTGGATGATGAAGATGACATAAGAACTGTTTTTCCTTCACCATTGCTCGATCTGGCAATTGGAAGGATACCAGCCAGAAACCTAGAACAGGCAAGGGTTGCAGTGGATAAGATCATTGAATACCATAGCAATACTGCTTTTGGAAAATGGCGCAATACCATCACACTCGTTGCTGATGATGAAGACTACAATGTTCATTTGAATGATGCTGAACTTCATGCTTCCTTGATACAGTCTGAGTCGCCAGTCTTGAACATCAACAAAATTTACCTTGATGCATATCCACAGCAGAGCAGCAGTGGGGGGAGCCTATACCCTTCGGTAAATGATGCCATTACAAAGCAAATCAATCAAGGAACATTGGTATTGAACTATAGTGGGCATGGGGGTAGTTCGCGGTTGGCTCAGGAATCCATTCTTGTTAAGGATATGGTTGCGGGGTGGAAAAATATAAATCGGCTACCTCTTTTTGTGACGGCAACTTGCGACTTTGCCCCCTTTGATAATCCAGCTGAATTCTCGTTGGGAGAAGATTTATTTATTGGAAGAAGAAACGGCGCCATTGGGTTGGTTACCACAACCCGATTGGTATTTGCATCAAGCAATAAGATCATCAACAATAATTTTTTCGCTTTTCTGTTCAAGAAAAATAGTGAGCAACAATTGCCGGCACTTGGTACGGCATTGCAAGACACAAAGAATTTTACCATCGTTAATACTGGCGACTACATCAATGCCAGAAAGTTCACACTGCTTGGTGATCCTGCCTTGAAACTCGCTATACCAGACTATTCCGTGACCATAAACACGATTAACGGAAGATCAATTTCACCCAATGCCGACACCCTTCGTTCACAAAATAATTATACGATAGATGGCGAAGTGCTTACACCTTCAGGTGCATTGGCGACTGACTTTAACGGGTATGTATACCCAACAGTATATGACAAGGCCGCCAAGATTAGTACATTGGCCAATGATTCAGAGAGCGGTAAAGTTGATTTTTCATCTCAAGTAAATAAACTTTTTGATGGCAAGGTTAAGGCGGAGAATGGAAGGTTCAGTTTTACTTTTATTGTACCCAGGGATATCAACTATCAATATGGAAATGGGAGAATTAGTCTGTATGCTGAGAATGGCGTCTATGATGCAAGTGGTGTTGATGAAAGGCTTGTGGTTGGCGGACTTGGTAATGAGCTGAGTAATGATGCAATCGGTCCGGATATCAAAGGCTATCTCAATGATGAAACATTTAAAAACGGAGATGTTGTTGGCGAGAGCCCATTGCTTATTGCCAAGCTCTATGATGCATCAGGCATTAATATTTCGGGCATTGGCATTGGACATGATATTACTGCAGTGATTGATGGCGACAATAGAAACATGATCATATTGAATGACTTTCTTGAACCAGAACTGTCTGGTTTGCTAAAAGGAACAGTACGGTTTCAACTGCCCCAGCTTTCGGAAGGCAAGCATCGGATTGTAATAAAAGCCTGGGATGTGTTCAACAATTCAGGCGAATGCATTATCGACTGTGAGGTGATTAGACAAAAAGAGATTTTGATCACACGACTCATCAACTATCCAAATCCCTTTTCAGGGAGTACAAGGTTTTTATTCAACCTAGACGGCCCTTACGCAGGTGCTGAAGCTCAAATTGACATCTTCACATTTAGTGGCCAGTTGGTGAAAAAACTTGCTAAGGCAATAAATGAAGTCGATGGACGTTCTATAGAAATTGAATGGAATGGGAGGGATGATTCAGGTGATGCGCTGGGAAGGGGAATTTATATTTTTCGGTTGATAATCAAAGGAAGGGAGGGGCAAGTATCAAAGAAGATACAAAAGCTCATTATTCTTTAGTGCTATTTCCTTAATTTAGCAGCACAAAACGGCACCTATCGTAACAATTCTACTCGACACTTTTTTATTGATCTCCAAATTAAAAGCATGAACAGAATTGCCATAAACCTTCTAGCCGGTATTTTATTATTGGTATCTAGCCCCACAGTTTTCTCACAGTCTACAGAATCAATAAACGTAGTTACAAGTTCCGTTCCTTTCTTGCGCATCTCTCCAGATGCGCGCGCAGGAGGAATGGGTGATTTGGGTGTAGCTACCACCGCCGATGCAAATTCACAGTTTTATAATGTTGCAAAATATGCTTTTGCTGAAAAGACTTCCGGCATCGGAGTAACGTATACCCCTTGGTTAAAGGATCTTGGATTGAATGATGTGTACCTGGCCTCTTTGGCAGGGTACTATCAGCTTGACGAAACCCAAGCCATATCAGGGTCTCTTCGTTATTTCAGTTTGGGAAATATTCAGTTTACAGATAATTTGGGCAATGACCTAAATACCTTCAGGCCTCGAGAATTTGCATTTGATGCAGGTTATTCAAGAAAGCTTTCTGAAGTTATCAGCTTGGGTGTTGCCATCAGGTATATCAATTCTAACCTCGCAGGTGGTCAAGCCGTTAGTGGGGTATCCTACAAGGCTGGAAATGCAGTAGCAGGTGATATTGGGTTATACTATACACCTCAAACAGAAGATGGAAGCGGCTTGAGTGTTGGTGCAGCAGTAACCAACCTCGGTTCAAAAATCAGTTATACCAGCGATGCAACACAAAAAGATTTTATTCCCGCAAACTTAACCGTTGGCGCAGTGTATACCTTTGTTAGCAATGAGGTAAACAAACTTTCTTTTGGAATTGATATTCATAAGTTGTTGGTTCCAACTCCTCCGGGTCTTGGAGACAGCCTGGGTCTTGTAAATTACAGAAGCAAAGGCGTTGTGGGCAGTTGGTTTAGCTCTTTGGGCGATGCTCCTGGTGGAATGAAAGAAGAATTTAAAGAGTTTTATTTTTCTTTGGGTGGCGAGTATACGTATAACGATCAATTTTCTGTAAGAGCAGGATATTTTTATGAAAACCCCGACAAGGGCAATCGGCAGTTCTTCTCTATGGGAGCTGGCTTTAAGTACAATGCACTAGGCATCAACCTGTCTTATTTGATTCCTTCAGGATCCGGCGTAAATCGCAATCCATTGTCTAATACCATTCGATTTAGTTTGGTTTTTGATCTTTCTGGTTCAGGCCAATAGTTCGCTATATTATATTTCTTTTGAAACGGCCTTAGGGCCGTTTTCTTTTTTCATACTTTTATGAAAAATAGCGCATGTCAATAAGGATTGGTTTTGGTATCGATTTCCATCAACTTACAGAAGACCGCGATCTTTGGATCGGCGGAGTTAAAATCCCTCACCACAAGGGAGCAAAGGGTCATAGCGACGCTGATGTATTGCTGCATGCTATTTGTGATGCCTTGCTTGGCGCATTGGCTTTGGGTGATATTGGTGTTCATTTCCCGGATACAGATGCCAGTTTTAAAAATATCGATAGCAAAATTCTTCTTGATAAATCATATCAGCTGATCAAGAGCAAAGGATATCGTGTGGTGAATGTTGACAGCTCCCTGTGTCTCGAGGCTCCCAAAATCAAGCCTTATGTCTCCGCCATGCAAGAGGCCATAGCAGGTATACTAGAGCTCACCGTTTCAGATGTTTCAGTAAAGGCTACAACAACCGAAAAGATGGGATTTGTCGGACGAGAGGAAGGTTTGGTGGCCTATGCATCTGTGTTGCTAGAAAAAATTTGAATTTAACTTAATACTTCCTGAATATTCCAGCTTTAGGGATGATCATCTTGACTATAATTGTAAATTTGCCAAAAATCATTTGTTGAAGGTTAATATTATCAATAAATCGTCTCACCCACTCCCTGCATATGCTACGGATGGCGCTTCGGGAATGGACCTTAGGGCAGAACTAGCAGAGCCCATGGTTCTCGATTCAATGCAACGGGTGTTGGTGCCAACTGGAATATACCTGGAGATGCCTGAGGGTCATGAAGCCCAGATCAGACCTCGAAGTGGGCTTGCCATCAAACAGGGGATAACTTGCTTAAATACACCCGGGACGATTGATGCTGATTATCGTGGGGAGATCAAGGTTATTTTGATCAATCTTTCAACCGAGCGGCAAACCATTGAGCATGGGGATAGGATAGCACAGATGGTTTTTCAAGAAATAAAAAAAGTAGAGCTTGTAGCGGTAAATGAAATCGGAGAAACAAAGCGTAATGCTGGTGGATTTGGTCATACGGGTAAACAATAAAAAATAAAATTCATGAGGATATTCCTCCTTTCGGTTGTTGTAATGTTGTTGTTGGGCGCCTGTAGGT
>JBILBU010000016.1:0-49910 GCA_044353505.1 Chitinophagaceae bacterium | reverse complement strand
TCTTTAATGAAGTTCTCTGTAGACTGTTTTTGTTTCTGTTCCATGTCATTTTTGTTTTAATTGTTAATGATGGAAACGCTCTACTAATTTAGACCTTTTTTAGTCCACTTTATGCTGACGATTTACACAATATCCTTGTCGCAATTCTCATCTTTTTATGCTTATCTACTTAAAAGTTAGTTCGGTTTACTTCAATGGTTCCATCTACAATGGCCTCACAATAATTATCAAAGTAATCTAAAAATAACGAACTCATGAATTATTTTATGTTAGGCAACAATCATAAACATGTTGAATTGTAAACTACCTATCCTACTAGTGTAGTAATAATCAAAAATGTGACAAGGTTAATATTAAAATTTTTGATATGTAAATTGTATCTGCCAAAACAGAACTATCCAAATTAAAAATATTGTTTATTAATTATTTAAATATTAAATAAGTTTATATAAATAGAAATCTGCTTAGTTATTGATAATAACTGGCTTTGGGACCTGCTTGAAAATTCTCTTAACTCCTAATTTGGTTGTGCTGAGATAGTTTTTAGAAACTTTACCTCCTCGCTGCTGAAGGGCGTCTTATCACGTCGATAAATATCATGAAACCACAACTTAGGCTCCTTGCCGCCTTTGATCGGAGTGTCCCATGCAAAAATGGTATTGGTCTTGCCGCTGACAAATCCCCAATTAATGGCACCAATATTTTCTTGCTTTAAAAACGGCATGATGGACTGAAAAGTACTGGAAGTTCTTCTGGCCATGTACTCAGTACAAATAAGTGGCCTGTTGTACTTCTTTAGGGTATCTACCATTTGCTTGTGATCATCTATCGCAGAATAGTTATGGTAAGTTATAATATCAGAATTTTCTAATTGAAATGCAGTCATGGCTTTTAACCGCTGATCATCTGAATATACGCCAGCAGAAATAGGCTGGGAGGGATTGACTTCCTTCGCCCAGCTGAAGACCGACTTCAATAAATTAAAACTCTTATCCAAATGATCACTGTTGCCCGGCTCGTTGTACAGATCCCACAACAATATGCGCTCATCGTTTTTAAAAGTTCCCATAATATCTTTCACATAGGCCTCCAACGTTTGTATTGTATCTGGATACTGATACAACATAGTTCCGGGATCTCTCACCCATCCTGAATTGTGTACGCCCGGCTTTGGATCAGGCTGCTTGCCAACCCACGCGGTATCATTCCAGCAATCATCAAAAAATACAAACAGGGTCTTGATCTTATGCCGTGATGAAATAGATAAATAGGTATTCAACCTCTTCTTAAACCCTTCTTTATCTGACGTCCACAACAAATGATGCAAGTATACCCGCATCACATTGAATCCTAATTCTTCCGCCCATCCAAGCTCTTTATCAATCGTAACCGTATCAAATGTTTCAGGCTGAAACATCTCAAGCTGATTGATCGCTGAAGATGGCTGAAAATTACAACCACGAAGCCAACCCTGTTGGGCATACCATTCATTGGCGCGCGCTACATTCCACCTTTCCCCTTGCCCTTGGACATCGACCATCGAAATCAAAAACAATCCGATAAAACCAAATACAATAAAAGTTCTTTGCATATTCATTGTTGAGAGATTAAATTAAGTCATTAACATTAACCAACCATAATCTGATCGCAGAATATCGACATGGATTGTCCAGATCGAATATGCCAAGCGGGTGATTTCAGCAAGCTTTCTGCATGTACCTTAATATACCTTGCTTTTGCACCAGCTTTCACATCAACTGAAAAAGAATGAACCGACACATTCTTTAATGCTGCATTTACTTTAGGGTTAGGGTTGTGTGGGTTCGTCAGCGTCAACGGCTTTTCATATTGCTTGCCATCAACTGAGAGAGAATATTGAACAAATAATGGCAACGACATTAAATGCCAATCGGGTTGCGCTTGTGGATTGAGAAAATCCATGTTGATGTGATTGATGTCCACAACATCTCCAAGATCGAGAATGAAATCCATATGCTCGCCTGTATAAAAAACCCAATTGGGATCAGTATTTTGCCAAGATTCATAAGAGGCAAATATTCCGTCGGTCAATGATTGAATAGGCTTAGAGTCTTTATCTGGTAATGTAATCGGTATAATCGTCTTTTTATAAGACTTCAACCGCGGAGCGTTCTCCATGTTACTGAACATCCTTTGATAAGCAGCAAGATAGTGTGCGGGTGTTCCACTGCGTTCTCTCAATAACTTCAGACCAACATCATGACAACGATTTACAAAAGTCTCTACAAGATTTTTCATCACTGCCTTCGGTAGAACAACCCCCTGTTCATTGCGATAAAATAAACTTCGTGGAGTATCAATTTCTGTCCTGCCAATTTGAACACTTGCATACATAATGGGTAGTCTTGCTGTCTGAACTCTCTTCAACATCACATCATCGCTTTTCACTGCTTGCTCAGCCTCATCAAACAGCTTGTTGTATTCTTCCATCATCTTGAAAGACAAATAGGTTTCTTTGGCATCTATGGGATCGCCAAAAATATTGAGCGACATCTTGCTTTCAACTAAGGCCGCTTGCATGCGGTCAATGTATTTTCGAATAAATTCACCTGCTGCACCAAAATAACCATTAAGAAACTCGTTTATAATAGCCTGATCATCGGCATCAGGGTTCCACATCAGCTTAGAAATCAAATAAGAACGCAGCAAAGCCATCTCCGCAGCTGCTTCGTTATTTGCCTGCATGAACAAGGCATTCACATTGTTATCAGTATAGAACTTAACATTGGGCTTAATCGTAAATAAATTAGGAAAGGGAGATACAAAATTGGTGAACTGGATATTGTAGTCCCATATCAATATATCTTTTGCGAGCGCTCCCCAATCTTTCAGATCATTAGAAAAAGCTTTATCGGTCACGAACACCGGAGCCTGCCTTGAACTCTCAATGTTACACAGCATGATATTGACATTGGACTCAACTGTTATATTTTTTGGCGCCTTCCTTGAATACCAATACGCCAGCGTTGAGATGATCTTATTGGGGAATACTTTGGCAACCTGATTGACAAAAAATATAATGGCCCCGCTGGGCAGTCCGCCGTACTTGGTGTTCAGCGCATTACACTGCTCACACCTACAGTATTGATCGTTGTCATCCTGACTAACCGACCAATACTTTGCATTGGGTTTGTCAGCCATTTTATTGCGCAGATTGGCAATCAACAGCGCTAACACATCTGGATTAGACAAACATAGCTGGGTTCCTGGCTTACGCTTACCATCAATAAAAGAATAATATTCAGGATGGCTTTCACCAAATTTCTTCTCGGGAACTAAAGTATCAAATGTATGAACAAACAGTCCCCAATCGCTTCGTGAAGAAATCTTATGCCAATCGGAATAAGCCACATCTCCCATATCACCATAAGAAGTAGTCCTGTATTTTATTTTGGGATTAACAATCTTATTTGCCTTTGAAAGTGGAGTGGCTAGTGATGATGGAGCAACCGTTTCTTTTGGCGCAAACTTTCTAAATCCTAATTCCTCCAAGAAGTCATAAACTCCATATTGCAATCCGCCTTTGGTTCCACCGACAAGCACAATGCTATTCCCATCAATTCTCAGCAAATACCCATCTTCATCCAATTGATCAACAGAGATCTTCTTTGAAATGGCAAATGCTGTGTGGCCAATATATATGGCACTGCGGTGTTTTAATGTGCCCTCATCAACAAGCGTAATGTTGCTATCAGAAACCTGCAACAAGTAATGCTGCAATTGCTGACCCGCTAATTTTTCGATCTCAGTTGCTTGCTTTGGAATAACGATCGATAGGGTAAGAGGCTTACCAGATAGAAATTGTTCTCCGAGGATAGTGGACTTCCATCTCGCACTCACCATGCCTGGAAAAAAAGTTAATCCGGTTAAGATGGTGCCGGCAGTAGTTAAAAAATCTCTCCTCTTTACTTCCTGCTTATTAAAATTTAAATCTTCCATATTAGTTTTTTTGATCAATAGCGCAACGATACATAAATCCCTAAGTAAGCAATGCACATTGCATTACGTATCAAATAATCAAATAATAAATTTTGAATCAGCTTTAGCCAATCATGCAAATAAAAGATACGATTTATATGGAATAAATTACTGCCCCATCCTTAACATATCGGCATAGCCGTTGGGAAGCGGACTATCTTCAATGGCTTTTGCAGCTTTTTCAATATCATAGTCAAACCGAATAAACTCTACACCGATTGTGTTCTTGTCCTGAATGCTGCTATCGTGATTGATCGTGAGTATAACATAGCATCCCTGAGGATTACCATCTTTAGGCTTGCCTACAGAGCCAATATTGATAGCATGTCTATTATGCATAGTTCCAGAAGCCTCATCAGACAATACCCTATGAAAAGGTTTGTGGGTATGGCCAAAACATAAGATGTCTGCATCAGCATCTTGCATAATTCGCAACATGCTCTTTTCCTCTCTGTCTTCAAAAAGGTATTCATTGATCTTGCGCGGACTACCATGCACCAACAACAGATTAAGCTTGTCGTCATTCAGCTGAAACTCAAGCCTGATATGAGAAGGCAGGGTTCTCAAATATTTTCGCTCCTCAGGCTTTACCAAGTGATTGGTATACGATATGGATACCTTCCCCATATCTTTTTCAGGATCGGTTTTATATGCACAGCCGCACTCATCAATCATCAATCCAATTCCCTGATCATAATTTCCTGCTATTGTCGGGATACCCCTTTTCCTTATTTCATTGACTACTTCATTGGGCCAGATATTATATCCCACAAGATCTCCCAAGCAATATAGGGCGTCCACTTGCTGCTCTTCAATACTTTTCAAGCAGGCTTCCAATGCAGGAAGATTAGCGTGGATATCAGAAAACAATGCAATTCTCATCTTAGTTATTTTACATGTTTAATATAAAGCCGGTCTCTTAACCAAAAAGCCACATTCACTAAAATGATCAAGGCAGGTACTTCCACCAAAGGGCCAATGACCCCAGCAAAAGCTTGTCCACTATTGATACCAAACACCCCAATCGCAACAGCGATGGCCAATTCAAAATTATTGCCTGCAGCAGTAAATGCGATAGAAGTATTCACTGAATAATCAGCCCCCATCTTTTTTCCAATCAAGAAGCTGACAAAAAACATCACCGCAAAATAGATCATTAAAGGAATGGCAATTCTCACCACATCAAATGGTATCTCCACAATCAGTTTCCCTTTTAGGCTGAACATCAGCACGATGGTAAACAACAAGGCAATCAATGTGATCGGAGAAACAAAGGGGATAAATTTTTCTTGAAACCATTCCTCTCCCTTCGCTTTGATCAAATAATACCTGGAAAGAAATCCTGCTACAAAAGGAACCCCCAAATAAATGGCAACGCTCTCGGCTATCTCTGCAATAGAAATGTCAACCACAGCACCTGAAAAACCAAAGAGAGGCGGCAACACGGTAATGAACAAATAGGCATATACACTATACAATAAAACCTGAAAAATACTGTTCAACGCAACGAGTCCTGCTGCATATTCTCTGCTCCCCTCCGCCAACTCATTCCATACAATCACCATGGCAATGCACCTCGCTAGACCAATCAGTATCAGTCCAACCATATATTCAGGGTAATCGCCCAAAAAAGTAATGGCCAACACAAACATAAGAATCGGTCCAATCACCCAATTGAGCAACAGTGATACCGATAGCACCCTTGTGTTTTTAAAAACCTCTCCCAATTGATCATACCTAACCTTGGTAAAGGGAGGATACATCATGAGAATTAGACCAATTGCAAGTGGAATATTGGTAGTGCCTGTTGAGTAAGAATTGATGAATTCAGACGAAGAGGGGAAAAAGTACCCAATAGATACCCCCAACACCATGGCCAGAAAAATCCACAAAGTCAAATACCTATCTAAAAAACTCAACTTCTTTCTTTCGTTTACTGGCGCACAATGATTAGTAGACATTACTAAGATTTAAATGATTTCCCCAACAGATCAACAACACTTCGATGGTGTGGCTTTGTATTGCTCAAAAAATAGATTCAGCTGCCCCTTCACCCGACTCCACACTTTTTCATCAATGCAATAACAAACTGAATTGCCCTCAATATCGCCTTTGATAATCCCGGCCTCTTTCAATTCTTTTAAATGCTGCGAAACGGTGGATTGAGATAAAGGCAGTTCATCAACGATATCTCCACAAACACATGCCTGCTTCTTGATCAGTAAATTCAAGATGGCTATTCTTGCAGGATGGGATATCGCCTTGGCATACTTGGCCAAATCAGTTTCTCTTTGCTTGTACTCCCCGGTCTTTGTTGTTCCCATAATATATCGCAATATTACGATATAGTTTTAAATAATCGTCCTCGCTAACCGATTAATCTCTGTTGCAGATAAAAGAAATTAAAATCCATTTGCCGCATGGGGCAAACTTTTAGCTGTACCTTTATCAGGTCTAATAAAGACAGGCTTTCTGATTATAAACTATATACTATGGACTACACATTAATTGGATTAGGAACAATAGCATTCTTGATTTTTATAACTGGACTGGTAACTGTAAAACAAGGAACCATTGCGGTGATTACCTTATTTGGGAAATATAGGCGCATTCTCAGGCCGGGACTAAGGTTTAAAATACCATTGATTGAAAGTGTATACAGGAGGGTAAGCATACAGAACCAGAGTCTTGAACTTGAATTTCAGGCAGTAACCATCGATCAGGCAAATGTTTATTTTAAAAGCATGCTGCTCTACTCTGTTCAAAATGATACGGAGAATACCGTAATCAAGGTGGCCTTCAAATTCATCAGCAACAAAGACTTCATGCAGGCATTGGTGCGTACGGTAGAAGGGAGCATAAGGTCTTATGTGGCTACAAAAAAACAAGCGGAAGTGCTAACCGCCAGACGAGAGATAGTTGATTTTGTTAAAGAGCAAATTGATCAGAGTCTTGAAGAGTGGGGTTATCATCTTCAAGATCTTCAAATCAATGACATCACGTTTGATCAACAGGTAATGGACAGCATGAGCAGGGTTGTGGCAAGCAATAACCTCAAGGCCGCAGCGGAAAACGAGGGACAGGCATTGTTGATTACAAAAACAAAAGCAGCAGAAGCAGATGGCAATGCGATTAAAATTTCAGCTCAGGCAGAAAAAGAAGCCGCAATGCTAAGAGGTCAGGGTGTTGCATTGTTCAGACAGGAAGTAGCAAGGGGTATGTCTGAAGCAGCAGAACACATGAAACAAGCAAATCTTGATACCAATGTAATCTTGTTTAGCATGTGGACAGAAGCCATCAAGAATTTTGCAGAATATGGTAAGGGTAACTTCATTTTCCTGGATGGTAGTCCTGATGGAATGAATAAAACCATGAATCAAATGATGGCCATGCTAACCACTAAAGTCGATTCAAAAAAATAGCTGATTTCCAGAAATCAACTTGTTGTGTTGACAAAATCATAAAATGAGACGAAAGTTAGTCGCGTGAATATGTCTGGCAAGAAATTGTGCTATTTTCGCAACTGCGTTTACTCTAGTCATTGCAATAATTTATGCTCATGCGCCAACTTCTACTGCTCATAGTTTCAATACTTGTCTTTAACAGTTGTACATTTCTAAAGACTGTACAGACAAAAGTATTCCCATATAAAGATGTGGATGTAGAAACGCTGACACAAACTCCTAAACCGTCTCAACCTTATCAACTCCCTAAAACTAACTCAACCCCTTCAACCCCTTCAACCCCTTCAACATCTTCAACTCCTTCAACCCCCTCAAACTCCCCCTCCCCTGCCCCTCCGCCGACCCTCCCCTCCATCCCCAGGGAATTCCGTGCAGCGTGGATTGCATCTGTTGCCAATATCAACTGGCCAAGTAGGCCAGGTCTTTCTACCGAAGAGCAAAAGACAGAAGCGATTGATTTGCTGAACTATCTTCAAGCAAATAATTTCAATGCCGTCATCTTGCAGGTTCGTCCACAAGCAGATGCTTTATACGCAAGCAGTATAGAGCCTTGGTCTTACTTTTTAACTGGACAACAGAACAAGGCCCCCTTCCCTTTTTATGATCCACTTTCATTTTGGATTGAAGAGTCGCATAAGCGAGGCATGGAACTTCACGCTTGGCTGAATCCATATCGCGCCCACCATACCACAGGAAAAAACATCAGTGAAAAATCAATTGTTCGGACCAATCCCGAACAAGTGCATTTACTTAAAGAAGGATTTTGGTGGATGGACCCTTCCTTAAAATCAACACAGGACCGTACCTCCAAAGTAGTAATTGACATTGTAAAACGATATGACATTGATGGAATTCATTTTGACGATTATTTCTACCCCTATCCTTCATACAATGGCGATAAGGATTTCCCAGATCACAAGAGCTGGAATGAGTACCTGAAAAATGGTGGCGATCTTTCAAGAGGAGATTGGAGAAGAGAATCGGTGAACATTCTGATTGAGAGATTATACAAGGAAATCAAAGCCGAAAAGAAATATGTGAAGTTTGGAATTAGTCCATTTGGAATCTATCGCCCAGGATATCCAGCTTCGGTAAAAGGCTTTGATCAATATGACAAATTATATGCCGATGCCAGGCTCTGGCTAAACAAGGGCTGGATAGACTATTTTACTCCACAATTGTATTGGCCCATTAATAAGCCAGGACAAAGCTTTCCCGTTCTGTTAGCATGGTGGCAACAGGAAAATAAAATGCAACGCCACCTCTGGCCCGGAATCAGTATTGGAACCGACAAGTACGGAATTACTGACAACAAAGAGGTGTTGGATCAAATCAAATTATCAAGAACATTGATTCCAAAAAGTCAGGGGGTAGTTCACTGGAACATCTCCTCACTAACAAAGAATCCAACATTAACCCAAGAACTCAAACAGGGCCCCTATAAAGTGCAGGCACTAATTCCTACAAGCACTTGGCTAAATTCTACACTGCCAACTGCTCCAAGAGTGACGATCAAAAAGACTGGTGAATCTATCAATGTAATATGGAATAGCACGGAAAAAGAAACATTCAGGTGGGTAGTTTATTCTCAATACGATAACAAGTGGGAGTATGAAATAAAAAACAAGGAAGAACTAACCACTTCACTAAAATTAAAAGTGTCTAATGGCTCAGGAAGTTCAGCAACACTAAAAAATATTGTTGTGACTGCTATCGACAGAACGGGAAACGAAAGTGCGCAAACAATGATTTCGGTAGAATAATTAAAAACTCCAATTCACACCCAATAGTATTCGTCTACCATTTAACTGCAATTGGTACAGCCCATTTGTATACAGTCCAACTGTACGCTCTCTATACCTATTGATATTGAGCATATTGACAACCTCAAGATTAGCTGTCAAGCGCCGACCAACACTTGCCTTGCATCGACCGTCCAACATGGGAAAGAAATTTTCTCTTCCAACATGCAGTGCAGCATACTGAATTGATCCTGAAAGCTTTGAAGCAACCCTAAGATTGACATGAGCACCATACCGAAAACGACGAAAGATTGATTTGACTGAAGCTGCCGATTCAGATGAATAAATGGCAATGTTGTTATTAAAAAACAGCTCAACATTAAATCTGCCCTTCCAATTGCTGATCAGTTTGTGGACTAGGGCTACATTATAGATCGACGATTGAAACAATTGCTTATTCAGTTGCTGAGGCATCTTCATTAAAATCAAACTGCCATTAAAAGAATATTTAATGTTGAGCAGAAATAAAAATTGTTCTAGGTTAGAAATCACAGAAAGGTTTTTCTGGCCCGACATGACAAAATAATCCATTGCAGTAAAAGAAGAATGGACGAACGAAGCAGTTCCCATTTCCTTGCGCGATTGCCTGGCCCTAATCGAGAACATCACAGTAAGCCCTTTGTATAAATCGATCTTCGTAATATCAAGATGAAACGCTGCAGCGGTTGGATACACAACTTCTGTTGAAGGAATATACATATCTCCATTATAAAAGTACAAGGGGCCGGCATGAAATATCCTAAGATCTGGAGCGGCCCTTTCTAACACAATCCCAAACCTGATTTTCTCTAGTGGCTTTTTCTGCCATAGCGTTGAATACTCTGCCCTATAGATTAATCCATTGATTCCATTTCCGTTTTCGCGATGAAAAGAACCAGTACCAATGGCAGCTTGAAATTCTTGTGAAACTCTTGCAAAAATCTGTCTACCCACAGACAGATAGGAGTAGGTTTTGCCTTGAGAAAAAGAGATCTTTTCTACATCAAGTGCTGAATTGACGGTTTCAAAAGAAGCTCTTAGTCCAAAACGAATCCTTGCCTTTGAAATCGATAATACGCGCCCAGCATGGGTATGAAGCAATATTCCGCGATGACCGAAACGCTGGTCATATAGAGAAGAATGCGTGGCATATGGGACCATGTTAACAAAAGAATCATTAACCCTAAGCAGTTGGGAATTATTATCCAATGCAAAATAATTTTCTACAATAAGAAGTCCCCTGCTTCCAAGAGACCAGGTCTCCTCTTGATGAAGACTATAGCTATACCCTTGGTGTTGCTGCTGAAAAAAACGATTGCTGAGTTCAAGCAGGTAGCGATTGTCCTCAACATCACCTTTAAGAGTTTGATAAGATGCTAAAATCTGATAGCGGCCTACGCGCTTATGATGATTATCCCTATCCAGCACCAATCGAAAGCCAGCTTTATTGTTATTGCTGTTTTCAGATAAAGTAGAAAAAGCCTCTACAGATGAAACTCCAGGAATTGAAACATGCTGTGCGGTATTTGAGCGCTGAAACAAGACTTTGTTTTCAATATGTATTGCAGTTTGCAATTTCAGTTGGCTGCTAATCCTATGATTAGACAAGAACATTACACCGTAATCATTATTGATTAGCCTATACCGTTGAGGAATATTCCCATGTTGCTGTTCAGCATTTGCCGAGAAAGGCCATGACCGGTAGATCTTATCTCGATATGCTGATTCAGATTCATGATGTTGTTGTCCATTTTCATGATCAACAACTCCCTGGCCCCCAATATTATTCTTATCTAAAAAGAACAATTGCTTGGAGGTCTTATGAAGTCTAAGCAAGTCAGCATTGACAGACCCATAAGAACCAAGACTACTGGAAGCAGAAAGATGACCAGTTGGCCGACCCAGAAATTCTTTGTTTATTGTTAAGTTGATGGCAATCGCATCAGAGCTGATATGATTTTTCATCAGTCTGTTTTCTTGAAAATGCTGAAGCACTTGTAACTCCTTGACTATTGATGCCCGAAGATTACGAGAGAGTGCGGTATAACGAGCACCTGCAAGATCATCGCCTTCAATCAGTATCTTACTAATGTGCTTTCCGTTAAACAATATGCGGCCATTTTCATCAACGGTAAATCCAGGTATTCGCTTTAACAAGTCTTCAAGCTTAACGCTATTCACATCAATGTACTTGGCTGCATTAAAACTGATTGTGTCGCCTTGTATTCTCAGGGGCAAGCGATTTTGCTTAACCAATACCTCAGGAAGCTCATCCTGATACCTCATCGATGGTAGCGTATCAGCGATATGCTTTCCATTGGCAGCCAACAGAACAGATATAAAAAAACAAAACAATAAAGATAACAGTCCCCTTCGTTTATTCATCGATCGATCTTCTCCCATGAATAAATTGTAATGCGTGGAGTTGTCTGACAATCAACACAGTCAACAGCAGACTGTGCGCCAAGTGAAGCAGTCAAACGGTCAAACATCTTCTTTACAAAAGAAGCAAATGCAGGAAACCCCTCAACTCCATTGGCGATGGCGGATTCAAAATGTTTTTTTTCAAATCCGGTTCCGTCTTGAATGGATGAAAGCGTCATATGCCACTGGTCTGCATCATCATAGGCTTCGAGTATCATTCCGGGGAGCCCTCCCAATTTCCATGGACCATCTGCAATAGTGATCGAGGGCGCATACCATGCTATGTACCCCCTGCCCTTGAACTGCGTCACCGCCTTCAGACATGGTATGCCCCCGATCGTTCGTTGCTCATTATGGCTTATCCATTGCATTGGAAATAAAGTATCTGCAAACAGATGTGTTCTTTGTCTGATATCTGAAAAATCAAAGAGTAAGGAATTTGATTCAAAATCTTTGTATACGGTGAAGATGCTATCTGGACTAAGGTCAATATTGATCTGATCTTCAGCAATCAGAGGTCCCGTGACTTTCTTCATGGTGAACAAAGACTTATCTCCATCAACAATCAACCACCCTTTGTATTGATTAAAATTGTCCGACCGTTCAAAACGGCTATTGAACTTCCCTTGAAAAGTATAGATGGTAGGTTTTGTTTGTCCAATCACAAAAGTGATCGGAAATACAACAAGAAGCACTTGTATAAGATTTATTTTCATATAAATGGTTTAACGCCAACAATTGCATAATACTCCCGGCACCATCACATGATCATTGCTCTTACTGTCTTCACTGCAGCACTCAAACAGTTCACTGCCAACATCGTGGCTTTGTTACAGGTTGGTGCTGTGGTGGTACAACTCACTTCTGCTTCAATTGGACCAAGATTGATTGTTCCCTTCATGGTCACCGAACATTCAGCAGCGAATGGATTTTCGATATTCGCTACCCTGATTCTAGATTCACTATCTTTTCCCCTCTCAAGAGATGAAGGTTCTGCCGCCTGAGAGAGGAAGGCCGTCAGCATCACTACAACTAATACGATGATTCTTTTCATACTTCTAATTTTAGTTTTTTTTAAAATGACCGGGAGTATTATGCGGCAACAGCTTACGGGCTCCTGCGGGATAAAAGTAGCATGCGCTGAGGCCCTTAAAAAGTGATAAACAACAAATTATGAACAGAATATTACACCAGGTTTATGTTGAATAACCCTAGAGACTAACATAAGAATAGCAGTATCAAAAAAAGTCGCGTAAAATATTTATATTAGAGTACATCTAAAACTAACTTACTATGAGTGAAATAATATTCAATAAAATAGCTACGCTGCTGTCTTCAAAAAAAGGCATCAACAAGGAGCTGATTTCAATCGAGCAAAGTTTCGAAGACCTCGGACTGGATTCATTGGATGCAGTTGAATTGATTTCTAATCTAGAAGATGAATTCAACGTTACCCTACCCAATATTGAATTGCAGCAAATAAAAACAATCAGGCAGGCTGTGGAAGGAATTGAAAAGTCAATGCAACCCTAAATATACCGGTATGAATTCAAGAAGGGTTGTGGTAACTGGAACGGGTATTGTCTCTCCGATAGGATCAACCACGAAAGAATTCTGGAAGAGTATCGTTGACTGTAGATCTGGAATCGGGCCATACACTTCAGTTAACCCAGAAAACATCCGTTTTAAACATGGGGCAGAGGTAAAAGATTTTGATCCCACCATTCATATTGAGAAAGGGGCACTCGACTTGATGGATCGTTTCGCTCAGTTTGCAGTAGTGGCGGCTCAACAAGCCGTAAAACAGGCTGGGATTACTTTTACTTCGGAAAGTGCACAGCGGACAGCGGTGATTTGTGGAAGTTCAATCGGAGGTGTTCATGCCCAGGAACAATCATATTATGATCTCTATAAGGAGAATAAAAGCCGCGTTCATCCACTTTCCATTCCAAAGACCATGCCCAATAGTGCTTCCAGCAACGTCAGCATGCAATTTGGCATAACCGGTCCGGTCTATACCATTTCAACAGCTTGCGCCTCATCGAACCATGCCATTGGAAATGCCTTTTGGCTGATTAGAAGTGGCATCTGCGATCAGGCGCTTGCGGGGGGGAGTGAGACTCCATTTACATTTACTTTTTTGAAAGCCTGGGAAGCCATCAGAGTGGTTGCTCCAGATACCTGCAGGCCTTTTTCCAAAACCCGCCAGGGCATGATACTTGGAGAAGGTGGTGCTATGTTGTTTTTGGAGAGTCTTGAACATGCACAAGAACGGGGCGCTGAAATACTTGGTGAAATCGTTGGGTTTGGAATGACATCAGATGCCAGCCACATTACCAAGCCTGATCAACAAGGCGCAGAACGTGCCATGAAAATGGCATTGCAAGATGGAGCAGTTTCTCCGGAACACATAGGCTATATCAACGCTCATGGAACCGGCACCTTGGTGAATGACAGCATGGAAGTAGCTGCAATACGAAATGTATTTGGCAAACATGCAGAAGCATTGGCCATCAGCTCAACAAAATCATTACACGGACATGCACTTGGTGCAACCAGTTCTTTTGAAGCCGTGGCCACCATCATGGCACTCAAAGAGGGTATACTTCCCCCCACTGCCAATTTTGAAGAAAAAGATGATGCATGTGATCTTGATGTCGTTCCCAATCAATCCAGAAAAAAAGACATACAATACGCCTTATCCAATGCCTTTGCATTTGGTGGATTAAATGCTGTACTTGCCTTCAAAAAGTGGGAAGAATAATCTGCGCAGAGCTTTACCTTTGCGGCAGGTATGGGACAAAAAAAACTTATTCGATTTGCCGAGATCTTGACCTTCAAGAACGTATTGCAGTATCCTGAGAATACTGCAGGAAAGTGGCATGAACACTTTAACAACAAACACCCAATCGTACTTGAGCTCGCTTGTGGGAAGGGAGAGTACGCAGTGGGACTGGCAAAAAGATACCCTGAAAGGAATTTTATAGGTATTGATGTAAAAGGAAACCGCATTTGGGTTGGGGCAAAAAAGGCGCTTGAGGCAGGACTGCAACATGTAGCCTTTATTCGATCTCAAATTGGCATGATAGAAAATTATTTCAGTCCAGGTGAGGTTTCAGAGATATGGCTGCCCTTTCCAGATCCGCAACTGAGGATCGGAAAATCAAAAAGACGGCTCACACATCCAATTTTTTTGAGAAAATATAAACAAATACTGAAACCCGGTGGTTATATCAATCTCAAGACCGATTCACCGGTATTGTATGGCTTTACAAAACTCATCATTGAGATGTACCAGCTGGACGTACATGTGGATAGTGCAGATGTAAACAAGGAGCTAAAAGAAAATGAAGACCTCCAGATTAGAACACACTATGAAAATTTGGATATTGCGAAAAGCAACAGAATTCATTACCTCAAATTCTCAATACCCAACGATCTTGACCCAACCAGAGATGAAGAACTTGCCACAAGAGTAAGAGAAATCGAAAGCACGGAACCAGAAGCTGCAAACAATGAAGAAAAAGAAATTAATTGAAGGTGAGCATTATTACTATAACGAACTAGGCTATATGGTCCTTACCACTAAGTACCATATGGAAAACGGCAGTTGTTGTGGAAATGGATGCCTAAATTGCCCTTATGATTATATCAAGGTGCCGGAACCAAAACGCAGCGAGTTGCTGAGAAAGTATGCCAGCGAAGAAAACAAAACTGCCTAAGGATTTTCTTAGTCCCCCTGCCCCCCGAAACTTCTTTGAAGATGTCTTTGATATTGTCCGTCAAATTCCAAAGGGGCGTGTTACCAATTACGGAAGTATTGCCAAATATCTCGGATCAGGATTGTCCTCCAGAATGGTAGGATGGGCAATGAATGCATCACACGCTGTAGTTCCGCCAATACCTGCACAACGAGTAGTGAATCGCAATGGACTACTCTCGGGCAAGCATCACTTTTCAACCCCTACACAAATGCAAGAGCTTCTTGAAAAAGAGGGAATAATAATAACGGACGATAAGGTAGTTGGGTTTAAAGAAATATTCTGGGACCCCAATAAGGAACTTATTTAATTTTAAAAATTAGCTGCTTAGATTGAAAACAGTATAAGCACTTGATGACTTCCAAAGATTGGATGCTATTGATAATAAGGGCTAATCATTAAATAAACAATAACCCCTGTTACAGAAACGTAGAACCAAATTGGCCAAGTAATCTTTGCCAACTTCTTATGTCTTGGCCATTCCGCTGTTAATGCCCTGTAGGCAGTAAACAAAACAAATGGCATGATGACACCAGCAAGAATAATGTGACTAATTAAAATGAAGTAATACACCGTCTTCATTATCCCTTCACCACCATAAGAAGTAGAATCAGAGAGGAGGTGATGTAAAATATAAGATACTAAAAAGAGAATAGACAATATCATTGCGGCAATCATAACTTTCTTATGCAGCTCATATCTACCTCTCTTCACAGCAAGAAGACCAACGAGCAACAAAAAAGAAACAACAGAATTAATAAGTCCATTTACCTGTGCAAATACATGCACATTGAAAGGCAGGTCAACTTCAAGTTTAACTCTTGAAAGAAAAACTACAGCGACGAATACAATTACGGAGAACAATATAATTAAGAAGTTTGCTCTCTTATCATTTTTTTGAATACTTGCAGACAACATTAGCGCTTGGTTTTATAGTTTATATTATTTTCTAAAAAGATTTCTTTTCTTTTTCTTATCACGTTCCATATTTAATAGAACAACATCCTTGATTAATTTATCAAGGTTACTGCTATCGAGCCCATTATACCAGCCACGAACGACCAACTCACGATCAAGTATAAAAAACTTATCGGTATGAATAAATCCGGTGTCTATATTTCCTTCCGAGGCAATTGATGCCTTGAATTCATTCAATGCAATATCATAAATCTCGTTACGGTCGCCTGTAAGCATCCACCAGGTATCATGATCGATGCCGAATTTATCGCCATAGGCCTTGATCTTGGTAACCGAATCACGAACAGGATCAACAGTAAAAGATACAAAGCGAACCAATGAATCCGTTTTTTTAAATGCCGTTTGAAGTTTCTTCATGTTCTTGGTTAGCTTCGGGCAAATTGAGGGACATGAGGTAAAAAAGAAGTCTGCAATAATCACCTTACCTCCCAAATCGTTCAAACTTACTTCCTTTCCAAACTGGTTTTTTAATTTGAAGGGTTTAACCTTATGCCAAATGGTATCATTGACTTTTCTGCCTTTTTCAGTCTTAACGACAACACTATCATAAAAATACCGACGGGGCATTTTGATTGCATCCCGGCTAAGGTCGCTCACGAAGAGATAAGTCAACACAGGAATGATGACAACCAGAATGAAGGCAAAAAATGTTCTTTTTTTCATTTGCTATAAATAATAAAACAAAAAAAGCACCATTAGGGTTTACCCTGAACGATGCTTTTTGAATTTATTTGTTTTGGCTAATGCTGTTCACCTGATGAATGAGATTCAGCTGGTGCAGTTACAATTGGAGCCTTGTTATAGGTGTTCCTAAGATTTTTCCATGAGCTCCCCTCATAAAGAAATGCACCAATAAACCATACAAAAAGTAACAGGGGCAATACGATGGTCATGATCAGGTTCTTAACTTCATCTCCAAGGTGCATGAAGACTCCTACAATATAAAATGCCTTTGCTAATGAAAGGATTACAATTACACCTTTCAGAAAGAGTTTTAATAGGTCTGCCATGGGAAATGCATACATGGCGAGGCCCATCAGCAATTCAATAATGGTGATTACAGATAGGATGATCGTTGTTCTGATTACCTTTTTTACAAATTCTTTTCCCTCTGGCTCGTGATGAACAGATACTTCTGTGATGAAATGTTCCATTTTCAGTTCTTTTATGTGTTAGATTAGATAGAAGCAAAGAAATACAAATACCCATACAAGATCCACAAAGTGCCAATAGAGACCTGCCTTCTCAATCATCAGGTAATGTCCTTTCCTTTCAAATGTTCCGTTCCACGCCATAATCAACATCACAATATTGATGACAACGCCTGAGAGAACGTGGAATCCATGGAACCCAGTGATTCCAAAGAAATATCCCCCAAAGGCAACTGGGCCAGGAGTTGAAATATGTCCTTCCTGCCCTGGAATTGCTACATGCGGACCCCAAGGGTTCATGGTAACTGTTGTACCAATATGCTTGATCTCTCCATTGATGAGTACAGCATGGTCGCCAGTAATCAGGTGCGTCCACTCCCAAGCCTGACAGCCAAGGAAAGCAATACCTCCAATTACCGTCCATATCATCCATTTAACAACACCTTTCTTGTCGTTATGATGTCCAGCATGCACAGCCAATACCATGGTTACTGAACTCACAATCAAAATAAATGTCATCAAACTCACGAATGCGAGTGGGAGATTTGCATGACCAGTAAATGGTAGTGCGTTAAATACTTCATTCGGATCTGGCCAAAAATTCTGGCTAAAACGAATGGTGCCATAAGAGATCAAAAATGCACCGAAAGTGAAGGCATCACTCATCAGGAAGTACCACATCATCAATTTCCCATACTCTACATTGAAGGGGCTTTTACCGCCGCTCCACCATTTGGAATCCACTTGTGCTTGGGCTGTTGCCATGCTATTGCTGTTTAAGGGTTCAATTTAACCGGATTATTTCATCCAATTAAAAAATATAAATAAGTAGATCCACAATAGATCTACAAAATGCCAATACGTTGCCACTACCTCTAGCGGTACTGTGTTATAGTTCCTGGTAGAACTACGAACAGCCATTATCGCCATCACCACCAATGCAACAACTCCACCCAACACGTGCAATCCATGCAAACCAGAGATTGCCAGAAGAAATGAGTATGAGGCATTTGATCCAGCACCGACAATGCGGATATCCCTTTCTCCAAATTCTTTGAACCCAGCTATTTGCAAGGCAAGAAAGAGAACGCCAAAGATTGCAGTTACCACTAGCCATCTTCGGTATGCTTTCATTTCTCGCTGCTTTAGCGACCGTAAAGAAAGATATACCGTAGCGCTGCTTATAAGAATAGCCAATGTTGAGAACCAAAAAACACCCGGTATCTCAATCATCATCCATCCTGCTTGGCTTCTCTTAACAATGTATGCGCTGGTCATGCCAGCAAACATCATCAAGATGCTGCCTATAGCTACCCACATGGTAAACTTGTGGGGATGCATTCGTTTTTTCTGATCGCTTACTGCTTGAATCATGATTTATTTAACTTTTACGATCTTTCAAGTAATTAACTACAATCACCTCATTTCTTGTAACCCTGTTCTCTTCACTTTCTTGTTTCTTGTCTGCCAATAAGGCCAACAACACAACAGGCAAATAAATATAAGAGCCAAACATAACCCTGCGGGCCGACTTCACATCCATCTCACGAAATAACCTAACACAAAACCAAAGCATCACAAGGTTAGCTATCAATACCACCAACATACTCACCAACCCGCTCATCCCAAATACAAATGGAAGTACCCCTATCGGAACGAGGAGCACTGAGTAGAGAATGGACTGAACCGCTGAGTATTTAGTTGGACCACCCCTTGACGGAAGTAGTCTAAATCCTGCTTTGGTGTAGTCTTCATGCGATACCCAGGCTATTGCCCAGAAATGTGGAAACTGCCAAAAAAATTGTAGGGAGAAAAGAATCCACCCTCCAATACCCAATTCAGGATCACCCGCAGCCCAACCAATCAAACATGGAAGAGCACCTGGAACTGCACCTACCAACACCGCTATTGAATGAACCTTTTTCAATGGAGTATAAATAAACCCGTAGAGAAAAAGGCTCAACCCAGAAATTCCAGCAGCAACCCAATTAAACCAGATGCCAATGATAAAAATTCCAAAGACTGCGGCAACTACTGAAAATGTAGCTGCTTCGTCTACTGTCATCCTTCCGGAAGCAACCGGCCGATTGGCTGTTCGCTTCATCATTGCATCGGTTTCTTTTTCTGCAATTTGATTAATTGCATTTGCTGCTCCTGTGATTAGCAATCCACCCACAAAAAGTAAAAGAACTGAAATGATGTCAAATGCTATTCCGGGAACCATCAGATAACAAACTACTGAAGAAAATACAACCGTGAAACTCAGTGTGAATTTCATCAGCTGCTGGTAATCTTTCAGCTTTGCTGATATCATTGATGCTGGACCTCCCTTCATATCATTCATCTGCATCATGTTATTTATACCGTACGTTTCAGCACGGTCTTATTTTAATGCTTCGATTCGTTGGCTCCGATAGGCTCAGTCTGAGGGATAAAATCCCTTCCATCTTTCCCATAATCATATGGCCACCTATGTACTTCAGGAATATCCCCAGGCCAGTTTCCATGACCAGGATTAATAGGGGTTGTCCACTCAAGTGTGTTTGCGCCCCAAGGATTTTCTGATTGTACTTTTCTCCCTTTAAATATGGAATAGAAGAAATTGAAAACGAACAACAACTGAACAGCAAATACAATCATGGCAACAGTGCTGATGAAAGTATTCATTCCCTGGAACTGGTTGAATGACTGCCAATTGCTCCAGTCTGTATAACGCCTTGGCATACCCGCAAGACCAGAATAGTGCATTGGCCAGAAAATAAGATAGGAGCCAATCAATGTTACCCAATAATGAATATAGGCCATGGTGTTGTTGAGGTAACGTCCGTACATTTTAGGAAACCAATGATATACTCCAGCAAACATGCCAAAGAATGATGCAACGCCCATTACAATGTGAAAGTGCGCAACAACAAAATAGGTATCATGCAAATGGATATCAAGCGTAGAGTTTCCAAGAAATATACCGGTTAGTCCCCCTGAAATAAACAAACTCACAAAACCAATAGCAAACAACATCGCAGGTGTAAAACGAATATTCCCTTTCCACAACGTTGTTAACCAGTTAAACACTTTTATGGCAGAAGGAACCGCGATGAGCAATGTCAACAATACGAAGAATGCTCCAAGGAATGGATTGAGACCCGTTACAAACATATGGTGAGCCCAAACCAAGAACGCAAGAATCGCGATAGCAAACATTGATCCGACCATGGCGAGGTAACCAAAGATTGGCTTCCTTGAATTCACAGAAAGGATTTCAGATACCATTCCCAGTGCGGGAAGCAGAATGATATACACTTCAGGGTGACCTAAGAACCAGAACAAATGTTGAAACAAAATTGCTGAGCCGCCTTCGTTGGGCAATATCTCACCTTTAACTACAATTTCTGAAAGAAAAAAGCTTGTCCCAAGATTGCGATCAAACAACAACAATACTGCACCTGAAAGTAGAACCGGGAAAGAAAGTACCCCGAGAACAGCAGTGAAAAAGATTGCCCACATGGTAAGTGGCATTCTTGTCATGCTCATCCCCTTTGTGCGGAGGTTTAGAATTGTTGAAATATAGTTTAACCCTCCAAGAAGAGAGGAGACAATAAACAGTGCCATTGAAATCAACCAGAAGTCCATACCAAGTTTAGATCCTTCACTTGCCTGACCTAGTGCACTCAATGGTGGATAGACTGTCCACCCACCTGAAGCAGGACCAGTCTGAATGAATAATGATGCAAACATCACCACACTGGCGAGGAAGAAAAACCAATAACTCAGCATGTTTAAAAACCCTGATGCCATATCTCTTGCTCCAATTTGAAGTGGAATAAGAATATTGGCAAAGGTTCCGCTAAGTCCAGCAGTCAATACAAAGAATACCAATATGGTTCCGTGCATGGTAACCAATGCATAATAGAACTCATTGGAAATTCGTCCACCAGCGGCCCACTTTCCGAATAAGTCTTCAAGAAAAGGAAAAGTTGAATCTGGGTAACCCAATTGAAGGCGGAAAAGCACAGAGAATAAACCTCCGATGATAGCCCAGATGATTCCTGTAATCAAGAATTGCTTACCAATCATTTTATGATCAGTAGTGAACACATACTTGGTAAGGAATGATTCTTCATGATGATGATCATGCCCATGTTCCTCATGTGAATGTGAGGTCGATGTTGCATCGTGTGCGTGTGATACTGTTTCGGTACTCATTTTAATTTTTTTAAAGCTGTTTAACTTTATTGGAGTTGCGCCAAGGGTTTAAGGGTTGTTGCGGAGCTGTCCACAAGCACTGGAGCAGCGTTTTGCTTCACTGTCAAATACTGTGGCTTTATTGATGATATCCACGCATCATATTCTTCTTGAGTTTCTACAATAATTACTCCTCTCATAGAATAATGAGCACTGCCACACACTTGATCGCAAGAAATTTCATAAACAAAATCCTTGTTTTTGGTAATCGCCTTCATTTCTGAAGTGGTATACTTTGGAGTGAACCAGAGTGAGGTTGGAATGCCTGGTACGGCGTCCATTTTCAATCTGAAGTGAACCAGACCAACATCATGGATAACATCTTGTGCATTAATCACCAATTGTACAGGCTTGTTCACTACCAAATGCATTTCTGAAGCTTCAATATCATCATGACTTGCACCATCTTCCCAATCTACCCCAAGGGCATTACCATTTGAAGCATCAGTTAATCTGTAATTTTTTCTTCCCAGCACATTATCTTTACCCGGATAACGCATCATCCAGTTAAATTGCTTGCCTGTTATTTCTACTACTTGAGCATCCTTAGGAGCGTCGCCAGTAATCTTAAACCAATAAAACAAACCAAAACCCACAAGAATAGTAAGAAATATTGCGGGCACTACAGTCCAAAGCAGTTCTAATTTGTTATTGTGTGGAAAATAATAAACTGTTCTTTTTTCAGAGTATTGATACTTGTACGCGAACCAAAATAAAATTACCTGCGTAATCAAAAAGACAAGACCCGTTACAGCAAAAGTAATCCACAACATGAAATCGATTTTCTCGCCATGGTCTGATGCAGCCGGCTGTGCCAGTAATGTTTTATGATAGAAAAGTTCATTGCACCACCATGCTCCTGCAAGTCCGAGTACAAGAAAAAGGATAAACATAAAAGCATTGATCTGATTATTTTGCTTAAATGCTTTTTCTTCGCCCTTCAACACAGAAACATATTCACTTGCTTTTGCGATCTGAAATATGACGATGAATGCCAGCGCCAAGATTGCTAAAATGAAATAACCCGACATGTGCTTTCGTATGTTTTGTTAAAAATTCGTTGTTTCCTTTAATCCTAAAATCCTTATACCTCGTGGATTACACTTTCTTTGATGAAGGGATGATGTTGCGCAAACAAAGGTTTTTTTGCCAGCGCCCTTCCTACAAAGAACATAATCAACCCAGCGTACAAAGCCAATATACCAAATTCGAACCAACCTAAACTATAATGTTCATGCATCGTTCCTGGCATTACCATCTGATAGAAATCAGTCCAATGTCCCAATATAATCAACACGGCAAGTACAGTAATTGTTGTATAGCTTCTTTTCGCACCCCTCGTCATCAAGAGCAACAAAGGCACTGCAAAATTCACGATCAGGTTAAGGAAAAAGATTGCCCTATAAGCACCCTGCATACGTGGTTTGAAATAAATGGTCTCCTCCGGAATATTTGCATACCAAATAAGCATGAACTGAGAATACCAGAGGTAGGTCCAGAACACAGAAAAGGCAAACATGAATTTCCCAAGGTCATGCAAATGGTCTTCAGTTACATAATCCAGGTAATCGTTGTTCTTTAAATAAATCACAAAAAGAGAAACAAGCGACATTCCCGCAACAAAAGAACTCACGAATGTATACCAGCTATACATGGTCGAGTACCAGTGTGCATCAATGCTCATCAGCCACAACCAAGGAATGGTAGAACCGACAGTCAATGCAAAGAATACAATGAAAATGGCACCCCACACCGTATTGTTCCAAATAAATTTCTTTGATTTCTCGAGATCCATTTGCTCATCAGCCTGCGAAGACAATTTTCTCATCTTGGCACCAACAAGAGACCAGACAATCATAGTAATGATTGTCCATACCATGAAAAAGGTTGGATTCAGAAACGCCTTCTTCCCTTTAAGTATTGGATCATGTTCAACATGCTCCTTATCTAGCCAATGGTAGATGCTGTATTTATCGCCAAAAATAATTCCAACAAATACCAGCAAGGCCAACAGAGAAAATACAGGGACCAAACTGGATATTGCTTCAGGAACACGACGAAAAGCCATTTGCCATCCGCCCATTGCAAGCGTGGTTACACAGATGAAGAACATGCTGGCATTGACCACAAGAAGGAAGAAAACACTATTTTGAAGCAACCCTGCCCAAAACCTTGTTTGATCGATTTCATCCTTACTCATTCCGAGGAAAACGAATCCCAACACCAGTACCAGTCCGCCCACCCCAAGAAGAATGTTCGTCCATTTCTTATACCCTGCTGAAATCTCAAATTGTTGCTTGATCATCCCTGATTATTTAATACGTTGGTTATTGTTTTACTTCTGCAACGGCAGTTGCGGTTGGCGCCGCTACTTTCCCTTGCTTTGTCTTAATATAGGTAATCACCATCCATCTCTGCTTGGCCGACAATTGTGAAGCATAACTTCCCATGAGGTTTTTGCCAAACGTGAGTGAATAAAACATCTGTCCATCTGGCATTGCCTCATACTTTGCATCTCCTACAAGAGAAGCAGGTTTTGAGGGATATGGTCCATCGCCATCTTTCCAAAGTGGCCCATTGCCATCAAGCTTTTGGCCATGACAAATACCACAGTTGATCAGATAAATTCTTTCGGATTCTTTCAACTCCTCTGCATTCAATGACTGAATAGGATTTGGTAAGGCGCGTGATGCAAAATAGTTTGCAGTATCTCCCTGCTTGTCCATCTCTAGATGAACAGGGTATTCTTCTCCGCGTTTAATGGTTCCTGCAACTGGACCCTGACTTGTACGGCCATCTGCAAAAACAGGGTTTTCTGAATAGGTCTCATACGCCCTGCTGTCTGCCATGTCTGGCATGTATGCAGTTCCTCTCGTCCTTTTAACATCACTGCACCCGACAACAGCAATGATCACTGTTACCAGTCCACAGAAAACAATTGTTGATCTTTTCATCTCTTGTGTTGTTTTATGATCTCCCCTAGTCTCTTTCCTCTGATTATTATGCAATGTTTGGTTCTTTATACAACTGATCTTCCTTGTCATATCTTCCTACCCACCATCCATCTTCAGCGATCTGCGTATTTATCTCTTGGGCGCCAACGCTTCCAAGAAATGATTTCAATTCTTCTTCATTGGTTTTATCACCACACTCGATTACCATCACAAAAAGATCATCCGTTGAGCGGGCATGAAAATGGTGCCTTTTGATAAAAGGTGCAAGCTGACATATATAACAGAATGTAAGCACCATCCCAACCGCAGCAAACAACACAGTTAGCTCAAAGGTGATTGGAATCCAGGCTGGCAGAGCGAAATTGGGTTTACCACCAATGTTCACAGGCCAATCTTTTGTAAATACCCATGTCATGAACGTAACCGCGGTAGTGGTTCCAATCAATCCATAGAGAAATCCTGCGGTATGCAGACTAGTTTCCCGAAGTCCCATTGCCTTATCCAATCCGTGAACAGGAAAAGGAGTGTAAATGTCGTGAAACTTATACCCTGCCTTTCTCACCTTGTCAACAGCCGGGAAGAGCACTTTTTCGTCTTCAAAACAGCCTACAACAAATTTTTTCAAAGCCATCTTATACTTTTTACTTTTATTATTTATCAGTGACCTGTAACTTTTACTGTTCCTTCTTCATGATGACCATGATGCATCCCGTCCAAAAACTCATCCACCTTTTTGGTTTCGAGCGATGCCATGTCATTTTTAAAGCTTTCTCCTGTTGTCTTGAGCACATGTTTAATTTCTGCAATCGCGATGACAGGGAAATATTTAGAGAAGAGGAAGAAGCATGTGAAGAACAATCCAAATGTTCCAAGATAAAAACCAACTTCCCAAATGGAAGGCCTATAGTAAATAGACCATGATGAAGGAAGATAGTCGCGGTACAATGAAGAAACGATAATCACGAAACGCTCGAACCACATACCAATATTTACAATGATGCTCATCACAAAAGTGAACAACACATTTCTTCTCAGCTTTCTGAACCAAAACAACTGAGGAGAAACTACGTTACACGTCATCATCAACCAGTAGCTCCATCCATAAGGACCAGCAATTCTGTATTTGAAAAATATATCTTGTTCGAAAGGAACTTGACTGTACCATGCCATGAACAACTCAGTCAGATAAGCACAACCTACTATTGATCCAGTAAGTACAATAACCTTGTTCATCGCCTCAATGTGACCCAGTGTAATATAATCTTGAAGGTTCATCACCTTGCGAAGAATCAACATCAACGTTTGCACCATCGCAAAACCGGAGAAGATGGCACCCGCAACGAAGTAAGGAGGGAAGATTGTGGTATGCCATCCGGGAACAACCGAAGTAGCAAAGTCAAACGATACAATCGTGTGCACAGAAAGTACAAGTGGTGTAGAAAGACCAGCAAGTACAAGAGATAAACTCTCATGGCGCTGCCAGTGCTTGGTACTTCCGCTCCAACCAAATGAAGCGATACCATATAAGTGTTTGCGCAATTTCGTTTTTGCACGATCCCTTACCGTTGCAAAGTCAGGAAGCAATCCTGAATACCAGAACAAGAGAGATACCGTAAAATATGTTGAGATGGCAAATACGTCCCACAACAAGGGTGAGTTAAAGTTTGGCCATAATGGTCCGCGTGTATTTGGATAAGGCAATGTGAAAAACGCCATCCACACTCTTCCCATGTGGAAGATCGGGAACTGGCCTGCGCACATTACCGCAAAAATGGTCATCGCTTCAGCAGCACGGTTAACCCCTGTTCTCCAACCCTGACGGAACAGCAAAAGAATTGCTGAAATCAATGTACCCGCATGACCAATACCAACCCACCATACGAAGTTGGTAATATCCCAACCCCACCCGATGGTGCGGTTAACGTTCCACTGTCCGATACCATAGACTACCTCACGGTACACAGAGTAAACACCAAACAATAGCAGTGCTATCGAGATATAGAAACCGATGTACCACAAACGGGTAGGCTTGGCTTCAATGGTGTGAAGAATGTCTTGGGTAACCTGACCGTAGGTCTTGTTACCATTCACCAATGGTTCTCTAATCTGTGATTCGTACTTTGTTAAACTCATGCGTTGGTCATTTATGAGAATTCGCTAGTTTCTTTTATTTGTGTGCTGCCTCGGTTTTTTTCTCCTCAGTATGTTCAGATGCCGCTGCGTCATGATGGCCTTCCTCTGCAACACCAACATGCCTGTCGGTATTTCTAATTTTTGCCAAATAACTTACGTTTGGAAGAACGTGGATCTGCTCCAACGTATAGAACACCCTGTTGGTTTGCTCTTCGTTGCGGATCTTACTCACCGGACTTTCCTTATCATTTACGTTACCGAATACGATGGCGTTGGTCGGACAAGCCTGCTGACAAGCAGTCTTGATGTCCCACTTACCATTGGCGCCAGTTTCAAGTGGCCTATTCGCTTTCTTCGCTTTTAATTTTCCTTCCTGCAAACGCTGAACACAGAAAGAACATTTTTCAATAACACCACGTGACCTCACGGTTACATCAGGATTCAATACCATTCTGGTAAGATCATCGTTCATCATCATCACGGAGTCCTCAAGCACCTCACGCTGATTGTCTCCAAAACTATCTGCGCCCATATAATCGGCCCAGTTGAAACGTCTTACTTTATATGGACAGTTATTTGCGCAATAACGTGTCCCGATACAACGATTATAGGTCATTTGGTTAAGCCCCTCACTGCTATGGTTGGTGGCATTAACCGGACAAACGTTTTCACATGGAGCATTGTCGCAATGCTGACAAAGCATTGGCATGAACACTACATTGAGATCATCCAAATTATCAGATCCAGAGTCGTCGCGATAGGTAGCAAAATACCTGTCGATCCGCAACCAATGCATTTCATGTGCACGCAGCACTTCTGCTTTACCAACAACAGCAACATTATTTTCTGAGGTACATGCTACTGTACAAGCACCGCAACCGATACATGAGTTAAGGTCTATGCTCATTCCCCATTTAGGCCCAGGATATGGATGACTTGGGTAAAGCGTTCCTTCAGCGGCATAGTCTTTTGTATTTTTTGCATAATCCTCTACAAGCTTATGCCTATCATCAGCAAGTATCGTTGGATTCTTTTTGAATTCACCCAGGGCAAATTCACGCACCACTTCATCACGACCTTCATATTGGTTGTGAGATTGGGTATATGCAAGCTTGTATGTTTCTTTAGATTTTTCAAATGTTACATTGGTGGCCCCGTAAACAAAAGACTTGCCATCAAACCCAACAAGTGGGAAGGCATTCTGACCAACATTGGCAGCAGCCTTTCCTATTTTTTCTGAACGGCCATATCCCAACGCTAAACCAATTACATTTTTGTGCATTCCTGGAATGACAAGGACGGGGAGCGACATATTAATTTTTCCAACTGTAATATTAATAACAGGCTTGGATACTTCAACTTCATAATTATCATCCACCACAATTCCCAACTCTTTCGCCATGCCAAAAGAAATCATTGCATAGTTGTCCCATGTAGCTTTCGTAATCGGATCAGGCATTTCTTGCAACCATGGGTTGTTTGCTTCTTTGCCAGAGCCAATGGCTACTTTTGTATAGAGAAGAATTTCTGTTCCTGATACAGGCTTTGCAGCAGCAAGTGATGCTGAAGCTGAGGCTACTGAACTGCCATTATAATTTCCTGCACCAGCAGCAGAAGGAGTTTCTACCACACCATTTTGAAGTGCTTGATCCCAAGCCGACTGAGAACCAAACTTGGTTAACCAATATTGTTTGAAATATTCTCCATAAGAAATGTTCTCTCCACTCCACTTCAACAAAGAAGTTTGGAAAGCCCTTGTCTTAAACAAAGGCGCTATCGTAGGTTGAATGAAACTTAGATATCCAGATTTAGGTTCAGCATCTCCCCAACTTTCAAGAAAATGATGATCAGGAATCTGGAACTTACAAAGAACAGAGGTTTCGTCTTCCTTATCATTGAATGAAACAGATACTGCAACTTTAGCAAGACCTGTTTCAAATTTCTTAGCATCGAAATAATCATATACAGGATTGACTCCATGAATCAACAAGGCGCCAATCTTTCCTTCGTTCATGTCTTGAACAAGTTGAACAAGTTGAGCATCATCGCCCTGACGATTGTTCAAGGTAGTTCCCCAATCAATCGTATTCCCATAAGCACCCAACAATTGATTGATTGCGTTAACAACCAGTTGAACATCAACATTGTTGCTTCTGCACACCACCAATGAAGCAGATCCAGAGGCTTTCAAGGCTTCGGCAGTTTGCTTGATTCCTTTTTTCAATCTTTCATCAGACAGTGCCGGGGCAATTACATTTCCACCAAGGGCAGCATACAAGTTCAGTACCACAGCACCTGCCTCTGATGGTTTCGCAACGTATCGATCATCAGCATTTGCACCAGTCAGACTCAAGGTAGACTCAATCTGGATGTGCTTGCTCATTTCAGGATTAGCCTGATTGATTTTTCTTCCTTCAGCGTACTGACGGGCATATTCAACTGGACTTAACCAGGTACCAAGAAAATCAGCACCCAACCCAACAATGGTCTTGGCTTTATCAAATCGATAAGCAGGAATCATGCGCTTACCAAACGAAATAAGGTTTGCAGCGAGCATGCCATTGGATGAAATCACATCATATTGTACATGACGTGACCCTGGATATTTTGCAAGGAAAGAAGCGATAATATTTTTAGTGCTTACAGAGCTAATGGTTTCTGTAAGAAGTACAACAGGCTTAGTACCAATTCCCGACATTCCTTCCGCAACCATTTTGTCGAATGCGTCGAATGTACTCACCTCCTTGCCTTTGGCAAGAGGGAAACGAAGCCTTGCCGTGTCATATAATCCAAGCACAGAAGCTTGAACGCGAGCAGATGTTCCACCATTGGTCATGGTAGAGAACTCATTGCCTTCAATTTTTATTGGCCTGCCATCACGCACTTTGGCAACCACTGGTATTGCATCTCCATCACTAAGATAAGTGGTGGCATAATAATTTGCTACACCTGGAATAATTGAATCAGGCTTATTGAGATATGGAATGCTTTTCTTAACGGGCATCTCGCAACTTGCAGCAGCAGCGGCAGCAGCAGTACTAAATCCCAAATATTTCAAGAAGTCCCTTCTTGGCGCTTTTGCATCAAGAAGTCCATCCTGTGGTTCTACCATTGGAAGGTCTTCGCTAAATTCGTCCTGAACCCTTTCCTGGAAATTTTCACTGCTTTTCAGTTCACCGAAACTCTGCCAGTATTTTTTTTGCTTCATAACAGTTGTTAGATTGTACTTTTTATGAGATGCTCTCCAGTGTTATATTAATAATGACATTTTTGACATTCCGTTCCACCAATCTTCTCGACAGTAACACTATCAAGCTTCTTGTTCTTCATGTCCTCATGGAACTGCTCATAGATGCTGTAAAATTTATTTTCGGTGAACTGCACCTTGCTTTCCCTGTGACAGTTAATACACCAACCCATGCTTAAATCAGTAAACTGATACACCTCATCCATTTTTTGAATCTCCCCATGGCAGGTTTGACAATTCTGCTTTCCTGCGTTTACGTGTTGGGCATGATTAAAATATACATGATCAGGAAGGTTGTGAATGCGAATCCACTCGATAGCCTTTCCATTTTCTGAATACTGCTTTTTGTCAGGGTTCCAACCAGCATACTGATAAAGTTTTTGAATCTCTGCTGTTCCATCAACTTCGGTTCCATCTTCGCGATACAACTTTGGACCTTTCACATACTCATTGATACCCATGTGGCAGTTCATACAGACATTCACAGATGGAATGTTTGAATGTTTGCTTTCCTGAGCACCACCATGGCAATACAAACAGTTAATTTGGTTGATGCCCGCATGCACTGTGTGAGAATAAAATATGGGTTGCTCCGGCTGGTAATTGATTGATCTTCCCATTTTCTGAGCGCCTTGGAAAGTGAGGTACCCACCACCAAGGAACAAAAGAATTGCACAAATGGCGATATAGGCCTTGTTGCGATAGAATGGAATCGGCTCTGCAGATGGAACACCTTCGGTTTCGTCAGATATTTTGCGCAGGTTGCTGTTAACTTGAAGCAATATCAAGGCAATGACAGCAAGAATCAGGGTAAGGATGCCATAAAGCAGGTTAGATTCAGAATCTTCCTCACCACTTGTTGGTGCACCATCAACAGGTACAGCAGCAACAGCAGCCTTTGCTCCGCCTGTATTAACATAACCTATGATGGCATCAATGTCTGCGTCCTTCAGTTCAGGAAAAGCAGACATTTGAATTTTATTATACTCATTATATACTGCTACAGCACGGGGGTAGCCTTTTTTGATCACCGCCGCACTGTTGCGAACCCAATCATAAAGCATCGCCTTGTCATCCCAGCGGTCTTCAACGCCTTTCAGCGCCGGACCAACCAGGTTTTTGTCAATAGCGTGGCAGGACGCACATTTCTGGTTGAATAGCGCCTTCCCATCCTGCCCATTTGCCAGGGATGAGGCCAATAAAAGCGCAGTAATGACTAATAATGAAGAAAGTTGTTGAAGTATTTTTCTTTTCTGATTCATACCCTCAGTGAATTGTGGTTGAAATGGACCATATACCTTTGAATGCGTGCAAATTTAAGACAGGATTTTAACAATATATCAACATCATTGACATTTTTTTGATGCAGGCTGGTACTGGGTTTCAGAGGATGATTTTATTCTCATCAGTTGAATTGTCATGAAATCGTAACTATAATAGCCCAGATAAAGAAATACGAACTGCAAAATGCATTCAAATCTGTTTTTTTGCTTCTCTTTGCAGCATGTTAAATAAACTCCAGCAAAAGTGGAACGTTTCTTCAAGGAAACTGTTTTTGATACTTTGCACTTTTGCAATCACGGGCACATCTACCGCCTATGTTTCGCGCAGCATTACTGCCTGGGTTGGGTTTAATGAAACTACTTTTTGGCTGTGGGCATTCTTGCTGCGCCTATCCATTCTGATATTCGGATATCAGATTATTCTCCTGATTGTTGCATTTGTATTTGGACAATTCAAGTTTTTCTGGAATTATGAAAAAAAGATCCTTCGAAGAATGGGTGTTCTCCCCTATGAACAAATAAAATTGGCCATTTTTGCCTCAGGAAAGGGAAGTAATGCCGAAAATATAATACAATACATTGAAAATCATAAGAATACGCATGTAAAATTAATTATTTCAAGCCGTCCCAATACAGGGGTGTTGGACATCGCTGCCCGCTACGGAATTGAGGCCATAGTGCTTGATAAAAAAAGGTTTGACGAAACCCCAGAATACATCGAAATACTTAAAAGTCAAGGTATTACGCATATTGTATTGGCCGGTTTCCTATTGAAAGTGCCACAGCAGCTCACTGCCGCTTACCCCAATCGGATCATTAATATACACCCCGCCCTCTTACCTTCGTATGGAGGAAAAGGAATGTATGGAGAGAAAGTACATCAAGCGGTAATTGAGGCAGGCGACAAAGAATCTGGAATCACCATTCATGATGTAGACGACCACTATGATAACGGGAAAATCATTTTCCAGAAAAAAATTGAAGTGCTGCCAACTGATACTGCGGGTAGTCTTGCTGAAAAAATCCACCTCCTTGAACATAAATACTACCCATCAGTAATCAAGAAATGGGTGAGAAGATGATAACGGATTATCCATCTTAGATATCCGAATTACATTTATATTGACATACACAACTTAAATTATTGATTCGAGCTTCATTCATTTTACTGTTTTTCCTCACTGCCAGCAACATTCAATCACAAGTTTGGCTGACAGGAAGGGTGTATGACTCAACACGAATGGTATCAGTTGCTGCGGTAAAAGTTACCTCCAACAAAGGACAAATCACATTTACAGACTCCATAGGACGATACGGGATGAGTGTTGACAAAACAGATTCAGTCGTCTTTACTTACATGGGCAGATCAACCACCTCTTTCCCAGTCAACTCGATTAAATACCCTGCAGGATTTGATATCTCTCTCCAAATCAGGGTGAATGATAGATACCAAACGCTTAAAGAAGTGGTGGTCATCGGAAAATCTTATAGGGAAGACTCAACAGAAAATCGGGAAAAATATAGAAGGATATTTGAATTTGAAGGGGGCGGACTTCAATTGTCAGGAGCATCTGGGAATCTAGATCCGAATAGCTTGATCAATGCATTCAAGTTTAGAAAAAATAAAGTGATGCGCGGTTTTCAAAACCGACTGGTTAAGGAAGAGCAGGAAAAATTTGTAGACAGCAGATTCAATAAATCACTGGTAAAACAAATTACCGGATTGCAGGATCAAGAGCTTGAAAGGTTCATGCGTTTGTGGCGCCCTAGCTACGAACTGATTGCAATAAGCGAAGAGTATCAATTCTATCAATACATTCTCGACGCAGGCAATTACTTCAATAGGGGTGTCTTGCCAAGAGCAAGGGTATTAATACAATAATGCCAAATACCTAAACGCATCTTGAACAAAATAAGTTATACATTGAATGCGGATTGATAACCCGATGAGACATAAAAAATAAGACATGAAAAAAATATTACTCCTTTCAGTTGCAATAGGCTTGTTGATTAATCTTCAATCACAAGACTACGGTCTACAGCTCTACTCTCTCAGAAACCAATTAAAAAAAGATTTCAAGGGAAGCTTAGATAGCATCCATCAATTTGGGATTCGCAACGTAGAGGGAAATGAGTTTTATGGGATATCCCCTGAAAAATTTAGAAAGGGCATTGACGAACAAGGATTAAAACTTGTCAGCTTTGCCGTTGATTATGACGACCTCAACAAAGACCTTACACCAGTGATAGAAAGAGCAAGATTGTTGGGCGTATCTTTTTTGGTCTGTTATTGGATACCCCACAATAGCAGCAACTTTGATATGTCAAATGTAGATGAAGCCGCAGCAAGATTTAATCAAGCAGGAAAAATATTGAAGGAAAATGGAATACAACTTTGCTATCATAACCATGGCTATGAATTTCAGCCTTCGGCCAATGGTACACTCTTTGATGATTTGCTAATAAAAACCAATCCAGATTATGTAAACTATGAACTTGATGTTTTTTGGGCAAAGCAAGGCTGTGTAGATCCAGTACAATTGATAAAGAAATATCCAACACGCTTTTTGTTGATGCACCTCAAAGACCGTCAGATAGGAACCCGATGTGATTTAAGCGGACATGCCAAGGAAGAAACAAATGTCGTACTTGGCAACGGCGATGTAAACATCAAAAAAATAATACGGGCTGCAAAGAAAACCAATGTGAAGTATTTATTCATCGAGGATGAATCCACCCCGGTAATGCAACAAATACCCCAAAGCCTTCGCTATCTAAAGTCTCTCAAATAAAGAGTGAAATAACTGATGATAATCCGTAGACTATTTTTATAAGCTACTTCATTGGATATTAAGCCTGGTCTTCTTTGTTGTACTTCCTATCAACGGCCTCGAGAAGAGATGTTGTTATGGAAACAATCAGACTGAAAAACAATGCAGCGCCAAAAGACTCTACCTTAAAGCCATCAACAAAATAAGCACCCATCATAACAATGATGGCATTCACTACAAACAGAAAAAGTCCTAGCGTTAATATGGTAAATGGTATAGTGAAAATGATCAGTATAGGACGAATAAATATATTCAGCAAGGTAATCACAGTAGCAGCAGCCAATGCCGTGAAGAAATCATGAACCTCTATTCCGGGAACAATTTTCCCTGCAACAATCACAGCGAGCCATGTAAAGAAAAGACGGATGAGATACTTTTTCATTAAAACTGAATTAAAATTTCAAGTGGCAATTAATGCATGAAAATTATTGAAAGAAAAATCGTCAAGTATGTTTGTTTGCTTCTACCGAACAACATCTTACACCACAACCAATTCGTAAAACTCCTCAGGATTTAAATACTTTATCGCCATTTCATTCAATTCGGTTGCATCAATATGCTTGATGGTATCAACAGAATTATAAAAATATTTTTCATCCAGTCCATTCAATATTAAATTTTTCCACCTTCCAATAATTTGAAAAGGGCCGTCAAGATCACCAAGCAGCGTACCAATGAGATAGTTTTTTACAAGCAGCAACTCGTCTTTAGCAATCTCCCCTTCTCTCAATCGTTGCATTTCATGATACACCTCTTTCACAGTTGCCTCACACACTTCTCTTCCAGCCTCGGTGCTAATCATCCAGGCACCGCCATGAATATGATTAACCAGAAAACTATAGATTCCATAGGTATAGCCCTTATCCTCTCTAATATTGGTCATTAACCTCGATCCAAAAAAACCACCAAACAAGGCATTCAACACCTGCACTTTAGGAAAGTCAGGATGGGTTCTTGTAGGAAAAGGCCTGGCGATTCGAACCGATCCCTGAACGCCCTCAAGATCATTGATAATGTTCCACTGTTTTTGATCCGCTGCAATAATTTCATGCTGCGGCTCTACAATTGTTTGTTGATTGAATGGAAGACCACCAAAAAAATCATTCATTAATTTCTCAAAGTGAGGCGGCAGAATGCCTGCAGAAAAAATTGTGCAGTGCCCATTTTTATAATACTGGGTATAATAGGCCTCCATTTCAGATTTGCTAATCGCATCATAATCTTCAACAGCACTATAGACACCATAAGGATGGTTGATCCCGAACAGCAATTCATCGATTTTCCTTCCTGCAATAAAATCACATTTTTTTAAGTTTACCGCCAACTTCTGTTTCATGTTCTGGCGATAGATATTCAACTCCTCTTCATGAAACACGGCATCGGTAAACAACTCCTGAACCAAGGGCAACACATGTTCAAGATGCCTTGATAAACAGTGAAGCGTTACTACAGCAGTTTCATTATAGCAACTTCGACTCAGGTAGGCGCCATAAAAATCAACGTACTCATTGATCTGATACGCTGTTCGGTTTTTAGTACCGTTCTTGATTAGGAAATTTGTTGCCGACGAAAGATTTTTTTTCTTCTCGAACCAATTCCCTGCTTTAAAGACCCACTCAATTTGCACCACTTCCTCGGTTCCAGCATGCAGACTATATACATCAACCCCATTGCCCAACTTGAATTGGTCGGGATGCTTAAGAACTAACTTGTATTCCACCGCATCTTTAATGTGAGGGGCTATTTTTCTGTCTGGCATGTAATAATTTTACTGTTTACTGATTAATTTTCTGCTAGGTACCAAAGGGTGTTGCTGTTGGATGCAACCAATATCTGATTGGCCAAACGATTAAGGTCTGTGACAGTTACCTCTTGGTATTTTTGAAATTCGGTATTCATCATTTCGCCATCGCCAAGCAATTCATAGTAGGCCAGACTACCGGCCCTATTCATCACACTCATATCTTCAAAAGCCATCACACTCTCTGTCTTGTTTTGTACCTTTTGTAGCTCCCGCTCATCAATCAAATGCTGCTTTACCTTGTCTAGCTCCTTCTCTATCGCATCCTCTGCATCTTTCATTACAACCCCCTTAACAAGCTGTCCTTCGATGGTAATAATGCCATTATCCAAACTTCCGAAATGAAAGCAATTGATACCAGAGAACAATTGTTGCTCTTTCACCAGTGCTTGGTAAAGTCTGGAAGAAGCACCACCACCAAGAATATCAGTTAGCAAATCAGTAGCGTAGTAATCGTCATCAAGCCTGCCACACATATGCCAGGTTTTATAAATGGCATCTAGCGGCACTTTTCTGTGAACCGTCATTCTCCTTTCTTCCTGCTGCTCCTCTTCCTTGGGAAGGACACGGTTATACTTCTCGCCAGACGGAATATCGCCAAACCATTTTTCAGCAAGCAGCTTTACATTATCCATGGTTACATTTCCTGCAACAACAAGAATTGCGTTTGAAGGAGTATAGTGCTTGAAAAAAAATTGTTTAACATCTTCAAGTGTTGCATTCTCCACATGAGACAATTCCTTGCCAATCGTCATCCAACGATACGGGTGATTTTTATACGTGAGCTCACGCATGATATGCCAAACATCACCATAGGGCTTATTAATATAATGTTCCTTGAATTCCTCACAGACTACTTTTCGTTGTACATCCAAACTCTTCTTGCCAAAGGCCAGGCTTAACATGCGATCACTTTCAAGCCAAAAAGCAGTTTCAAGATTTTCTGCAGGCAGCTGACAATAATAATTTGTCAGGTCATTTGTCGTGTATGCATTGTTCTCACCACCTGCCAATTGAAGAGGATCGTCGTAATCTGGAATATGTACAGACCCTCCAAACATCAGGTGCTCAAACAAATGGGCAAAGCCGGTCTGCGCTGGATTCTCATCACGCGCGCCAACGTCATACAACACATTCACAACCGCCATCGGAGTGCTCTGATCTGTATGAACCAAAACCTTAAGTCCATTTCCAAGCATGAATCGTTCAAATCGTATCATAATGCGAAAGTAAACAAATGAAAAATGTAAAAAGAAGACTTATTCTTGACATCAAAATTATTTACCAATGGTTAATCATCAACTGAGTTACAAAATGCTGATGGGCTTCATATTAATTGAGAATAATTTATTTTCTCTTGAAATGATAAAATTCATCTTTTTGCCCAAGGTCTGCAACATTTCCTTGTACAGCTTGATATCATTGCTCACGACATTATTAATGGATATAATAATATCGTTCATTTTAAATCCTGCACGGTCTGCAGGAGACCCCGGAACCACATCATCGACAACAACCCTCCCATCAATGAGAAACACAGAAAGACCTGAGTATGCATAGTCAAATTGATCCCCGAAATATGTATTGGGAATAAGGTGTATTTCTTGTTTGGCATAATTTAAAGTGACATTAAACCTTCTTAAAATATCATTGCCAACTAGTCCAGCTATAAAAGGATAATTCAACATATTAAATTCATCATCAAATAATAAAGTGGGGACCTTCTTGAATCGATAAGGCCCAATCTTAATTGCCTTTACTGTGGTGATGCGCATATTTACCCGCCCGCCCAAGCCCTCGGCCTGTGTCAGAAAAGGCCCCTTCCTTTTGCGAGTAAGGACAGCACTATCTTTTACAAAGCGTTCCGACAGAAGAAAATTTAAGCCCCCTCCGGTATCAAGATAAAACCGATGAGTAAAATTGCCGTTATCTGAAAACTGCACAGATTGAATAGGGATTGAAGTAAACATTGGATTGAGTAGATGTCCCCCTGGAGGATAGATATATTGTCCTTGTGTGAATACATGCATCAATGAAGAGTCATAATCAAGTTCTATAATATACCTGCTCAGAAAGCTATATCCAACAATTCCATCAATTTTAAGACCGTATACTTCTGATAGAATTGAATAATCACTGATGTGAAAATTTAAATTTTCAACGCTTAATCCAGGAAGGCCTAATCTGGCATTGTATAAAAATGAAACCTTTCGAATCCCGCCAACTCCTTTGATTGTTTTTTCAGAAGGACGCGTAGGCATATTATAGGCAATGGCTGTTGAAGAATCGAGGGATATCCCACCTCCTCCTGTATCCAAAATAAAATTAAGGCTGTCTGGATAATTGTTGACCTGTGCACGAATAATGACAACACCCCCAGTAAGCATCGTAAAAGGAAAAGTTGTGATGTGCGTTGAAGCTTCCTCTGTTTCGATAAACTGCTCCTGTGCAGTTGCATTATTTTGGCCTACCAAGGCGGATAGCAACACAACTATGAAGTAGAGAAGTTTCATTTAATGACAATTTAAACTATTGTTGCCCTAACTTTGTTTGCTATACAATGGAATCCATGTACGATCTCAATAATTTATACGAAAAAGCACTCCAGTTCGAGTTTCTCTCTGCCGAAGAAGGTCTTTTTCTATTCAAAGAGGCGCCGCTCACTGAACTGATGCAGGTTGCAGACCAACTCAGAAAAAAACAAGTCCCGCACGGTAAAGTCAGCTGGCAAATAGACAGAAATGTAAACACTACGAATGTATGCATTGCAAACTGCAAATTCTGTAACTTCTATCGTATACCCGGCCACGCGGAAGCATACATCACCACGATTGATACCTACAGGGAAAAAATAAAGGAAACCATTCGGTGGGGAGGGGATCAATTGTTGTTACAAGGTGGTCATCATCCAGACCTTGGACTAAAATATTACACAGATACATTTCGTGCGATAAAAAGTGAATTTCCGGATATCCGCCTTCATGCACTCGGTCCGCCTGAAATTGCACACATCACTAAAATTGAAAAGTCAACACACCGGGAAATTCTCTCCGCCTTGAAAGAAGCAGGACTCAACTCTCTCCCTGGCGCTGGGGCTGAAATACTGGTAGACCGTGTTAGAAAATTGGTGAGCAATGGAAAATGTGGAGCTCAGGAATGGCTGGACGTGATGGCTGAAGCCCATCAACAAAACATCACCACTTCTGCCACCATGATGTTTGGACATGTAGAAACACTGGAAGAAAGATTTGAGCACCTCATAAAAATCCGTGAGGTACAATCAAGAAAACCAGAAGATGCCAATGGCTTCCTTGCTTTTATCCCGTGGACCTTTCAGGACGTAGATACTTTGCTCATGAAAATTCGTGGCGTGCAGAATCTAACTACGGGTGAAGAATACATAAGAATGATTGCCATCAGCAGGATTATGTTGCCGAATATCAAAAACATACAGGCATCATGGCTTACTGTAGGAAAAAAGATTGCACAGATCTGTTTACATGCAGGTGCAAATGATTTCGGCAGCATCATGTTGGAAGAGAATGTGGTCAGTGCAGCAGGTGCGCCACATCGTTTTACCTACAAGTCAATACAAGAATCCATCAGAGAAGCGGGATTCGAACCCCAACTCAGAACTCAAGAATACAAGTGGAGGGCCCTGCCTGAACATATTGAGGAGCAGGTCATCAACTACTAGTGTATCGTTTAGTGGGAAAACTGTTTTAAACAAATACCTTTAACCCTTAGAAGTTAAACCCGTATTCTACATATGCATTCCCCACGCATCTATGCAATTCACGACAGTGCCATCACCATTGAGTTCTCACAACTTATCAGCGAGGAGACCAACAGTTATATCGTTGCCCTACAGGAATTCATAGCGCGTGCTGATCTGCCCGGCTTTGTTGAGTGTGTGCCTGCCTACAGCAGTCTGACCGTTTACTTTGACAGAAGTTCAGACATACAAGATCTCATAATTACCATTGAAAAGAAGATCCCAACTTTGAGGGATATTGAAAACTCAGTTCAAACACAAAATAAAATTCATACCCCGGTAATCATTCCTGTATGCTATGATCTCGAATTTGGATCAGATCTGCATATCGTCTCTGCACATCTCGGGTTGAGTATTGAAATGATAATCGACTTACATACAAAAGATACTTATCGGGTATATATGATCGGGTTTGTTCCTGGTTTCCCATATTTAGGTAGACTGACTCCAAAATTGGAGATGCCAAGAAAGAAAACGCCCATGTTAAATGTGCCCACAGGAAGTGTTGCCATAGCAGGAAGACAAACAGGTATTTATCCTGCAGAAGTTCCCGGAGGCTGGCACATCATTGGCAGAACCCCAATAAAATTGTTCGACAAATCTGCTTCCCCATGTTGTTTATTAAAAGCGGGAGACACTGTACAATTCAAACAAATTTCAAAAGAAGAATTTCTGAATCAAGCATGAGCATCACCATCATCAAACCCGGCATCAGCAGCAGTATCCAGGACCTTGGAAGGTGGGGCTATCAGCAATTTGGCGTACCCATAGGCGGCGCGATGGATAAGGTATCTGCTTCACTGGCCAACACCATCTGTGGTAATGATGAACATGAGGCAGTGATTGAAATGACATTGCACGGAACACGCATCATGTTGAATGAACCGACATACTGCGCTATAGTTGGCGGGGGATGCAAGGCATATATTGATGAAGTTGAACTGCCCTTTAACAGATTACTGCATATTCCTGCACAGAGCATAATCAATACAAAAGCCGATGCGTCGGGCTGCAGATCTTATTTTGCAGTTGCAGGTGGACTTAACATCAAAATAGAAATGGGTAGTGCATCAACATATGTACCATCTGGCATCGGAGGTGTTTATGGAAGAGATCTCAAAACGGGCGACGTCATTCAGTTCAAAAAAGATGGCTTGACTATCAAGTCGGATTCATTTACAACACTTGCCAAGAATATAGAAGTTTCTCAGTGGGAAATGACTGGCTTGAAGCCGCTCAATGATTCTCCTGCAACCATTGGTGTATTGCGTGGACCGGAGTATGATTGGTTTGACAACTCTTCCCAAGCAACATTTTTCAATACTGCTTATACGATATCATCACAATCAAACAGAATTGGATATCGGCTTCACGGGGCAATACTCAACCTAAAAGAAAAGATTGAAATGGTTTCAACACCCGTAACATCAGGCGTCATACAAGTCACCAACGAGGGCAATCCCATTATCCTCATGGCAGATGCACAGACAATCGGCGGCTACCCTCGCATTGCCCGCGTTTGTTCAGCATATATCCCATTGCTCGCGCAACTAAGGCCTGGGGAGAAGGTGAGGTTTAGGGAGGTTGAAAAATTCAGGGTTTAGGTGTTTATTCGTTTAGCTGTTTAGGTCTCAACGGCTAAACAACTAAACAAATCACCAATAACATCTCTCAACCTCTCTAAACCTTGTAATAAGAAACTTCCCTAAACCCGGGTAAGCTTTATCGGAGTAGTTTTATTCGCATTCCACTGTGCAACATAAATGCTGTCGTCCTCATCGATACATACATCATGTCCGTGGTGGAACACTTTTGATTCATGCTGGAATGTTTGCTGAAGTACACCATTTTTGTAAATAGGTGCAGTTCCACCCGGACTGGCAAGTACTTTATAGTTTGTATCGAGGATGGTTAGAAATCCTGAACTGTTTAATTGCTTACCTTCTTTGTCTTTAGACCAGCATACGCCAGCATATAGATGTTGACCATGGATAACTGGCCTGCACACATACATCCCTGGAGTATCAAGACGCTTTATAAACTTGCCATCTAATGTGAATACCTTGAAACAGCACTCTTCCCTTGAAGTACATATCAACACCGGATTTTCTTTATCGCGGTTATCTACCACAACCCCGTGTGCGCATTGTAGGTTATGCTCCTTGTTGTCATTGTTATGCCCACCAAACTTTCTGATAAATCTTCCTTTGCTGTCGAAATGAAGAATATAATCAGATCCATATCCATCCGCTACATATATATCTCCATTGGGAGCGATTGCGGTTTCAGTTGGGTGATACCCCTCATCATCTTTATAAACTCCTATTGCATGTGGTTGTGGCAGGGTAAAGATGATTCTTCCCTTTACATTTGTTTTGATCACATTTCCCGGTTGAGATTTTCCAGCCCCTGAAAGATCGGTGTAAAAGCCATTGTCAACGATCAACAAAAAGTCTTCTCCATTTTCCTTGCTGATTGAAAGACCATGTCCTGCTGGATATGAGGTTCCCCAAGAATCCAAAAGTTGTCCTGATTTATCAAATATGAGTATGTTGTTTTTGGTATCATCGCCCACAAGGATCAATCGTCCTTGGCTGTCCTGAATCATTTCATGACAATTATTAACAGGATGCGTACTTGCGCTGATCTTTGCCCATCCTGAATCAACCTTGTAGGTAAACCCGTTATGGCCAATAATAAGCTCGGCAGGCTTTATTCCTTTATTGCCAACTGAAAAGGCAAATGACTTACTGGCAAGCAATCCTGCAGAAGCCATTGCAGCTGATTGTATAAAAGTTCTTCTTGTTTTCATATTATGAATATACACACTTTCATTTTTATTTTTCAACTTTCATTCCTTACAATTTGCATAAATTTAAACATGGCTATACGCATCGACCTAAACTGCGATATGGGGGAAGGGTATCAGACTGATCAGCTGATCATGCCCTTCATAAGTTCGGCCAATATTGCCTGTGGTTATCATGCGGGCGATAACGAAACAATAAAAGAAACGATACAGCTCGCCCAACAATACGGAGTTGCCATAGGGGCACACCCATCCTATCAAGATAGAGCAGGGTTTGGAAGAAGAGCCATGGAGATGAACAACGACGAACTTCATAAGATCATCGTTGAACAGATTAACCTCGTTAAGACAATTGCAGATTCCTTAGGGCAACAGCTAAAACATGTAAAACCACATGGGGCATTATACAATGCCTCCGCAAGCAAATATAGCATCGCTTCCATTATTGCCGCGGCAATAAAAAGCATTGACCCCTCCCTCAAATTGTTTGGTATGCCCAATACAGCATCAGAACGCGCAGCCAACAACGAAGGCATTGCATTTTGTAGGGAGGTCTTTTGCGACCGAAGCTATACCGACGAAGGAATGCTAACCCCAAGGGCAGCAAGCAATGCGTTGATCAATGGATCAGATCAGGCTCTCCTGCAAGTGCTTCAGGTGATCAAAGAAAACACAGTGACCAGTACTTCGGGAAAGAAGATCAGCATGAAAGTAGACACCCTCTGCATCCATGGAGATGGTCTACATGCCCTTGAATTTGTAAAGACGATAAGCGCTGGTTTGGAAAAAGAAAATATTATAATCGCGGCATGCACATAAAAAAGCCTCATCATCCCTTTGGCCGCCGCTCAACCATCTTGGCAGCAGCATTTTTGATGGCCACCTCAGCAATAGGTCCAGGTTTCCTCACGCAGACAGCCTTATTTACCAATACGCTTCTTGCCAGCTTTGGATTTGTTATTCTTATTTCAATTGTACTCGACATCGGCGCTCAGCTCAATATCTGGCGGGTGTTGGGAGCGAGCGGGTTGCGTGCACAAGAGCTTGCAAATAAAGTCATCCCGGGAGCAGGGTATTTACTTACGCTCTTGATTGTTTTTGGGGGACTTGCCTTTAACACAGGGAATTTAGCTGGAGCGGGACTTGGACTAAACGTACTTACTGGATGGAGTACAGATGTGGGTGCTATCATCAGTGCCGTCATTGCCATCTTCATCTTCATCAACAAAGAATCACTAAAATGGATGGACCTCTTTGCAAAAGTGCTGGGCATTATCATGATCTTATTAACCCTCTACATTGTAATTGTGTCATCTCCCCCAATCGGGCAAGCCATAGAAAAAAGTTTTGCGCCTGACAAGATTGATTTTTTTGCCATCATTACTTTAGTGGGCGGTACAGTAGGGGGATATATTAGTTTTTCTGGCGCGCACCGCCTCATTGATGCAGGCATGACGGGCAAATCATACACAAAAGAAGTAAGCCAATCAGCAATAACTGCAATTTTACTTGCCTCTATCATGCGGGTAATGTTGTTCCTTGCTGCATTGGGAGTAGTTGCCAAAGGCATCTCACTGGATGAAAGCAATCCTGCGGCTTCAATATTCAAAATCGCAGCTGGAAATATTGGATACATCATATTTGGAATCATCATGTGGAGTGCTGCCATCACCTCAGTTGTTGGTTCCGCATATACCTCCATCTCTTTCTTCCGATCTTTTAATATATTCTTTGAAAAAAATGAAAAACCATTACTGGTAGGATTTGTATTGATTGCCCTTGGAATATTTCTTAGTGTGGGCAAGCCCGTCAAAACACTTGTATTTGCTGGGGCATTAAATGGATTTGTATTACCTATCGCACTGGGATTAATTCTGATTGCGGCAGCAAATAAAAATATTGTTGGGGATTACAAACACCCGATTTGGTTAAGGCTATTTGGAATAGTTGTGATAGGCGCAACTTTTTTTCTGAGTATCAAAACCCTCATAACTCTTTTCTAAGCTATTCGAAACCCCTCATCATAGGATAGATTCCTGAAGCTTAGCACTAAACAAATGAAAGTTTATCAAGTAGAGTCCAACTTCCTTCTTGCAGCTCCATCTCCAATTCTCCGGCATCCCATCCACAATATCCAATGAAGAGTTTAATTTCATCCTTAGAAACTCCTATTAGATTGATTGCATCAATGACCTGTTGAATCGATCCTCCCACATGCATGCCATTGGCCATTGGCTGGCCTCCTGCAATAAGATCAGGCCTGCTGTGCAAAATATAGATGTGTTCGGGATCTACTGGCCCCCCTTCAAAAATTGGAAAAGGTTGACTGTGGCGAAATTCTTCCAACTCATGCAACGAACGTCCAATTGGCTTGTTCATCACAAAGCCCTCAGCTCCGTCTGCGTTATTTTCAACAATAAGAATAATGGCGTCTTCAAAAAAGCTACCCTTCAAGGCTGCCGTGCTTTTGATATAGGATCCCGCTTTGATCATATGTTGAAATATCTGCGAAAGTCGAATTTAGATCAAGTGCACATGTTGATGTGCATGAAGTATAAATATATTTCTCAAGTGTATTGAACAGTAATAATTCAAGCTTGGTTGAAACGACTAACTAAACAAATACTCTACATCCTCTCTTGAAAGGCTCTTAACAAATCCTGAATCATCTGCCACTAGATCCCTGGCAAGTGTTCGCTTCTTATCCTGTAATTGGAGTATTTTATCTTCAATCGTGTCTTTACAAATCATACGATAAGCAAAAATATTTTTGGTCTGTCCGATACGATGGGTACGATCTATGGCCTGTTGTTCAACTGCTGGATTCCACCAAGGATCGACGATGTATACGTAATCAGCAGCAGTTAGGTTAAGACCCACTCCACCAGCTTTAAGAGAAATCAAAAACACACGCACTTCATCGTTGTTCTGGAAACTCTGAATAGCCTTTTCCCGATCTGGAGCGCTGGTACTGCCATCAAAATATTCAAACCGCACACCCAATTCAGTAAGCTTTTCTTTGATCAGGGCAAGCATGCCAAGAAACTGTGAGAAAATCAGCGCCTTGTGGTTGCCAATATTTTCAGTGATCTCTCTTGCGAGTTCGTCCAACTTCACCGAAACATTCGGCATCGGCTCAGGCTCATTCATGATAGCAGGTGAATCACAAATCTGACGCAACTTCATTAGCCCTTGAAGGATTGTGAGCTGAGATTTCTGTATGCCATGCTCTTTGATCACGCCAAGGATTTTATCGCGATAATCATTTCTGTATGCATCATAAATATTACGCTGATCTTCTTCCATCTCGCAAAACAAAATAGTTTCTGTTTTATCAGGCAGATCTTTTGCAACCTGCTCCTTGGTTCTCCTAAGGATGAACGGATAAAGTAATTTCTTTAAATGCTCTTTGTGCTCACGCTCGCCAAATTTATCAATGGGGGTAGCAAATTCATTTCTAAAATTTTCAACACTGCCCAACATCCCAGGATTCAGAAAATTCATCTGTGCATAAATATCAAAGGTATTGTTCTGCAATGGCGTACCACTCATGCAAAGTCTGTTCTTGGCATTAAGTAAACAAGCTGCTTTCGTAACCTTGCTCTGAGGATTTTTAATTGCCTGAGATTCGTCCAACACAATATAATCAAACGGGGTCTCTACCATGAACTTGATATCACTGCGCAGAGTTCCGTAAGTGGTTATCACCACATCAAATTGATCAAAAATCTTTTTATCCCTTTGCCTTTCTCCACCGTGATGAATGCTGTATGTTAAGTCGGGCGTGAATTTTTTAATCTCATTCTCCCAGTTGTACATCAGGGTAGTTGGACAAACTACGAGTGCGGTCATGCTCGGGTTCTGGTTTTTATACAATTGCAGTGAAGAAAGTGCTTGTATTGTTTTACCAAGACCCATATCATCAGCAAGAATACCACCCCATCCTACTTCAGTAAGATAATTTAACCAATGGTATCCTGCAACCTGATATGGCCTGAGAATATGTGCAAGTGCCTGAGGGGGGTCAACTTCAGTGATTCTATTGAAAGACCTCAAGCGATCATACTTCTCTTCAAGCCTGATCATCACTTCGGTTTCATCGATGCCGTTATACAATTCATCGATGATGCTTAGGTGATATTTAGAGAGGCGCAGCTGATCCTGCTTGCCTTCTCCAACACGAAATAATAAAGAATATTTTTTCAGCCACTCATCAGGAAGAATTCCCAATGTGCCATCATTCAATTGCACAAACTGCTGTTTGTTTGTAAGAGCGCGTTTGATCTCTTCAATCGTCACCTTCTGATCACCAAATACAATATCAACCTTGGCATCAAACCAATCAACCCCATTGCTGATCTGAATTCTTGTCTCTGGCTTTGCCGTATTGAATCTGTAATTTTTTAACACCTCAAATCCAATGACAGGAATTTCAGCTTCCTTCATCGCATCAACAAATAAAAAGAACCAGTTATTCTTTAATACATCAGTTCCTTTCAAGACCAGGTTGAAACTGTTTTCAGTCTTGATGAAGTTGGAATGAAGAGAACCAAGCTTTTTTACAAAATCACTTTCCTTTGCTACATTTCGGCGAATCAATTTGACTTTGGTGCCTTCAGGCAAAAAGATGGTTTCCTTATCTGAATATTTTACTTCATAGCCTTGATACAAGAAAACCGGAGAAAAAATCAAGTACTCATTTTTTTCCTGCAACTGCAGTTGCATCGCTGGTTGTCCCTCAAACACTTCAGTAAGTATGTCTCTGTCAAAGTCTGCCTTATACTTACGGGCAAATGGAAGAACATGCTTTTCAAGAAATTCCGGCCATGCTGCAATTGATATTTTTCTGTTCCGCTCAGGAATAAATTCAGTAACGGCCTCAAGCTCTTCAAGGGAGTTCCACGTATAAATCGTGTTATTAAACAGTGTGAGCAGTGAAGATGGCCACTCATTGGCAGTCAATTCAATATCCCATTCCTCAATATGTACCTTCGGCTCTATCTGAATATGTTTCTTAGCTGCAGTAACATCAAGTGCTGGACTCATCCTGCCATTACCTATCCCTATTTTTTTAAGATTGGCGGTAGTGAATGTTTTTCCTTGCTGCAATCGCATAAACACTGTTCTGTCGGCATGCTCCTGAAATAGCTTCACCAATTTTGGATGCAGGTACTCATCAATAAGCTGTGTAGTCTCAGCAGGAAGACCCTCTTCCTCTGAATAAATAATATTTTCCCAGATACCAGAGAAGGGTGAATTCCTGCTGAGGTATTTGTCTATTTCGGAAAGCTGTAATTTTCTTACTGCGTTTAACAAAGAAATATCTTCTGATTGTATCTCTGTTGTTGGAACATATTTGGAGAGGTCGATATGTTGCACCTTACCAATAAATTCCATCTTGTCTTGGTCAAGTTCACCTCCAACCAATTCAACAGTAAATCCAGGATATTTTCCAGGGGTCTCAATAAAAACAGTGCCTAGGCGGTACGCTGAATCAACCAATTGCTTTACCGGTGCAATTTCCATTTCAACTGCCTTAGGTGCTTGGACCAAAGTTCTCTCCTCTACAGTGGAAACAACTCTTTTTACATTTAAATCCAGTACCCTCAAAAATGGCTTACCATCTTTGTATGTGAATTCAAATTTTTTGTCCCACTCGGGTTCATTCATGCTATACCCATAGATACCAAGAAGCTTATTTTTTTCCTTATCCCAGTTTCTAATGGTATCAAAATATGGTGAGCCATATGAATTAATCAACTGAAGAAAAAGAGCGGTCTTGTGAACACAAAGTGGATGAACCTCTTCTATGCATTTGCATGAGGTGTCAAAGTTTTTTTCTTCATTGCGCTGTATGACCAATGGAAATATTTCTCCGTTAAGCTCCAATGTAGCCTCAACCCTTTCGTCTTTTGCAAGTTGAATGGTGGCTTTATTTGTCCTTAACATTACTTCTGCTTGTTCACACACCTCAATGGTAGAAAGCATTCTGATGGTTCTCAAATCAATCTGCTTCATCTTCACAACGGTATGCCGCTGATCATACCGAATTGCATGATCACCGATCATGTTCCTATCAAGAAGATCTTGCAAATTAAATAGTGCAGCAGCCTCGTGTCTGCAAATATCCCCGAGATTATATGGGCAACTACAACGCAAGGAAAGCGCACGTTGATCTTTATACTTTAAAATATTGACCCTATAGAACGTGCTGTAATTATCATCCTTCACCCTAAAACTCACTGAGCCTAATAATTCATCAACCTCAATAAATTCAACATAGTTTATGGCATGAATCTTTTTACCTCGACGAATAACTTCGTCTGTTCCGTTATTATAAATAAATTTGAGTAAGTGAGAAAGCGACATACTTGGTAAAAAGTTAATCTGCGAAATTAACTTAAAAGCGGGGTACTCTTTGAGTATATCAGCTATTATTTATTTAACTGTTTATCCAACAAAAATGTTAAAAAAAATGCGTATATTAAGAGGTTTGCCATGCAAGGGGCATCTAGCATTTTGATTCCACATCGCCAACTCCTCAACATATGAAAAAAGCAAAGCAAATAAAAAACCTTTTTCTTTCGCTACTGGTCTTGATGGTTGGATGCATTTTTTTAAACGCATTGCCAGTTCAGGCGGCTACCTTTAATGTGAAAGACTATGGAGCTGTTGGTGACGACAAGACCGACAACACTGCTGCATTTTCAACATGCATTCAAGCTGTAATTGCAGCAGGCGGCGGAAAAATATTCCTACCAGATGGTGTCTATCGGGGACGTATCATCATCCCGGCAATCTCTAAACCACTTCCGAGTTGGATGACGATTGAGATAATAGGGGAGAGTACGCCTACCCCTGTTTTCGGCACCATTGGAAACTTCCCTCTGCTCAGGCACGGCACCATCATCCAATGTCTAGAAAAGTCAGGACCATCAGTCATTTCAGTCAATAAGTCCACCGATGCCCTGTATGGTAGTTACTCAGCAGTGCATGTGATCATTCGAAATCTTGATGTCCGCAGCTATGACAACCCGGCAATTGGTGGTATCGATCTTCAATGGGCCTTGCAATGCCAACTCGAAAACGTATTCATCAACACAGACATATACAACGTACAATCTGCAATGCCAACACATGGCACCAAGGGATTAATCACACCAGAAAGCAATAATGCCGCCCTCACGATATTGCGTAATGTTCAGGTAACAGGATACCATACTGGCATGCTCATCAGTGAACATACTGATGCCGACAAT
>JBILBU010000015.1:0-49924 GCA_044353505.1 Chitinophagaceae bacterium | reverse complement strand
GTGTTCGGATCTATGTCTGAAGATAGAATATCATGTAGCAATTGTGTTCCTTCTTGAAGGGTTTTGTTCATTTTCCAGTTTGCTGCAGCAATTTGAGTTCTCATGATGTTTTGATTGTTTTGTACAAATTATAAATTATTGATGTTGTCTTCTTATCGAGTTCTTTGTCTTTCATGGCCATCCATCGATTGATCTCTTCAAGAAGTTTTTCAAATTCATAAAAAGATTTACCGTCACTGCCCCATGAAAATGCTGGTATAAATTTGGGAATGAGTCCGGTATGGCTAAAAATATTTGAATATGGTCCGATTACTGTTCCACTGTTAAAAGAGGTATTGATGGCAGATTTAACATGATCGCCCATATAAATGCCTACTTTTTGAGTAGCCAACCTAAAGGCTTTTGCATGAATGTCCCATACCTTAATCTTTCCTCCTGTGTTCTTTAAATTTGAGCAACTGCTACCTGCGCCTAGGTTACACCATGCTCCGACATAACTATCTCCAATATATCCATGGTGTGCCTTATTGGAAAATGAGTGAATAATTGAATTTTTAATTTCACCTCCAACAACGCAATGATTGCCTATGCTGGTGCCTCCATATAAAGTTGCTCCCATTTTGACCACGCTATGTTTGCCTATGTAGAGGGGTCCTCGAAGCATTGCACCTTCCATCACCAATGCATTATCGTCTATATAAACAGGTCCATCGTTCAGGTTTATAAAGCAATGCTCAAGAATTGCTGTGGGACTAACCTGCAATTTGTGTGAGCCAGATGAGGTGATTAAAATTGAAGCATCTAATTTGTTATGATATGGGGGCAACAACTTCACATCTTCACAAATACCCCAACTGTTTAGTGAAATGATATCCCACAATCGATTGATTTGTTTCAGTCCTGATTCCGGTAAAATATCTGATGAGAAAAAGGCGTTGAGGTCGATTGAAGCATCGGGTATTAGATTTGCCGAAATTATTTTATCGGCTTTTGCACTATCTGCTTCATTTAACAGTTCAAGATCAAACGATTGTTGTTTTGCGAGAAATTCCCACTTTTCCCTAATCGTTAGTATTCCTACCCTAAGATCACAAAGATCTCTGGTAAGTGTTAGGGGGTAAAAATCCCTCTTGAGCGCTGAATGGTTTAGTAAAAGCTTTGGCATTGAGGTTAGTGGGGGAATGTCTACGACCTTTGGCGCATATGGAAAACCCTCCATGAAGGAGGGTTTTGATTGAATTACTTCTTTGCGTATTTTTTCTTGAATTTGTCAATCCTACCTGCAGTGTCAACCAGCATATTTTGGCCAGTAAAGAACGGATGGGAGGTGTTTGAAATCTCAAGCTTAATTACGGGATACTCTTTGCCATCTTCCCATTGGATAGTTTCCTTTGATGCGGCAGTTGAGCGTGTAAGGAATGTAGTTCCGTTACTCATGTCTTTGAAAACTACAAATCTGTAATCGTCTGGATGGATACCTTGTTTCATTTTTATTGATTTTTAGGCTGCATGGATTTGGCCATGGCATTTATTAAGGATGCGAAGTTAGTTAATTCGGGTGATATATTCAATTTAGTGAGGGATTAACTCCTCATATTCTCAAATTGAAGGGCAAGAGACAAATCAGCTTGCTTACACTCCTGCATGACGGCCTGTAAATCATCTATTTTCTTGGCTGTTACCCTAATAATATCGTCCATAATCTGGGTTTGAACCTTCATTCCAGAGTCTTTGATGATTTTGGTGATTTTTTTAGCGTCATCTTGTTTGAGACCATTTTTAACGAGAACTTCTTGTTTTACTGTCTTGCCGCTTTGGTAGGGTTCCTTTGACATATCAAAGGCATGTGGGGATATACCCTGCTTATTGGCTCGATTAATCAACATTTCAGTCAACTGACGCATTTTCATATCATCAGAGGTTTCCAGGACAATCTTCATGTCCTTTTTATTGAAATCAATTTCTACTGCGGAGTCTTTAAAGTCGAATCTGTTTACGACTTCTTTTTTAGTAACATTCACTGCGTTATCGAGCAGTTGAGCATCTACTTTGCTGACAATATCAAATGATGGCATATGGGTAGGATTAAATATTTTTTGTTTTTGGTTTTCCCAATGTTGTCCATAAAAGGCCGCCGCCAAGGATTAAGAAAGTTGAAATCAATTCTGCCTGCGTTGGATGAAAGCCAAGTATGTCGTATGTGGTGTTTACCCTTATCTTTTCAATAAAGAATCTTTCCAATCCGTTTAGCATTAAGTAGAGGGTGAATAATCTGCCAGGTATTGTAATTTTTTTTCTGACTCCCCAGAGCAACAAAAAGAGTAAGCTACAAGTGAAAATCTCATAAAGTGTTGTTGGAAAAACCGGCGGGATCAATTGGTTGCAATAGCTTCCTTCACAGTTTGGAATTGGTGTACCCACACCGTTGACATTATGCGGAAAGTTATAAGCCCAGACCCAGTTAGGCAGCATATCTGACCCTATAAAAGGTATATGGGGGATATTATCAATGCTACCAAATTCAGATACCAAGTACCTTGTGAATTCTGGATTGCTTTGGAGTGAATTAACAAAATCGCCTTCGGAAGCTACAATTATTTTATTTTCTGAACTGACTGTATAGGCAGAATTGAAAATACCCCAGTCGCCATCACCAGAAACATGACATCCTATTCTTCCAATCGCATATGCAATCATTAGGGCGGGTGCAGCGGCATCAAGAAGATACTTTATTCCAATTTTTTTACGCTTGGCATAAAAAATAATTGTGGTTGATGCAAGGATAAGTCCACCGTAAAAAGTTAGTCCACTTGGCGCCAATAAATTGCCAATTGGATCCTGGATAAAACGATCCCAGTTTTCAAGGTTGTCAAAAATCTTTGCACCAATAAAGCCTGTAATAGCTGCATATACAGTGATATCTCCCACCCTTTCGTGTGGCCAAATCTTTATTATTTTTTGCTCGGGCTTCTTAAGGGTTGTTTTTTTCTTTTCAATATATTTAAGTACAGAAAAAAGGGAACCCAATAAAAGTCCTCCAATCCAACTACCCTCCTTAGAAAAGATGTAATCTGGTGGGTTAATTTGACTAGAGTTTAAAAATATTCCTAGGATTTTATATCCAACGATAAACCCAAAAAGAAAGTGTAATGTAAGTTCAAGTGGACTTGCAGGTTTTCCAATGGTAACTTTTTCCTCCATTGGTGAAAGAAGACCAAGGGTTTCTTTGCGCTTGAGTTCTGTGCTGATAATCAAAGCTCCAATAACGAACGCAACAGCAACCAATAAGCCAAATGAATTGATGTATTGGGTAAATGCCCATGGCTCTATGCCAAGAGCATCTTTGAGAAAAAAGTATAGGTTTGGATACATTTAAAGGGATTAGGATAAAAAAGGCGGCCCAATAAAGGCCGCCTTTTTTGTTGATTAGTTGCAGTATTCTTCAAAAGCTGCGATCAGATTTTGTGCAATCATTTGTGCGGGTCTCCCCTCAATTTGATGTCTCTCAATCATATGAACAAGCTTACCATCTTTAAAAAGGGCTACTGCTGGTGATGATGGAGGATAAGGCAACAAATGCTCACGAAGTCTTTTCACTGCATCAACATCAAAACCTGCGAAAGTTGTGGTTAGGTTATTCGGGCGTTTTTCTGAATTGTGAACAGACATCAACACACCGGGCCTTGCACTTCCTGCCGAACATCCGCAAACTGAATTAATTACAATTAAAGTAGTTCCTTCAGCACTAATTTTTTCGTCAACATCTGCAGGCGTGAGAAGCTCATCAAAACCATGTTCAGTGAGCTCTTCTTTCATGGGTATAACAATTTCTGCTGGATACATAGTTTTTTTTTTTTTGTAAAGTTACACCAGAAATGGTGCATTCCGCGTATGTCGTTATGGCATTAATTGATAATTTAATAGACGAAATGTCATATTATTGTTTTTAATAACATAATTTATTCTCGAAAAAATATGGTGATTTCTAGATGCCAAAACTTAAAAAAGAAGACACATTGTGCAATATTGTAAAAAATATTTCAAACTCTGAAAACATAACCCTTTTGTTAATAGTGCTTTAGGTTTTTGTTGACAATAATTCGTCTTCTTTGTTTTAAATTTGCTCAAACCCCCACCACATTGAAAGCAATACTATCCATCCTTTTAGTCTTCTTAATCAAGATTAGCTTTGCTCAAGTTCCGGTTCCTGCACCAATAAAAGATACTACCATAACAGTTACAGATAGTCTCATAAGAGTTGATTCATTATTTATTATTCCAGAGGTTAAAGTCAATCCGGATTCTATCCTGAGAATAATAAACATGAATCCCTTCTTTACGCTTCAAGTAGACTCCACCCTTATTTATGATTTTCAAATTAATAAACCTGCGCAGAGTTACTTTTGGTTTTTGAAAAGTGCCCCTGTTGGTGTAAAAGTCGATAGAAATACAGGCTTACTTTCTTTTAAGGCAGATCGTTCTTATTTCAAGAGTGGTAAGTTAAAATATGATACTCCTTATAGTATCGAAATGGGAGTTCAAAATTTAAAGGATGCCAATGAGCGGATTGAGACCAGTTTCACCCTACTGTTTTATAACACCGAAGTTATTGTTTCTAAACTTACTCCTACTGTTGGAAACATGATGCTACTTCAGGAAGGTGATTCCGTTCATTTTAGAGTTCAATGTGAAGAAGGGACTTTCCCAATTGAACAAATTACCATTAATTCCAATGAACCCATTAGTAATTTCAAAACAGTAAAAAATTGTAATGATGAGTTTGTTTGGAAGATACCTTATGATTTCATCAGAGATAACGACACTGCAAAACAAAAAACTTTGCTGCTTCAATTTATTGGTTCAGATAAATTTCAAAACCGCGATACGGCTACCGTCAGACTTTATATAAAACCTGGAATAAATTACCCTGAAAAAATTCTTGAACATCGTCAGGTTGAAAATGAAATTAAGAGATATGTCAATAACCTCAAGCTAACCTTCTTTGTGGTAAGTTCAAACATCAAGCAAACAAAAAAAACAAGAACAACGTTTGATATATCCGGTTCGTCTACAGCAATGTTGGGTACTGTTTTTGCCACAGCTGGCGGTTCAGAGTCAATCAAAAATATCGGTAAAGTTCTTCCAAGCATCGGCCTAACATTGGTTCCGGTAAAAGAAGCAGTTGCACCCACAAAAGTTCAAGAGCAGAATACAGCTTCGGAAATCAGGTCAACGATCAAACGATTTGACTATATGATGTCAGACAATATGCTCCTCGGGGAAAGAGATACTGAAATTCTTGCCAAGACAAAAAAATTACGCGATGAGTTAAAGCAATCACAATTGCAACTGGTTGATCTTCCCATGTTAGAATTCGATCCAAGATATTCACAGGAAGAAGCTGATAAATATTTCAACAACCCTAAGGTGAGTAAAAAGTATAAATTAAAAGTAAACTAGACTTCCAGTTTACTTTTTAATAATTTTTGGAAAATATATTAGATATAGCCAAGTATCTTAAGCATACTTTGTGCTGTTTGCTCCTTTGCATACACCCAGTCGTGCAATTTGCCATGCTTGTCCTTTCCAATGATAATATGTTTGGGAGAAGGTATCATGCAATGTTTAATGCCTCCATAACCACTGATTTGATCCTGGTATGCTCCGGTGTGAAAAAATCCAAGGTAAAGGGGTTCCTTCTCATTACCACCTGTTAGTTTGGGTAAAAAAACTTCATTGACATGTTCCTCTGAATCATAATAATCATGGCTGTCACATGTTAGTCCACCTAGTACAACCCGCTGATATTCATTATTCCATTTATTGATGGGGAGCAACAGAAACTTTTCTCCAATCCCCCAGGTATCCGGTAAGGTGGTAATAAATGATGAATCAATCATGTACCAAATCTCTCTATCATTTTGTACTTTTTCAGCGATGACAGAATAAATATGGGCCATGCTCTCCCCTACGGTGAAACTTCCGAATTCAGTAAAAATATGAGGCATTGGAACCTTGGCCTTTTTGCACGCCTTCTTAATTGTTCCAACAATTTCATTAATCATGAATGCATAGTCGTATTCAAAACCAAGTGAATGTTTGATTGGAAATCCTCCACCAATATTTATGGAATCAAGTTCTGGACAAATTTTCTTAAGCTGGCAGTATAGGTTTATTACTTTGTTTAACTCACTCCAATAGTAGATATCATCTTTAATCCCCTTGTTAAGAAAAATATGAAGCATTTTCAATTGAAATTTATCTTCATAACCTTCTATTTGATCAACATAAAACTCAAGAATATCTTTGGGCCTTATTCCGAGTCTTGATGTATAAAAAGGAAAGTTTGGCTCCTCTTCAGCAGCAACCCTAATGCCAACTTTGAATGGAACTTTAACACTCCTTTTATACCTTTCCAGTTCTTCTTTGTTATCAAGAACTGGTATTACGTTTTTAAATCCAGTATTGATCAGCCGAGCTATTCTTGTGGTATATGGTCTTTGCTTAAAACCATTGCAGATGATAAATGTATCCTTGTTTATTTTCTTTTTTTCGTAGAGTTTATTGATGATCTCTATGTCATATGCATAGGATGTCTCTAAATGAATATCATGTGAGAGTGCTTCTTCAAGAATAAAAGAAAAGTGAGAACTTTTTGTGCAGTAGCAATAATGATACTTTCCTTCGTACTTATGTTTTTTAAAGGCTTTATTGAAAAGGTCTTTTGCCTTATTGATCTGTTGTCCAATTTTGGGAAGGTAGGTCAGTTTTAAAGGGGTGCCATATTTTTCAATCAAGGCTTTTAGGTCAAGGTCATTGAAATGCAGGTTACCATCTTTTGTTTCAAATCCTTCTTGTGGAAAGTAGAATGTCTGCTTAACTAGATCTGTATAAGTATTGCTCATTTTTCGGGACTAAATTTAAATATCAGTAATATGTTACAAAATTAAATTTTTTCACGACCTAAAATTAAAAAGCCGAATGTTTATTTGAACATTCGGCTTTGAGGCGGAATTCTTGATAATTACTTAACGGATTGAACAAGTTGTTTGAACGATTCAGGGTTGTTCATCGCCATTTCAGCCAACATTTTGCGATCCAACTGGATTCCTTTGATGTTGAGTTTATTGATGAATTCTGAGTATTTCATTCCTTCTTCTCTAACGGCTGCGTTAATACGTACAATCCAGAGACTGCGATAGTCTCTTTTCTTGAGTTTACGACCTACATAGCTGTAAGTAAGTCCTTTCTCAAGTACATTCTTCGCAACGGTGTATACATTTTTCCTTTTACCATAAAATCCTTTCGCTTGTTTGAGGATTCTTTTTTTCCGGGCCCTGGAGGCGACGGCATTTTTTGAACGTGGCATATGCTAATGAGTTTAAATGAATGTAATAAGTAGACTTACTTAAGACGTAAAAGTCTTTTAACAAAATCAAGATTACTGTGGTGAACCTGTCCGGTTACTCGAAGTGCACGTTTGCGTTTGCTGGACTTCTTTGTGAGTAGGTGACCTCTTGTTGGCTTTCTGTAGGTAATTTTACCCGAGCCGGTAACCTTAAAAGTTTTTTTCGCCCTTGAGTGGGTTTTAACTTTTGGCATAACTGTATTTTTATGTTTACCCCTACTGGTGTCTTCGAACAGACGAAGAACTTATGGGACCATTTGGGAATACTGTCTAATCCAAAAAGGATCAAACGGAGGGCAAAACTAAGCGTTTTTATGGATATTTCATCATTTATTCCCCTTAAATCACTTTTTTAGCTGCTCGCTACTCCAATTGTTGTTTTCTTCATCAAAATCTGGAAAAACCTTATCTGGATCAATTGTAACTCGGGCGAGTAGTTCCTTGGAAGGAATTCTAGCCTTAATGCTAACATTATTCTGCCATACTTCCACAGGAAGGCTAATGCGATCCTTTATTCCGGAAATCGTTTCGAACTCAATGACCACGGGCATTGCCATTTTCTGCAGATTATGAACCGTGACTATCGCCCCATTGACAGGGTTACTATCCTGATATGTTATTTCGCCAATGGCTTGATCAAGCCTCCAGTTTTCCATGATCATCCCCTTCCAAAACCATCCAAGGTCTTCACCTACACTGCTTTCAATGCTTCTGAAGAAGTCCCAAGGAGAGGGATGCTTATACGCCCAGTCGCGTATATACTTTTTAAAAGCGGTGTCAAAACGTTTCTCCCCCACAATATGAGTTCTTAACAAGCCCAGCGCGTAACCAGGCTTTAAATAAAGCGATAGCCCTATATTAAACTCTTTTAGTCCATCTGGCGTTTTCATAACAGACTCTGACCGATCGCTAAACATGTATTTTGCCATTGCATGGGCATTCATTGCTTCTTGTTGATATTCGCCATTGTTAAAATCGACAGAAGCAATTTCATTCATAAAGGTGTTGAATCCTTCGTCCATCCAGCCATATTTGCGCTCATTGCTTCCAACAATCATTGGAAACCAGGTATGTCCAAATTCATGGTCTGTTACGCCCCAAAGATCTTCTTTTTGGGCAGTTGAGGTACAAAATACTATACCAGGATATTCCATGCCACCAATATTGCTGGCGACATTTGTAGCTGCAGCATAAGGATATTCAAACCAACGCTTTGAATAGTTTTCAACACTTGCTTTAGTGTATTCCGTACTCCTACCCCATGCATTGTTTCCACTAGAACTAATCGGATAAACGGATTGTGCTAAAGATTTTTTACCACTGGGTAAATTTATTCTTGCAGCATCCCAAATGAACGAGGCTGAAGAAGCCCATGCAAAATCTCTAGCATTTGAAATAAAATACCGCCAGGTATTTTTTTCTTTTTTCAATTTGGTGTCATGCTTGGACACCTCTTCCATGTTTCTAACAACGATGGTTGAGTCGCTTAGATGAGCAGTTTTATATCTATTGAACTGTTCGGCAGTCATAACCTCCGATGGATTGAGCAATTCACCAGACGCCACAACTACATGATCTGCTGGTGTTGTAATGGCAACATCAAAATTGCCATACTCCAAATAAAATTCACTAGCTCCCAAATAAGGTAAAGTATTCCATCCTTGAATATCATCAAACACACAAATTCGAGGATACCATTGTGCAACAGCAAAAATATTTCCATCAGGGTTTTTTAGCACCCCAGTTCGATCAGCTCCGTATTCAGGAATGGTGTAGCTGTATTCAATTTTAATAATAATTCTATCGCCACCCGGTTTAATCGCTTTAGGTAAATCAAGTCGCATGCGGGTATCATAAATATCTGGGACTATTGTTAATTCGTTAACCTTGCTTCCTACAGCAGATAATATTTTTACTGTCTTGATATTGTATCCACCTTCAAACGTATTTGCTGCATTCCCGTATCTGCTTCTTCCAGCAGTTGGGAGTTTTGCATAACCACGAGATGTTGGTTTAAAAAGATTCTGATCAAGTTGGAACCAAAGAAAATTCATCAATGTCGGGCTATTGTTTACATAGGTCATGGTGATCGAACCACTGATTTGATTTGTTTGGTCATCGAGTTCGGCTCTTATGATATAGTCTGCTTTATTTTGCCAATATTCTTTTCCTGGTTCACCATTGCCTGTGCGGATATTATTTCCGTATTGAGTGTAAAAGAGTGGATTAAATAATTGATTGGCGTCGTAGACTGATTTTATGGGTTGTTGATCTTGGGCAAAAATTAAGCAAAATGATGTCAATAAAATTGATAAGGTAAATATTTTTTTATTCAACATGTTTTCAGATTTAAAAATAATGAATGTGATTTTGGATATTTATTTAAATGAGGTTAGTTGATTCTTTTTTAATTTTATACCTACTTGTCCATCCAGTCCGGCTATAGGCGCGTTAAGTTTCATTATTGTCAATTCTACGGTTTGGGCTATAATGTATTTTTTAACTACTGCACTTGCAATTCTATTGGCCAATACTTCTAGCAATAGTTCCGGCTTGGCAAATTCATCTTTCAATAACAAAAAAACCTCTGAATAGTCTATCGTATCTGATAGTTGTGTTATTGCCCTGTTCTCGTTACTTTCAATACTTATTGAAATATTAATGCAAAATTCAGTTCCAGATATGCGCTCTAGTTCAGTAACTCCATGAAAGCCAAACAACTTAATATCTTTTAAAATTATTTCCATCTAATAAACAATTATTTCTTCTGATTATGCTTAGTCCAAACTTCAATAAAGGACTGTTTTTCAGCTTGGGTTTCTGTTAGTTTTTTTGAAAGCCTGAAATTGGTAAATATTGAATTTTTGATATCGAACAAATAAAGCTCAGCAATGGTATTGCCATTTTCATTTGTAATGAGTGTGAGAACAAACTGTTCATCATTTATCCAGTCTGCTGTTTCTACCACTTGTTCGGGCCCAAGGTACATGAGCTCATATCTTTTGCCATCTGAATAGCCAAGAACAACCTGTTGGTCAGCATCTGGAGTGATTAATGAGCGAACGATATCGCTATCATGCCGGGTTTGATTACTGACTGAAAACAGGTCTATGAACTTATGTCCATCTGGTGAAAAGACAAGCAATTGGTTTTGTCTATTGCTTGACTTATCATAAAGAGTATCGATCAGTTTAAGCGCTTCTCTATGCAAGACAACTCCTGAACATGAAAAATCGCTTAAGCTTATTGTAGATTCTTTGTTTGAATAAAACTCAAACCACTGTTGTAGGTTCTTAGGAGCAAACTTAACTACAAGCGTATCACCTTCCTTAAGATTTTCAAAAACGATTTCATTGGTCTTTTCTTTTTTTGAGTTACAAGTACATGCATTAACAAAAAAAAGAATGAGCAATGATGACAATATTTGACTACTGCTTTTCATATCAATTTCCGAAAAACAAATAAGCTACTCCAATTGCCGTAATAACTCCTACTAAATCTGCCAGTAACATACTTGGGATAGAATAGCGGGTATTTTTAATACCCACCGAACCAAAATACACAGCTACAACATAGAATGTAGTATCACTACTGCCTTGAAAAATTGCAGAAAGGCGACCCGCAAATGAATCGGCACCGTATGTATTCATCGTATCTACCATGAGCGCGCGAGCTCCACCTCCACTCAGTGGTTTCATCATGGCAGTTGGTAGTGCCAAGACAAACTCGGTATCCATATTCATGGCAGAAAATGCTGATATGAGTCCAGATGTTATAAAATCAAATGTTCCAGAAGTTCTGAGTACACTGATGGCCACCAACATGGCAACAAAATATGGGATTAGTTTGATAGCGGTTTCAAATCCACCCTTTGCACCATCAATAAAAGCTTCAAATACATTTACCTTCTTAAATATTCCACCCAAAAGGAAAATAGCAAAGATCATTAAAATGAGTCCATTGCTTAAGACGGATGAAAAGGATTCGATTTCAACCTGATTAAGAAATATCTTTAGGTAAGCGATTAAAAGTCCAATGAAAACCGAAATCCCGGCAATCCAAGCCAAAATGACTGGTTGCAATAAATTAATCTTTTGTCGTATTGAAACAATTACAAGTGCTGCCACCGTTGCAACAAATGTTGCTATCATGCACGGCAAGAAAATATCTGTAGGATTTGCTGCTGGGGGTGTAACTGAAGCCCTTAGTGCAATGATGCTGATGGGAATTAAGGTAAGTCCTGATGCATGCAATACGAGAAACATAATTTGAGCATTACTGGCAGTGTCTTTATCAGGGTTCAACGTTTGTAAGCTTTGCATTGCTTTTAAACCAAACGGTGTTGCTGCGTTATCCAGACCTAAAAGATTGGCAGAAAAGTTCATCATCATGTGCCCATATGCAGGATGCTTTGGAGGTAGTTCCGGGAACAGTTTGCTAAAGAAGGGCGAAACTATTCTCGAAAGAAACCTGATGGCTCCTGCTTTTTCTCCGATATTCATGAAACCGAGAAAGAGTGTCATTATTCCAATGAGTTTGAAAGACAGTTCAACACTGTCTCCGGCAGACTTAAAAATGCCGTCTGTAACCTGCTTGAAGATCAATGGATCACCTGTGATGACCCATTTAGCCAGCGCGATTGCGAATGCAATCATAAAAAAGAAAAACCAGATATAGTTAAGGACCATTTGCGGGGTATTGTGTAAAATCTATTTCCTACAAAGAACGCCTTATCGCCTCAATCGCAGTATCTTTGCAAAGCAAAAATTAATATACATGGCATTACAGGCTGGCATCGTAGGATTACCAAATGTAGGTAAATCAACCTTATTTAATGCATTGAGCAATGCAAAAGCTCAGGCTGCAAATTTCCCCTTTTGTACAATAGAACCGAATGTTGGTGTAATAACAGTTCCTGACGAACGCCTTTTTGAGCTAGAAAAGCTCGTAAAACCGCAGCGTGTAGTTCCAACAACTGTTGAAATTGTAGATATCGCCGGTTTGGTAAAAGGCGCTAGTAAGGGCGAAGGTCTGGGTAACCAGTTCCTGGGTAATATCCGCACTACCGATGCCATTATTCACGTGCTACGTTGCTTTGAGGACGACAACGTTATTCATGTTGATGGGAATGTAAATCCAGTTCGTGATAAAGAAGTAATTGATACTGAATTACAGTTAAAAGACCTTGATAGTGTTGATAGAAAGCTTTCAAAAACCGAAAAAAATGCCAAAAATGGCGATCGAGATACCCTTCGTGCCATTGAAGTGCTTAAAGCATTGAAGCTTCATTTGGAACAGGGTAAAAATGCCCGGGCTTTTGATGTTTCTGCTGATGAAAGGGAACAGTTTATTGCCGACATGTTTTTATTAACCATCAAGCCAGTGATTTATGTGTGCAATGTTGATGAGAAGAGTGTTGTGAGTGGAAACAATTTCACAGCCAAGGTTCATGAGGCCATCAAGGACGAACATGCTGAGATACTCTATATCAGTGCTGAAATTGAAAGTGAGATTGCCGTTATGGAAAATTTTGATGATCGAAAATTGTTCCTGGAAGACCTGGGCCTATCGGAAAGTGGTGTTGTAAGACTTATCAGGTCTACCTACAAGCTACTTGACCTCGCTACCTATTTCACTGCTGGTGTTCAAGAAGTGAGGGCATGGACCATCACAAAAGGAATGTTGGCACCACAAGCTGCTGCAGTAATTCATACAGATTTCGAAAAAGGTTTTATCAGGGCTGAAGTGATCAGGTACCTTGATTTTCTTGAGCTTGGATCAGAAACAGCTTGTAAGGAGGTAGGGAAAATGGCTGTTCAGGGAAAGGATTATGTTGTACAAGATGGTGACATCATGCATTTTAGATTTGCAGTCTAGAGATTTTATTCTATTTCAATAAAAAAACCCGGCTTTTCTGATTCCGGGTTTTTTTATTAATGAGTAATTAAGAAATTTATTGTGGTAGAAGAACCTGATCAATTACGTGTATAACTCCGTTGAGGTAATGTTGATCGCTGCTTCCTGCAGGTTCTGGAAACATGGCAATGAGTATATTAGAAGCTGTCTGGTTTGCTGCACCTTTTACAGTAGCTGCTGTTACAAAGGGATTCCCAAAAGTTGCCTTAACAGCCAAACCAGGATGGCTAGGGACAACACTATTTAATACTGTAGGATAATTGGATAATGTAGTTGGTAGATTATTTGTAAATGCGCGGCTGGTCATCACGTGATATACGACAATCCCTTTTACAGTTTGTGCAGATAAAGCGCCATATAAAGCTGGATTGCTAAAAACTGCTGGAGTGCTGGCTAAAAATTGTGCGGTTGGGAATGCCGTTACAGCAGGCATTCCTTGAAGCACAAGTGATTGATAAATTGCGCCAGTAAGTAGTATTTTAAACGCATCGTCTGATGGTGCAAAAACGGTAAAGTTGGCACCAATATTTTTCATCAACCCTTCCAAATTAGAAAGGCTATTGCTCGCAACACCGCTGTCGGCACGCTGAATGGCCGCCTTTAGATAAGTGAGATTAGCATCAGTATTAATTCTGTCCCAAAGAAACCTACTAGGAGGCATTATAACACCTGCTACAGTATGAATGACACCATTGGAAGCTTCGGTATTTGCTGCTTTAATAGGGATGTTATTGACCCATGCTCCATTTGAGGTGGTTGGGAAAGTAGCTAGCCGAAGTAGGGAACTTAAACTTGGTGCAGGATTAAACAGTGATGGATACTGCAGGTTGGGAAATGTTGAAGGTATTTGACTTGACAATACTTTCTGAGGAACAACATGATACAACAATGCTGGTGTCAATTGTTCCAATGGCAAAACGTTGACAATCTCTTGCGAAATTCCTGAAGCGGTAAATGCTGCATTATCTGGTGCAAATAAAGTGTACTGTTTACCCGTATCTTGGAGTGCAGTGAGTAATCCTGCGCGGGTTAATGCAGATTTCAGAATGCTGTAGTTGGCATTATCGCTGATCAGCGTACCAATGGTACTTCCTGAATATTTTGGAAATGTTTTTGCAACAGGCTCAGGAACATCCTTGTTACAGGATATAGACATCAAGGCGATGGCTACAACCAGGGGCAAGATTTTTTTCATCTTAGTATATGTTTTTTTCATAATCTTTCTTTTTGTGTTTGGTAGGTATTGGGTTTCTATTAGAAAATGTTATAACCAAAAGAAACATAATAAAGGCCACCGATAGATGGATTAGCAAGACCTGTAATATAATACTGGTTTAAGAGGTTATTTGCCCCAATTCGAATAACTGACTTAACCTTAGGGAATTTGTACCCAATTTGAGCATCGACTGTATGAAAGGCAGGAACAGTTCCGTTTGCAAGATCACTTTGGTAATCTACTTCAGCCTGCCAACGGTAAACCAAGTTAAATCCAAGTCGTTTACTTTTACCAATTCCATTATTTCCAAAACCAACATTAGTTCTATATTTTGGTGTATTAAAGAACGTGATGTAACCGACTGGAGCGTTTACAAGAATATCTGATGAGATGTTTGAGTTGAGATAAAATCCTTTATTGAACTTATAATCAAAAGAAAAACCCCAACCATTTGTTTTCACTTTAGAAGGAGAGTTAACTGGAACCGAAAGAATCCTGCGTTTCAAAGGATCTATAATATCCATTGGACTTGGATTACTTGTAATTGATTGTACCACATTAACACGTGTTAGGAAATCTTGGTAATTACCGATATATGCGTAAGCATCAATCAATAATTTAGAATCGGCCAAAAGACTTTTATATCCAATTTCATAAGATGTAACTGACTCAGGCTTGAATTCTCCAAATTCCTGAACAACAAATTGTTGCTGTTGTAAAGCAGTAAGAGAATACCCAGGGTTTTGGTTTAGTCCGTAGTAATCAAGCATTTTTGGTATACCTCCGATAAGAGTTGCACCTGCCGCCTTTAGATTGATATACTGATATTGATTTGAAGGGAATCTGTATGCTGTTTGATAAGAAACACGAATATTGTTGTTTTGTGCAATTTTAAAGAGAGCAGTCGCCCTTGGAGTAAACCTTCCTTTAAAATTTTCATTTTTATCATACCTGCCTGAAATAGTAAATTTTATTCGATCATTAATTATACCTTTTGACATCTGAAGATAGCTACCAAACTCACTAATAGGAATTTTATTTGTAGAATCTGCGAATAGTGTTCCCTCTGAATTGAGCATAAACCTTCTATAGTTTGCGCCAAACAATACATCTACAACATTGCCTGTCAGGTGGCTGAGGTTATACTGCCCTTCAATAGCGTAGAGGTTAGTTCTATCAATCAATCTTCCACCACCGTCGGAAATAGCTTTTGACCTTACTGCATCAAAAAGCGTGTTAAATTGTTGACTACCCGGTACAGGCCTATTTGCATCAGCAACAGCACGCGCTTGATTGTGTGCATCAATTGAAGGCAGTCCACCTAACCTGCGATCCAGATAGGCAAGTCCATATTCTTTAAACCAACCAGTATTCGGATCAGTAGAACTTCTCCAAGCCTCGTTGAACAAGCGCGTAGTGATAGTTGTGTTATAGGTTTCGCCAGCATCTTCCTGTGTTGTGTAAGCCCTAACAAGCCAATTATTATGTTTCAATTCAACCTTGTATTGACCCATTTTGAGGTTCAATAGAGAATATCTTTCAGTTGCTGTGTACACCGCATTACCAGTACCCCAGAATCCAGACACGATGGCATCGATGGAGTTTGTCAATTTATAATTCAAAGAACCACCAACCTTAAAGTTAATTGCATTTGGATTTGTTACATCCCTTTCGTGATACCCTGTTCTGGAAACCATTGAGTCTGGCTGAGTAAGCAAGCCATTGATGAAAGGTGCAAGAAAGGGAGCTTGTGACTGAACACCCCTTAGAACCGCATTTATACTGCCAGAAGTTTCATCGCCATACATATTCATCCCATCATAGTTGGGGTCGGTATCACGTGTTCCATTAATGATTTTACCCAATTGAGTTCCTGAACGTTGAACGTTCCTTTCATCAGCCGCTAACCAATCTTTTGCTTGAACAATACCAGCGGTAATTTTGAACGCAAATCTGTCTGAAACCTTTTTAGCATAACGCAAATCATAATTAATATATGGTGATGGGTCACGATATTTGCCATCAACATGGGTCATGCCGTTCTTCGCTTGAAAAGATAGTCCCTGATATTTGAATGGGTCCTTACTGTTTATTAACAATGTTCCATTCATGCCACCTGGACCATAAAGCGCTGAAGAAGCACCTTGAAGCAATTCCATGCTTTCAACATCCAGCTCACTCAACCCTATGATGCTACCCGTAGAAAAATTAAGTCCGGGTGCCTGGTTATCCATTCCGTCCACAATCTGAGTAAATCTTGTATTACCGCTACCGGCGAAACCTCTTGTGGTTGCAGTTTTAAAAGTCAGACTGGAAGCAACCATGTCTACCCCTTTCAAATTTGCAGCAATATCGTAATAATCAGCTGCTGGAGCATTTCTAAGTGCCGCAAGATTTACCCTTTCAATGGATACAGGGGATTCTATTATTCTTACAGGAGTTTTCGTGGCTGAAACAACTACCTCTTGGCCGAGTGTAATATCAGGCTTTAGCGATGCTGATACAATTTGAGCAGGACTTGCCACTGTAACTTCAGAAAATTCATAACCAACTGAAGAAAACAGTATGGTAATTGGAAATTTTGTGGAAGCTGGTAGGTTTACCCTAAACTCTCCCTTTGCATTTGTAAAAGTTCCGACGTTCGTGCCTTTGACTACAACAGATACTGAATTAAGGCTTTCACCTCCCACAGCAGCGTTCACTTTACCTGTAACAGTTAAATTTTGAGCACTCAATAGTGACGGAAGTGCAAATAGCAGCAATGCCGCTATGAATGTAAATCTTTTCATAAGCAATTTTTTGGAATCAATTTGTTAACAAAATAGGCAATGTTCCTATTAAAAAAAAAATTAAAGCTTGTTTTTTAGTATTACCAATGGGTGGAAAGTTGGAAATCTCAGTTCAGGTAGTTATTTTAGTGGCATGAACTTCTTTAATTTTCCAGGTCAAACTGCATTTTACTCAGGTAAGGTAAGGGATGTGTATACCATTGATAATAAATATCTTGTGATGGTTGCGAGCGACAGAATTTCTGCCTTTGACGTTATCCTCCCTAGTCCGGTTCCTTATAAAGGACAAGTGCTCAACCAGATCGCAGCGTTTATGCTAAATAAGACCAAAGATATCTGCCCAAATTGGCTATTGGATGTACCTGCCCCCAACGTCTCATTGGGGTATAAATGCGACCCATTCAAAATCGAGATGGTAGTTAGGGGCAATCTTGTCGGGCATGCTTGGAGAACCTATCAGAGCGGGTCTAGGGAGCTATGCGGACAATCAATGCCTGAGGGCCTCAAAGAAAATGACTTTTTTCCTACTCCCTTAATAACACCAACTACAAAAGCTTCTGCTGGACATGATGAAGATATCGCTGAAAATGAAATAGTTAGACAAGGGTTAACAACTGAAACTGAATGGCAAAAGCTGAAAGAATTTACTTTGGCGTTGTTTGAAAGGGGAAAACAACTTGCAAAAACAAAAGGGTTGATTTTGGCGGACACAAAATATGAGTTTGGAAAACTCAATGGAAAAATTGTTTTAATGGATGAAATCCATACTCCAGATTCATCAAGGTATTTTCATGCAGCGGGTTTTGAGGAGCGTCAGGCTAAGGGGGAACGACAATTGCAGCTGAGCAAGGAATTTGTGAGAGAATGGCTGATGGCAAATCACTTTATGGGCAAACCTGGTCAAACCGTTCCGGAAATGTCTGATGAATGGTTGGCTGTAATTTCGGGAAGATATATTGAACTGTATGAAAAACTGATTGGTGAAAAGTTTGTCCCTATGGACATTGATAATCAGGAAACATATGACCAAATTGTCGAATGCTTGAAAACACTGCCCAAATAATACTTCCAGCTATTGGTTCTGATCATTCCCCAATGATCTCATGCGTTCTCTAGATTTGTTAAAAATATTCTTCCCCTTATCTATTCCCTTGCGCTTCAGCTTCTGTTCTTCTGGATCTAGTTGAATAAACGACTTGCAATCATCACTGCAGCAGCCATTATAAATTTCTTGGCATGAATCACATTGAATGAAGAGTAGATGACAGCTGCTATTTTTACAATTAACATGAACATCACATGGTTCACCACATATATGGCAGTTTGAAATAATATCATTGGAAATACGCTCCCCTAATCTTTCATCAAAAACAAAGTTTTTCCCTATAAAGTGGTTTTGGAGCTTTTTCTCTCGAACTTGATTGATGTAATTTATAATCCCCCCTTCAAGATGAAAAACATTCTTATACCCTTTATGCAGCATCCAGGCACTGGCTTTTTCGCACCGTATACCTCCAGTACAGTACATAATGATTTGTTGATCTTTATTATCGCTGAACATACCGGCAGCCATGGGTAGTTGTTCACGAAAAGTATCACTTGGAATTTCTATCGCTGTTTTAAACCTTCCAACCTCGAATTCGTAGTGATTCCTCATGTCAATGACAAGCGTAGAAGGGTCCTTGACCATTTCATTGAATTGGTCGGCATCTACATATCCTCCCCTATTATTCATTGAAAAATTTTCATCATCAATGCCATCAGCAACAATTTTAGGGCGGACTTTTATATCCAATACGTAAAAAGAATTTCTGTTTTCATCAACTGCCTTGTTTAAGCGAAGACCATTCATTTTCGGGTGAGCATAAATAAAAGATTTAAGTTGTTCAAGCTCTGCAGTTGGACAGCTGATTTGGGCGTTAATACCCTCGAGGGCAATATAAATTCTTCCTAGCACACCAATTTTTGATAAGTTGCTATACCAGAGGTTACGGAAGTTTTCAGGGTTATCGATTGTGAAATAGCAGTAGAAGGAAAGTGTAATTCTGGGTGTAGGATCGTTCTTTGCCTTTTCTTTTAGTTCAGTTCTTGATACCCTATTGTGAAGTGAAGCCATATAAATGATTTTAATTCCTATGATGGAATCCCGTTTGCATAACGGGCAAAATCCAAACACTTCAAAATTAAGAAAAAGATCGTTAGTCTAAGTAAAAAGTGAGTGTTCAAAAGGAATAACTACGTTAGGTAGATCAAAGATAAAATGGCTAGTTGTTTTTTTTGAAAACGATTGCCAAAGATCTCCCAGTAAAGGCAGTTAACCCTGCTGTAATTCCACCAATTGAAGCAGTAAGAGCAATTAACGCATATGGGTTGTTGCTTTTAACAACCAACATCGCAATTTTTTGTGCAAGGATATGATTGTTGGCAAAGCTGATGTATAAGGCTAAACCTCCCCAAAACAAAAACACACCGATGAAAGCGGAGAGCATAGATAAAAACTTTTGTTGTGGAATGGAAAAACCAGTTAGGAATCCTGCAATAGCAATACTCCACCAAGGAAGAAATAAACCTAAGCCAAAAGCAAGTGATGCAGTGATAAAAGCCGAGACTATAAATTTCATATCTACAATTTTAAATTAAGCCGGTTTAAAACTCATTTTCCACTTGATTCTATTATCAGTTATATCGGTTGTACCCATAAACCATAATTTATAATACTCCCCTACTGACCAAGTATCAATGAAGTTATCGTAGTAAAAACTACCGGGGTTCCCACTTTGACCACCCGGATAAACTCCATAGGCATTTGTAGGGGTTGTCATTTCAATAATCATTTTCCAACTCGGTCCATGATCATGTTGAGTAGCATTGATAATTCCATTACCGCCACCTGTGAAAATTCCAGTTCTTGCAAATGGCATTGCATTATTTTTCAACAAGTGGTAAACGGTTGTATTTTTATATTTGCCCCATTCAAGTTTATTATTTTTTTCAAGTTCCATAAGCGCCAATGATGCTTTTTTCAGAGCAGAAGTTACTTGTGTAACAAGATCTTCTTTTTCTGGGGTATTGATGTCATCAATAAACTTGAAACTGCTATCTCTTTTCAGGGCTTCCAATAAAACAAATTTTTCGGGTTTTATAACTGGGATTTTGTCACGAATGAGATCGTCATTAAAGACATTGGCATGTAACGAATCCCACCATGCAATAAAACAAACAACACCCTTATCATTTGCATTGTTATTAAGATCCCATTGTTCAACGAAGTTGAGGTATTTACGCTCTTCAGTTGAAAGTGATGATCGATCAATGTAATTAAGTAAAATGGGCCTTGCCTCTTCGGCAAAAACATTATAATTGTTATTCTGAAGTGCTTTCATATCATCTACAGTGATATTATTCATCTCCGATAAATTTCTATTGATGGTGATTGGTCGATAAACTTCGTAACTCCCAGGGATAAAATATGGATATGAAGTGTCGGCAACTCGTTGATTGGCGCTACTCACAAAACCGGAAGACGGGTTAAGGCTATGGGGGTTTTCTTCAAATGGAATATACCCCTTCCACATGTAACTGCTATCGGTTCCAGGCATTACAAATAAACCCTGGTCTTTCCACCTCAGTGGAAATGTTGCTTGCTGCCATAAGGCGATATCTCCAGATTTAGAGGCGAAGATCATGTTTTGGCCTGGTGCATTAAAATGGCGAATTGCAGAAAGGTAATCGGCATAATTTTTTGCCCTATTTAATAACAGCCACATTTTAAGAACATTTGATGAATCGTGTGCTACCCATCGAAGCGCATATGCTTTTGCTTCAGTGAGCTCTGTTTTGAAACTTTTATCATAGGTAACAGGTCCAAATATTGTATAGGCTACAGTATCCTTTATACTATTCGTATTTTTTACAGCAATTTCTTCAATACGTAATTCTGTTTTTCTCCATTCATTGTTAAACAGGTATTCTTGCTTGCTGTTGTCTTTGAATTGGATTTCATAGTAATCTTTTACGTCACGCCCCGCATTGGTAAATCCAAATGCGATACTGTCATTGAACCCGATTACTACACCGGGAATACCTGGGAATGATACTCCATATGCATTGTATTCGGGAGTATGTATTTGCACTTCATACCAAATGGATGGAAGTGTTAGGTTTAAGTGTGGGTCATTACAGAGTATTGGCGCGCCGCTATTTGTCTTGCTTCCAGATAGAGCCCAATTGTTACTCCCATTGGAAGGGTCTGGTTTAAAGTCTTCAGTAAAGTGAATGGTGTCCGTCCTCTTAAAATACAATGAGTCTGCTGATTGTGGTGGTGCCGCCGCTAGTTCTGGCTTTGCATAAACGGTACCCTTGGGTATCACAGGATAGAGTGAATCTGCTAAATCTGAATACAGAATGCGAAAATTTTCTTCTCCAAGTAGTTGCAGCGCATTGGTGAATTCAAAATCTCGATCGTAACCGGCCAAGGTATTGGTCATTTGTTTGATAAACAAGGCCGACTTCAAATTTGTCCATGCTTCAGGCTGATACCCAAGGAGTTTGTATTCAAGAGGAATTTCGCTGCTGCTTAACTGTTCAATATAAAAATTTACACCTGCCGTATAAGAGTCCATTGCTTGTTTCGTAGTTGGATCTTTTTCCATGTCACCCAATGCATTTTCTGCGGCAAAGACCATTCCTACACGACGTTGGTTTCTATCGTAATTGATGGCCTTATCCCCTACGATCTCACTTATTCTTCCAGCGGCAGCATGTGTTTGAAATTCCATTTGCCACAACCTGAATTTGGCGTGTAAGAAACCTTGAACAAAAAAAGCATCATTTTCATTTTCAGCGAAAATATGTGGAACTAAACGTTCATCAAGGTAAACATCCGTTTTAGCTAGAACATTAGAAGTTTTGACATCAAGATTGAATTCAACATTAGCTGCTTCAGCATTTTGCCAAATACCTTCCTGAACACTTAAAAAACTACCTAATGGAAGTGGCAAAACATTTCTTGTTCCAAGAACATAGATAAGTGCGGCATTCAAAAGGAAAGAAATGAAAAAAATAGCGTATTTCATACTAAAAGATATGTATTAAAGTTAAGCTATATAATGTAAGGGATTTGCTCAAAACTTGTATTAATTTATGGTGAGAAGCTATTCAAAATGTTTAATTTCTTGTTCAAAGTCTAGCTCAGGGAATCTGTTTGATAAGGCTATTGCCAGTTCTTTGAATTTGAGCTTGAAGTGTTGGTGCTCAACAGAATGTGGATGCATTGGTCTGTGTATGAAAGCCTGATGAAGCTGCTCAATTTCTTTCATGAGTTCTCTGGTTCTGCCGTTGATGAAACTACTGCAGAACTTATCCCAGACATACTTTGTGGCCAGATAGTTTGGATGAACCATATCCTCTGCGAAGAACCGGTAGTCTCGAAGGTCATCAATCACCAATTCATAGGAGGGGAAATAACTGCTCAAAGGAAACTCCTGCACAATTTTATCAACCGCGTGTATGAGAACGGCCTTGCTCCGGTTGTTTTCTATAAAGCCATCGCGTAAATGTCTGACTGGACTAATCGTAAATATTACCTTAATGTTTTTATTGAAGCTTGTAAGATTGGAAAGTAATGACCGAAATCCATTGATGATTTCTGCGGGTTCTAGAAGACGTTTAGAAAAAACTGAAGAGGGAACTTTATGACAGTTTGCAACGATTGCCTTATTCTCCAGTTCATATACAAAAGCTGATCCGAGGGTAATGAAGAGAACATCTGATGTTTTTAAAAAATCATGACCATTTTTGATCTGATGGGTCATGCCTGTTAAAGCATTAAACTTGTCTTCGTGACTAATTGATGAATGAAAATCCCAACTATTCCATAAGCCATGTTGAAAAAACAGATCATCCTCTGTTGGTAGATTCAATTTAATGTAGCTCTCTAAGGCTTTAAAAATGCTAAAGGGATTAAATAAGGTGCCGTGGGGGTTTTGTAAAGTAGAAAATTTATACTTTTTTAGTTGACTATGGATATGTTCAGTGAAGCAGGACCCAATAAGCAACAACTTATCATTGATGTCAATTTTAATTGAAGATGAAGGAGGATTATATTCCAAACGGAATTCCATAAAGTGATGTTCTACTTGTTTAATAAACCCATTCTTTGCTTACTTGCCTCAAACAAAGCAATACCAGCAGCAATGCCTACATTGAAAGAATCAAATTTCCCAAGCATGGGAATTGTAAATTGTACGTCAGCTGCTTTGGTAATATAGGGCTGAATACCTTTGTCTTCGCTCCCCACAACGATGCAGGCAGGTTGCTTGAAATCTAATTCAAAAACTTTTGTAGTCGCTTTCATCTCAGATGTATAAACTTGAATGTCATTTAGATGAAGTGTATCGACAGCTTTAAGCAGGCTATTTACCCTACACACGATTATCTGTTGCAGTGCGCCAGCAGATGACTTCATGGCATCTTCATTAATTGCTCCAATGCCCTTATCTGGAATAATCATAATTTGGGCGCCACAACAGAGAGCAGTTCTTGCAATGGCGCCAATATTTCTAACATCGGTAATGCCATCCAACATGATGAAAAGGGGTATTTCACCTGTGCTAAGAACGCTGTCAATGGACTCTTGCAATTCATGGTACTCAATAATGCTGTTTACTCCAACTACCCCCTGGTGGTTATACCTGGTCATATAATTCAGCTTTTCCAAGGGAACTGAATTGATTGGAATCTGCAATTGTTGTGCCAGTAACTTGATTTGTTCTATACCTTCACCGCTTGCATTTTTTTGAATGAATATTCTTTCAAGTTGCTGGCCCTGAGTAAGCGCCTCAATAAGGGGCTGACGTCCTATAATATTTGTTGAACTTGTTTTCATGGCAATGTTATTTTTCTAGCATCATAATTTTTAATTTCAATATGGCCGCAACGGTTATCGCATCCGTTATCTTATTGTCGTTAATCATTTCATAGACCTCATCGATGCTCATTGTTGTTACGGTCAATTTCTCGGTTTCTTCTGGCGCAGCTTCCTCTTGCGTAAGGTTCGTGGCAAGATAAACAATTGCCAGTTCATCAGATACTGAATTTGACAAATGCATTTCGAGTATCTTTTCCCACTTCTCTGCTTTTAATCCAGTCTCCTCCTTTAATTCTCTTTTTGCAGATTCTAGAGGATCAATATTGAGATCACCTCCCCCTTCTGGAATTTCAATACTGTATGTGTTCAATACAAAACGGTATTGACCAACCATTCTTATCTTACCCTCATTGTCAAGGGGAATGATTCCAATTGCAATATGTTTGTAATGTACTTTCCCGTAGATGCCTTCATTTCCTGACGGATTGATCACCTGATATTCTGTAACCTTAATCCACGGGTTATCATATCGAGTTTGTTCAGTTTTTATAATCCAATTGCTTATCTCGGTACTCATATTGCAAAAATAAATAAACCCTCCAATGTTGGAGGGTTTAAAATCAAGTTATCAGGGATTCAATTATTTTATTTTAAAAGCAGCCTTAACCTTCGGTATATAATCAAGCTTTTCCCATGTGAACAATTCTACTTCGAGCGTTTTAACTCCGCCACCTGGCTGATTGAATGATTTTTTTACCACTTCATTTTTTCGTCCCATATGTCCGTAAGCTGCTGTCTCTTGATATATAGGGTTTCTTAATTTCAGTCTTGTCTCAATTGCGTAAGGACGCATGTCAAATAGTTTTTCAACCTTTTTGGCAATTTCACCATCCGTCAGCTTCACGTTCGAGGTGCCATAGGTATCAACAAAAATACCCATGGGTTGAGCTACACCGATTGCATATGAAACTTGTACAAGCATTTCGTTAGCAACACCTGCTGCCACCATATTTTTTGCAATATGCCTAGCCGCATACGCAGCACTTCGGTCTACTTTTGAAGGATCTTTTCCACTGAACGCTCCTCCGCCATGGGCACCTTTGCCGCCATAGGTGTCAACTATAATTTTTCTGCCCGTCAATCCTGTATCTCCATGTGGACCACCAATCACAAACTTACCAGTTGGATTGATATGGTATTTTATGGTTTTGCTAAATAATTTTTGAACTTCCTTTTTACAGGCTGCCTTTACCCTTGGAATTACGATATTGATCACATCATTGTTGATTTTGTCAAGCATTCTTTTATCATTCTTGTCAAAGTCATCGTGTTGTGTAGAAACCACTATCGCATCAATTCTGATTGGTCTGTCGTTGTCGTCGTATTCGATAGTAACCTGGCTTTTTGCATCTGGGCGCAGATAGGGCATTTTACTTTTCTTTTCCCTGCGTATAGCAGCCAACTCAATTAATATTTTGTGCGCCAGATCTAGCGCAAGAGGCATTAAGTTTTCAGTTTCGTTGGTAGCGTAGCCAAACATCATCCCTTGATCACCGGCTCCTTGGTCTTCTTTTTTCTTTCTCTCAACACCACGGTTGATGTCAGCTGATTGCTCATGTATTGCAGAAAGAATTCCGCATGAGTTTGCTTCAAACATATACTCGCTTTTCGTATATCCTATCTTAGCAATTACATCACGTGCGATTTTCTGTACATCCAATGTACAATTCGATTTAACTTCTCCTGCCAAGACAACTTGACCAGTAGTTACAAGTGTTTCGCAAGCCACTTTAGCCATTGGATCAAAGGCAAGAAAATTATCAATTAGTGCGTCTGAGATTTGATCTGCAATCTTATCTGGGTGGCCTTCTGATACACTTTCGGAAGTAAATAGGTATGGCATTGGTTAGTTTTTGGTAAATATAAAGTGAAAATCAAAGTTTTGAATAGACAATGCGCAATTTCATTTTCTTGGCAGGGTTTGAGTGGTTTCCGCCTCCAAGTACTATATTTCCAGTTGCCAAGGGGTTAACCGCGAAATACATGAAAAAGTCTGGATAAACTACAAAATAAGGAACGGATAGTTTAATTGGAAAATTTATAGCGTTCCTGGTTATAATATCCTGTAAATGACGGGTGATGTTCATTTTGTAATTAGATACCTGTTGATTTTGGCCATCGGTTATTTTCATTTTCTGACTACCAAAACGGCCAGGCTCAAACTGACCATTGTTAAACCCATCCAATAAAAATGGGAAAGCCCTATTATTGACGGTATCAACGATATCTGCATAAATATAAATTGGGGTAGGGAAAATATCCGGTTTTCTCCCTGGGGTTACCACTTCCTCCATCGATAAATGGGCTAGGTGAACCATAACATTCCCTTTTCTCAATTTAAACTCAGGTATACCCGGGATGCGTAAAACAGCATATCGACCCGGATCAGCCTGAATGTATATTAAACTATCTCCATTGGGTTTTGTTCCAAGATGTTGCTCTGCTTGGCTTCCGGTATAATCTCTTAGTACTTGATTGGCCGCTGGACCTGACACTCTGGTAATGAGTTCGAAATCAATAAAGGTTGTATCTAGAATTCCATTTTTATAAACCCGGTAATAGATCCTCATGCTTGTTAAGGTATCCGCCATTGCAAAACTCATAATTGCATTTGCATTAGTACCAAGACCACTTACATCTGGTACAATGGCAAACCCTTTTAAAAATGCATTAAAGGTGCTATCAGATCGATATTGACTGCTTGAGCTAGTATCATCAACAAGGAGTGACTGTCCAAAACTATTGTCTAACTTAATTCTAAGTTGATTGCTTACTTTTTGCCCGAGAAGTGTTAAGGAGTCTTTCAGGCTTGAAGGTCTAAAAGTTGCAGAACCAATTTCTTCGCCATATTCAACTGAAACATTTGTTTTGTATGCTGAGTCAGCTTTAAGATTTCCAGTTATTCTGCGAACCGATACTTTCTGGATTGCATTGGTATCGCCATATGTGTTTAGCCATTTTAGACCAATAACAGCAGAGTCAATCAAAAGGCTATCCGAAACATTTTGAAACCGTAATGGAAATATAGTAGGCTTAAATTGGACAAAAATTGAAGCAGATGCTTTTCCAAATAAAGGGTCATCCGAGATATGACCCAATAAAAAAATTCCAGGATCCCCAGTTGCATTCCTGCCAAGTATAGGAAGTAAGGAGTCGGGAATAAGATAGCTAGAGGCTATTATTTCAAGTGAAGTATCAAAAGTAGTGACATTGTCTATTTCTGGGATTAAGCCAACACCAATATCGGTGCTTCTGACTTTGGTGCAATTAGACAAGAAGAATAGGAAGAATAAAGGGGAAAGTACAATCAACAAAATTCGATATCTCACGTAAAATTATTTAGCTGTTCTGACTTAATTTTTTATTTATTGGCAAGGTCGCTATACAATTGTAAATAATCTGTTAAATCAGACTCAGGATTAAAAGGTATAACTTTCTTGCCTTTAACTTTTGAGAACGATTCAAGTAATTTCTTATCAACCTGATCATCACCAAAAGAAATTGCATCTGCAAAGTTGGCAGCTCCATTAAACATGGCAGAATTGGTCAACTCCTTAAAGGGAGTTAGGTCTGATTCCTTAATTCCTGTATTGATCAAACAAAGCTTAAGGAAATCGGCACTCAGTTTTTCCTTAAAAGTATTCTGACCAATGGTGAAGAGTACTTTACTGTTACTGAAAACAGGTTCCTTTTTATAGGCAGTTTTTAAAAAAAGTGGGATAAGGGAGGTCATCCAACCACTACAATGTATGATGTCTGGTGGCCATCCGAATTTTTTTACGGTCTCAAGTGCACCCTTGCAAAAGAAAATTGATCTAATGCCGTTGTCGCTGTACCATTTTTCATTTTCATCATGAAAAATATACTTTCTTCGAAACATGTCTTCGTTGTCAAGAAAATACACTTGTAGTCTTGCGTTGGGAAGAGATGCTACTTTAATTTGTAGAGGATAATCATCATTCTCAATGGTAATATTAATTCCTGATAAGCGAACTACTTCATGCAGCCTATGTCTGCGTTCGTTGATAGTTCCAAAACGTGGCATAATGCAACGAACTTCAAAATTAGTGTCGTTTGCCTTGATTGCCAGTTTGTTCACGATCTCCGAAAACTCTGTCAGTTCCACGTAGGGAGACATCTCGTTAGCGATGAAGAGAATTCGTTTTTTGGTGATCATGCAATAGTTTTAGCTCGATTCGTATGGTTGCAAATCTACGAAAAATACCGGAATGTAGCTTTTTACCGTCTTTGTCGGTACTTTTCTCACCCGCTAAAAAAAAAGGAGCAACTAGTTGTTTGAGTACTTAAAAGGCTAACTTTAATGGGTAATTCGTTGCATTTATGCTCAAAAAGTACCTTTTTTCAATCATTCAATTCGTTTTATTCCTTTCCCTAGGTATTTTCTTGGTTTGGCTTTCCATAAGATCCTTCTCAACGGCAGAAATCATACAAATCAAGAACCTTGTTTTTACAGCAGATTTGAATTTAATCATACCATGTATGGGAATATTGGTGCTAAGTCATTACATCCGTGCGATACGTTGGAAAATGATGTTTGTCCCTTTAGGATATACACCGAAGACCAGTAATGTTTTTTTGGCTGTAGTTGCTGGATTTTTTTTCAATTTACTTTTCCCTCGCCTCGGGGAAGTCATGAAATGTACATTGATAAGTCGGGATGAAAAGATTCCTGTCGATCGCCTAATTGGCACCATGGTAGCAGAACGCATAATTGATGTTCTATGCCTATTGCTGGTCATCATCCTGACGATCACTACCCAATTGGAAATCGTTGGCGGCTATGCACAAGAAACATGGAACGCAATTGGTGACATGATTAGCATGTCACCAATGAAATTAATGATGGCAGCTCTTGTTTTAATTGTTGGGCTTTTTCTGTTTGTTATACTGGTTGGCAAATCATCATCTTCGAAGTTCTATAACAAAATCAAGGAATTATTTAAGGGTGTCATCCAAGGTCTTTTGAGTGTAGGCAAGATCAAAAACAAATACACCTTCATTTTTCACACCCTTGTCATTTGGTCGCTCTACTTGCTCAGCATTCGAGTTGGATTCTTGGCCATGAATGACCTCGCCCACTTAGGATGGGTTCCATCACTTACGATACTAACTTTTGGCAGCTTTGCAATGATTGCCACACAGGGGGGAATCGGTGCATATCAGCTGATTGTTCAGAAATCACTCTTATTATATGGAGTAAACGACCTGACAGGTCTTGCTTTTGGCTGGTTACTTTGGTCAGTTCAAACAGTGATGATATTTATTTTGGGACCGGTTTCTCTGATTTTTTTATTTTTCCTTAACAGAAAAAAACGAAAATAGAAGGTCTAGGCCCTGAATTAAAGTTTTCTCAAAAACTATCTTTTTCCCACTGGTTTATTTTTGAAAGTATTAAATTGCTTTTAATACGATATTCAATGAAAACTATAGTAGTCATTATTTTTGAATTTGTTTTATTTGGTTATTGCAATCAATTGTTTTCTCAACCCATTGGTCCGTCCTCCTCATCGGCTTGGCATTTACAAGATAAGCAGTCAGATGGAGTTTATGGAATTAGCTTAGAAAAGGCCTACAATGAACTTTTGAATGGATTACAACCCAAAAAGAAGATAATCGTAGCTGTAATAGATTCTGGAGTTGATACTTTACACGAAGACCTAAAATCGGTTTTATGGATAAACAAAAGTGAAATACCAAAAAATGGTATTGATGATGATAAGAATGGGTATATAGATGATTATTATGGCTGGAACTTCATAGGAGGAAAAGATGGACAAAATGTATCCAAGGATAGCTATGAAGGTGCAAGGGTATATTTTAAATACAAATCTGAATTTGGTGATAGTGATATTAATCTTACTACCCTAAGCTATGAAAAAAAAGAAAGCTACAAATCATACAAGAAAGCACAACTGCTTTTGGAATCACAAGCAAAAGAAGCAGCCTTATATGTACTAATTTTAAAAGATCTTGTTTCAAAGATACCTGGAGCAGACAGTATCATACAAACTGCTATGGGGAAAACAGAATACACAGGTGATGAGCTTCAGATTTTTAAATCTACAGATCCTGTTGTCAATAAGGCTAAATCAGTAGTACTTGGTTTTTTCCAACAGACCACAGAAATGACCAATACAAACTCTTTTTTGATAAGTGAATTGATAAGGTTTTACAACAGTGAACAATCTAAAGTTGAAGCAATTGAACAAAAGCCAAAATCATATAGAGATGATATTGTTAAAGACAATTATAGCGATCTTAATGATCGTTTTTACGGGAACAGTGATGTGATGGGACCAGAATCGTCTCATGGAACACATGTTGCTGGTATTATTGGGGCAGATAGAAAAAATGCAGTTGGCATTAAAGGGATTGCTGATCATGTAGAAATCATGACCCTTAGGGCTGTGCCAGATGGTGATGAACATGATAAAGATATTGCTAATGCAATTCGTTATGCAGTTGATCATGGTGCATGGGTAATCAATATGAGTTTTGGAAAAAGTTTTTCACCCGAAAAGCATTGGGTAGATGAAGCTGTACAATACGCAGAAAGTAAGCAGGTTTTACTTGTTCATGCAGCCGGCAATGACGCCAAAAATATTGATATAGAGGATAATTATCCGTCTTCAAATTTAAACAATGACACAACGAAGGTTTTTTCAAATTGGATTACCGTCGGCGCAAGTGGATCAACAGGTGAAGAGCTAATTGCGTCATTTTCAAATTTCGGAAAGAGGGAGGTTCATGTTTTTGCACCGGGTGTTCAAATTAATTCAACCATACCAGGAGGGAATAAGTATGGCGATAAAGACGGAACAAGCATGGCCTCACCAATGGTTGCGGGTCTTGCATCCCTTATTTTGTCTTATTACCCTACGCTTAGTGCAGTTCAAGTTAAAAAGATAATTGAAGGCTCTGTAATTAAAATTCCTATGGAACCGTTGGCTAAAGATTCCGCTGCTGAGGGAATGGACAACCTACAAGACCTTTCAGTTACAGGGGGTATTATCAATGCATATAATGCTCTTAAGCTTGCTTCAGCCATGAAAGGTGATCGCGTATTAATCAACAATAAAACAACCCCAGCAAAGAAAGTTGTTAAGAAAACATCAAAATAAAAACGCTTATTTATTAATCAATAGCAAGTGTGTCTTGACGAATCATATCAAAAATTACTTGACAAGTTTCATTGATATAAATATCCTTGGAAATATTAGCCACCCATTGTTTCCTTCTCTCCAGTTTATCGTTATCTGCTGAAAGTTTTTCCTTATCTGTATCCAACATTGCTACGTCTAGGATTTTAGCAGACTTATTCATTTCATCAATCTTTTTGAATGAATCACGTAGAACTTTTTGTTGTGCCTTATAACTGGATAATTGGAGTGAAAAAACCTTCTCATTTGCCTTCTCCATTAACAGTGATGATTCTTTTATTGCGGAAAACGTCGGATTTGTGTATACACGTGCCATGCTTTTCTGCTTGATGTTGTCCATGTTGAAATCAGACGGCACAGTTGTGTAAAAGGCTTTTTGAATTTCATCCCATGGCAAAGAATTGGGGTTATCTTTTTCTCTGTATTTCAGGCTTTCGTATTGGTCAGGCAGAATGATGTTTGGTGTTACACCCTTAAGTTGTGTTGATCCACCATTGATTCTGTAAAATTTTTGCAATGTGAGTTTAATAGTTCCAAGCTCACCATTGTCATCGGTAAGCAGCGAGCTCGATTCAAGGCCAATATTTCGCTGTACAGTGCCTTTGCCGTAGGTAGAGGTACTTCCTATAACCACTCCCCTGCCATAGTCCTGAATGGCTGCAGCAAAGATTTCAGAAGCCGATGCGGAAAACTCATTGACCATCACCGTTAGAGGTCCGTCATATAAAACAGATTTATCGCGATCCCTCAGCACACTTGGATTGCCATCTCGATCTTTTACCTGAACAATTGGACCGTCGGGTATAAAAAACCCGACCATCTGTACTACGTCATACAGCGAGCCTCCGCCATTATTTCTGAGGTCCATTATGATGCCATCAATATTCTGTTGTTTTAATTTCAGGATCTCTTTTGCAACGTCCTGTGCACATTTCGGACCATTGGGTCTTTCCCAATCAGCGTAAAATTCAGGTAGAAAAATATAGCCGATTTTTTTTCCACCCTCTGTGATGATTGCACTTTTTGCATAGGTTTCATCCAGAACAACTTCATCCCGTATCATTGAAACAACCTTAATTGAGCCGTCAGCTTTCTTAATTGTCAGTCGAACTTCAGTCCCCTTTTTTCCCCTGATTAATTTTACAGCCTCTTCAGTTTCATACCCTGCAAGGTCTGTTGGTTCTGCATCACCTTGAGCAACTTTAATAATTTGATCACCTACAGCAATCTGCTGTGATTTCCATGCAGGCAACCCTGCCACCAGTAAAGCGATGCGGATAGCACCCTCATCATTTTTAAGGGAGGCCCCAATACCATAGAAACGACCACTCATTTGTTCATCAAAGCTCCTTTTTTCAATCGGAGGGAAAAAAGTGGTGTGTGGGTCCATGTAATTTGTTATTACATTGACCAACATATCAAACCGTTCGTCTGGTTTAACTTTATTAGTCAGGCGGTCGAAATTTCGTGTTATGATTTGCTTTACTTTAGTACTTGCATCTCTTTCTAGTACTAGGTCAGACTTATATAAACTATCATCCTTTTTTAACTGAGCTCTTTGGTCCAACAAATCCGAGAAACGCTCTAAGGTCATGAATTTCAATTTCTTTCTCCATACTTCTTTTCTTGCAACTTCATTTTTTGGAAAATCCAATTTATCTGGATCAAGAACTATTGTTTCTGAGACATTAAAATCAAAGGGTTGGTTTAGTAAACTTGAATAAAGAAGATTCAATTCTTTTGTTCGCTTTATAAAAATTGCATCAACTGCATAAAAAAACTGAATTGATGCACCATGCAATTCATCATCGATGGTCAATTCATATTTTTTCAGTTCTTTTATATCATTTTGAAGAAAAATATTTTTGTCTGGGTCTAATGACTCAAGATATTGTTTGAAGATATTTTTGGAGAATTCATCATTGATTGTTTTGGGACTATAGTGCACAGCCTCGAGCATTTCTGTCACTTGCTTAAAAATTTGTTGAAACCTATCGGGGGGATTGCCAAAACCTGAAGAATTTAGGGCTACCAGAAAACCACCAATCACAAAAATAATTACAATGGGTAGGGAACGTTTATTAAGCATAAATTTTTTGAGATTTGATGACATCCTCAAAAATAACCTTTTTAGTTACCCGATACGGCGAGGATGCTATAGAAGCAATAAAAATATATGTTAACTTCTGTAGCTTATGACCTAAAAAGTGAAAAGGGTTTTCCAGTAGTACCTGGAAAACCCTTTTTTTGGGGAGGATGATGGGTCTCGAACCCACGACCTTCTGAACCACAATCAGACGCTCTAACCAACTGAGCTACAACCTCCATAAGATGAGTTTGCAAAACTAAGGCAAATGTTTTCTATGTCAAAATCGATTTTGACATAGAATCAGTTGGGGTTAACTTCGCAGCAAATTGATAAAAATGAACTTTTGGCTTATCCTAATCCCTTTTATATCTGCCTTTATTGGTTGGTTCACCAATTGGATGGCCCTCAAGATGCTTTTTCATCCAAGAAATCCTATACAATTTTTGGGAATTACCTTTCAAGGTATATTTCCAAAACAGCAAAGAAAGTTTGCTGAAAAACTCGGAAAACTGGTAAGCTCAGAACTCTTATCGTTTGACGACATCAAGAAAAAAATTGCCGATCCCAAGAATATTGATGCAATTATGCCTTTGTTGGAACAAAAAATCGACTTCTTCTTAAGAACAAAGCTGAGTGACGTTTTTCCAGTTATTTCCATGTTTATTGGTGACAGTACTATAAACCAGCTAAAAGGGGTTTTTATGAGCGAGTTGGAGTCGATGTTTCCAGACTTAATCAATTCATACATGAAAACTTTAGAAACGCAACTGGATTTGGAGAAAATTGTAACTGAAAAGGTTTACGGTTTTTCTAGTGATAAGATGGAGGCTATTTTAAATCAAATTATGTCTAAAGAATTCCGTTTTATAGAGCTTATCGGCGGTGTTCTCGGCCTACTCATTGGTTGCGTACAGGTACTTATAACACTACTTGCCTAGCTGAGCCACCAATATAACGGATCAAGGGGGACTATTTTCTATGCTATCTATGCAATTGTTACTCCATCTATTCGAACCTTTAGACTACTTGTATGTTTAATTATTTCTGCTGCTAGCTGAATAAAAATTTAACAAAAAAGAAAAATACTTCGATGCGCTATATCATTTCAGTTCTCTTAACCTTTATCACATCAGTTTGTCTGGCCCAAGTTTCTGGTGGCGGTAGACCGGCTGGGAAAAGTACGCAAAACTTTAATTTTGGTAGGTTTTATGGTAAAATCATTGATGGCAACACCAATAAAGCGCTCAAATCAGCTTCGGTGCAACTCATTCAGCAAAAAATTGATAGTGCAACCAAAGTCAGGAAGTCAATCGTCGTGGCTGGCCAGCTGACAGATGGTACGGGTGATTTCAGCATGGATAACCTATCGATAAACAGCCAGTATACCCTAGTTATTACAGCGATTGGCTATTTAACCATTGAGCGTGCTTTAAAGTTTGATATAAAAACGGGGAGTGATTACAGTAAAATCATGAGTAATGCAGATGTTGATTTGGGTAATATTAAACTTCAGGTGGATGCCAAGCAATTGGCTGAGGTAACAGTCACTGGATCAAAGCCGTTTATGCAGATGGGAGTTGACAGGAAGATTTTTAATGTTGAAAAAAATCTAGTCTCTACTGGACAAACCGCTGCTGAATTAATGAAGAATATTCCAGGGGTGGATGTTGACATTGATGGCAATGTATCGTTGAGGAATTCCTCTCCAACAATTTTTGTTGATGGTCGACCAACTACACTTACACTAGATCAAATTCCTTCAGATGCAATTCAAAGTGTTGAATTGATAACAAATCCTTCTGCAAAATTTGATGCCTCTGGCGGCATGTCGGGTATCATCAACATTGTATTGAAGAAAAACCGAAAGGCAGGTTACAACGGAAGCATCAGGGCAGGAATTGACTCTCGTGCCAGGCCCAATTTTGGAGGAGATATTAACCTTAAGCAAAACAAGACAAATATCTTTCTTAGCAGTTCCCTCAACAAACGAAAGTCAATTGGTGAAGCTTCGTCACTGAGGAATGAGTTTTTTGAATCCCCTTCAATCAGTTATGATCAGAAAAGCAATCCCACTAGCAATGGGTTTTTTAACTACAACAGGGCAGGATTAGACTTTTTCATAGACAACCGAAACACCATCACCATGTCTGGCAGCTTTGTTCAAGGTGAGTTCAATAATTTTGATGATTTGGTTATTCAAACAGATACGCTTTATGAGTCATCCATTTCTTCTCTGCTATCAAACCGAAAAACAACTTCAGCTTTCCGTTTTAGAAATGCGGGAGCTGCGATAGGGTATAAGAGGTTATTCAGCAAGAAAGGCATGGAGTTAACTGCCGACGTAAACTATAACAACAGCAAGAACAAAAGTAACGGAGGTTTTTTGACCCAATATGTAGATCTCTTAAATGCTCCCAAGGGTGATCCATTAAATCAAAAACAAGAAGGAAACGGCGGTAATTCCTTTTATACTTTTCAAACAGACTTCACCAACCAACTTGGGGAAAATGCAAAAGTCGAATTGGGAGTACGCGCAGCGATTAGAGACTTTCAAAGTGAAAACTTGAATTATATTTATAATTTTGCGTTTGATGATTTTATCCCGATTGCTTCAATTAATGCAAACTACAAATTTAACGACAAGGTTTTTGCTGCTTACGGAACGTATTCAAATGTGATAGGTAAAAAGACAAATTATCAACTTGGTTTAAGGGTAGAAAATTCTAAGTACACAGGTACTTTGTTAACCAACAATAGCAGTTTTGGAAATAGTTATCCCTTAAGTTTATTCCCTAGTGTTAACTTTACACACCAGATTAATCAGTCGCAAGACATCCAATTCAGTTATGCCCGAAAAATCAATCGTCCCAACTTTTTTCAAATACTACCCTTTGTCGATTACACAGACTCTCTGAATATAAGCAAAGGAAATCCTGATTTAGTTCCCGAGTTCACCAATTCAATTGAACTGAACTACCAAAAAACGTTGAAAGGCAATCATAGTATTTTTGTATCCGCCTATTATAAACAAAGCAGTAATCTCATCACCAGGTATCAAGTTCGTGAACCTAGTACTGACCCACTGAAGAATATTCTCATTAATACATACATAAATGCCAATAGCAGTAAAGCGTATGGAATTGAATTTACCGCTAGAAATCCTGTTTATAAATGGCTTGAGTTGAATACAAATCTGAATTTTTTTAATTCAAGTATCAATAGCAGCAATCTGCAACAAAATCTTAACAACTCATTATTGAGCTTTTTTGGAAAGTTTAATGCCAATGTCAAACTCCCTGCAAACTTTACACTTCAATTGACTGCAGACTATCGGGGAAAATCGATACTCCCTCAAAATAGTGGTGGCGGAAGAGGCGGCGGCTCGGGTGGCGGAGGTGGTGGCTGGGGTGGATTTGTCCAGACTACTGCCCAAGGGTATGTTGAGCCAAATTATGGCTTTGAGTTTGCATTAAAAAAAGACTTTTTGAAAGAAAAGCGAGGTTCTCTGACCTTGAGCATGAGTGATATTTTAAAAACAAAAGTTAATGGCTCTTATTCAGAATCAATTTACTTTAACCAGATAAACTCAAGACGTCGCGACTGGCAGGTACTTAGACTTAATTTTAATTATCGATTCGGTAAAATAGATGCTACACTCTTTAAGCGAAAGAACACAAAAAGTGGTGCAGACGGAATGCAAGAGGGAATGCAGATGCAATAATAATGAAGTGAGCAGAGAGAAATCAGTCTATCCTTTTTTTCCTTCAAGCATAGGTACAAAGGAAAATTCATCGAACCGTTCTTCTACAAGACCATCATCCAATCCCTTTCTAATTCTCACCATCCGTTGAATTTCCCCTTCATTTAAGGGAAGCACCATACAACCCCCTGGCTTAAGCTGTGCAATCAGTTTTTCTGGAATACATGGAGCTGCCGCTGTAATAATAATTTTATCAAAAGGCCCGAACGTTGGGAGTCCATCAAAACCATCACCAAAAAACAATCTGATACTTGGATATTTTTCTAAGTACTTAAATTTTTTATTCAGGTCAAACAGTTTCTTTTGCCGCTCAATAGTAAAAACTTTTGCTTTGAGTTCGCCAAGGACACTGGCCTGATAGGCACTGCCTGTTCCTACTTCCAAAACTTTGTCGAAAGCCTTGATGTTGAGCAATTGAGTTTGATAGGCGACCGTATATGGCTGTGAAATTGTTTGTTCTTCTCCTATGGGAAACGCCCTGTCTTCATAGGCTTGTTTTTCAAAAGCGGAATCAAGAAAAAAATGTCTTGGGATATTCATCATGGCAGACAATACCTGCTCATCAGTAATCCCTTTCTCTCTGATTGAATCAACCAGTTTTTTCCTCATCCCCTTGTGCAGGTAGCTGTCTTCTGTTGTTCGCATGTATAGGCAATGATACAAATTCTTTAATGGTAAAATCTACTTTTATTTTAGGCCAAGTTCTTTAATGATTATTTCAATTTTTTCACCAAGTTCAGCATAGTTGTGATCAAATGATGAAGCACTATCTAATTTCCCTTGAACACTAAAGTAGAATTTTATTTTTGGCTCTGTTCCCGATGGTCTTGCACTGATTTTGCTGCCATCTTCAAGTATAAATTGGAGGACGTTACTTTTGGGCAAATCAATGATGGTAATTTGTCCATCCAGTAAATTTTTCGCCTCTTGTTTTTCATAGTCGTATAGTCTCGCAACAGCAACACCAGCCAAGGTTGTAGGGGGATTATTTCTAAACTTATCCATCATAGCCGCAATCTGTTCTTGACCATCTCTCCCCTTCTTTGTGATGGAAATTAGATGTTCTCTGAACAACCCGTATTGAATATATAGATCAATCAATTTTGCAAAGAGATTCTTCCCAGCATCTTTTTCATAAGCTGCCATTTCACAAATAATGGCCACGGCACTGATGGCATCCTTATCCCTAAGCTGATCCCCAATCATTAGTCCATACGATTCCTCTCCACCAATGATGTAATTTTCTGTAGACTCTTTTTCCTTAACAAGCTCTGCAATCCATTTAAATCCAGTAAGTACATTATAACATTTGATATCATTACTTGCTGCAATGATATCAATTAAGTCGGTGGTTACGATAGTTTTTGCAACCATATCATTAGGCATGGCCAAACCTTTCTTTTTTCTAGCCTCTATAAGGTAATTAAAAGCAAGCACTGCTGTTTGATTGCCATTTAGCAGCACCCAATTGCCATGGTTATCTTTCACGCCAACCCCAACCCTATCGGCATCCGGATCAGTTCCGAGCAGGATATCCGCGTCTATCATTGCTGCCTTTTTTAATCCCAGACTCATTGCTTCACTCTCCTCTGGATTGGGATAAACGACGGTTGGAAAATTTCCATCAGGAACAATTTGTTCTTCAACCAAGTTGAGGTTGGTGAAACCAAATTCTTTAAGTACTTGAGGCACTAATGTGATTCCTGTTCCGTGGATGGGTGTAAAAACGATTTTAAGATCTCTCTGACGGTCAATGACATCTGGGTAAACACTCAGACTTCTTACCATATTAATGTAGGCTTTGTCCATCTCCTCACCGATGGAATGTATATTCATCTCCCCGCCTTTCCATTTTACTTCATCAATTGAGGAAATTTTATTGACTTCTTTGATTACATTTTCATCATGAGGGGGAACCAGTTGACCCCCATCATTAAAATATGCTTTGTATCCATTGTATTCTTTTGGATTGTGCGAAGCAGTGCAGACAACGCCACCCTGACATTGAAGCTGACGAATTGCAAAGGAAAGCTCTGGAGTGGGTCTCAGTGATTCAAATAAAAACACCTGAATTCCGTTTGCTCCCATTACATTAGCGGTTATTTCAGCATAAAACCTGCTGTTGTTTCGGCTATCGTGAGCGATAGCCACTCTGATTTGTTTCCCGGGAAAGCATTGGGTAAGGTAATTGGCAAAACCTTGTGTTGCCATTCCAATTGTATATTGATTGATCCGATTTGTTCCTGGGCCCATAAGTCCTCTTAACCCACCAGTTCCAAACTCAAGGTTTTTATAAAATGCATCAGCAAGCTCTTGCTCGTTATTTAACATAGAGCGAATGGAAGCTTTTGTAGGCTCGTCATAATTGCCATTTAGCCACTGGTTTACTTTGTCTTGAATAACTTGTTCCATCTAACAAATATTTATACAAACTTAACAAAGGAACTGTGAATTGCCATTAACTTCAATTTTTAATTCGACCATTTTTGTCAAACAAGACTTATCTACCCCTCTTAATGCTTCTTTTTGCTTTGCAAAGCAATGCGCAGGACACAGCAGTGAATGTCCATCTAAACAAACGAATCTGGGTTGTAAGTGCGGTTAATGCAGGTTTGTGGGGCGGTTCTTTTTATGCATTGAACAAAGCTTGGTATTCAACTCATCAACAATCCACCTTTCATTTATACAATGATTGGGGAGAATGGAATCAGATGGACAAATTTGGCCATGCTTGGTCAAGTTATCAAATAACCGAACATAGCACCAAGATATGGCAGTGGGCTGGACTAAAGCCCAAAAAAGCACTTTTGATAGGCAGCTTAAGCAGTATGGCTTATTTGAGCATTATTGAGGTTTTAGATGGGTACTCTGACAAATGGGGCTTCAGTATACCCGATTTAATGGCAAATTCTGCAGGTTCATTTTTTTATCTAGGCCAGGCGCTTTTATGGAAGGATCAACGCATTCGTTTTAAGATGTCTTATTCACCCTACCATTATGGTAGTTTGAAGACAAGAGCTGACCAATTGTTTGGTAAAAGTGATGTAGAAAAACTATTAAAAGACTACAATGGGCAAACCTATTGGTCAAGTATCAATGTTCGTTCCTTTTTCCCCAATTCATCATTTCCTGCTTGGCTTAACCTTGCGGTTGGCTATGGTTCCAGAACCTTGCTCGGGGGGTATGAGAATAGCTGGATGGATGCCAATGGCCAAGTCGTTAATCGTAATGATATCAAGCGTTACAGAAGAATCTATTTATCACTTGATCTTGATCTAACAAAAATTAAAACTGAGAAAAAAGGGTTGAAAACAGTGTTCTCTATTTTGAATGTGTTGAAGTTCCCTGCTCCGTCAATTGAATTCAATACAATGGGTAAGGCAAGAATGCATCCAATCTATTTTTAGAAACAAAAATCGTTATTGTTTTAAGCCATTGTGAGTAATACGATTACTAATAAGTGCTGAACATTATGTAATTTAGTGTTGCAATTTTTTACTATGTCAATCGCACCCCAGATTTTATTTTTTTTACTCCTTTGTGCAGGTACATATTTCTTTTCAACAAGATTACTTGCCATTCGGAGAAATATTTTAAGGGGGAAATTAGAGCCATTGACTGGTCAACCCATAGAACGTTGGAAGAATCTTTTTTTGCTTGCATTGGGACAAAAAAAAATGTTTAAAAATCCAATAGTTGCAATCCTCCACCTTTTTATATATCTCGGGTTTGTGATTATTAATATCGAGATGCTGGAGATCATGATTGATGGTCTCATTGGAACTCATCGAGTATTTTTTTCAATGATTCCTGGCATTTATACCTTTTTGATTAATGTATTTGAATTTCTCGCATTTTCAGTGATTGTAGTTTGTGTTATTTTCTTGGTTAGACGAAATGTAATTCACATTGCTCGATTTAGGTCAGGTGATTTAACTGGTTGGCCAAAAAATGACGCGAATTTTATTTTGGTTGCAGAAATTATATTGATGACGCTGTTCTTGAATATGAATGCTGCAGATAGTCTTCTTCAATCCAGGGCAGTTGATCATTATTCATCAACACCCACAGGTAATTTTATTTTTTCTTCTTTCCTTCATCCAATACTGAGTGGTTATAATGACGCAACCCTTATTCTTATTGAGCGCGGGAGTTGGTGGGCTCATATCATCGGGGTATTTGCATTTTTAAACTATCTCCCCTGGTCAAAACATCTTCATATTATTTTAGCTTTTCCGAATGCTTATTATAAAAGGCTATCACCAATTGGAAAGTTTTCTAACATGCCAAGTGTTCAACAAGAAGTGCTATATGTATTTCAGCCAGAGCTAGCGAATCAGGAAGCTGCTATTTCCAACCCCTCAACATTTGGTGCGAAAGATGTTCACGACCTGAGTTGGAAAAATATTTTAGATGCATACAGCTGTACCGAGTGCGGCAGATGTACTGCTGCCTGCCCTGCAAGCCAAACTGGAAAATTGCTTTCTCCGAGAAAAATTATGATGAGCACGCGGGACAGGGCAGAAGAAATTGGCAGGGTAATTGACAAGACTGGCAAATTTGATAATGACGGAAAAACATTGCTTTTCGATCATATAAGCGAAGAAGAATTAAGGGCATGTACAACTTGTAACGCTTGTGTTGAGGAATGTCCGGTTAGTATAAGTCCGGTTGATATCATTGTCCAATTGAGAAGGTATTTGATTATGGAGCAAAGCAGTGCGCCTACTGAATGGACAATGATGTTTGGAAATGTAGAGAATAATTTTGCTCCCTGGAAATTTTCACCTGAGCTTAGAACAAAATGGATAAATGACTAGATGTTTCATGTTGAACTAGTCCACACACAATAATAATCTAGATATGAATGTGCCAATACTTTCAGATGAAATCGCTAAAGGGAATAGTCCGGATGTTTTATTCTGGGTAGGCTGTGCAGGTAGTTTTGATCAACGGGCGCAATCCATTACCAAAGCTTTTGTATCAATATTAAACAAGGTTGGTATCAATTATGCAATTCTCGGTTCTGAAGAAATGTGTACTGGAGATCCTGCGCGACGTGCAGGTAATGAGTTTATGTTTCAGATGATGGCATACCAAAACATCAATTTACTCAATCAGTACAATGTCAAAAAAATAATTACCGCTTGTCCACATTGTTTTAATACCTTAAAAAACGAGTATCCTGATCTAGGGGGCAGTTATGATGTTGTTCATCATTCCTCCTTTCTTCAGGATTTACTTGATCAAGGTAAAATCATCATCAAGGAAGGTGGAGCTTTTAAAGGCAAGAAGATCACTTATCATGATTCTTGTTATTTGGGCAGAAGCAATGGGATTTACGAAGCCCCTAGAAAAGTTATTGAAGCTTTAGATGCCGAAATGGTTGAGATGAAAAGATGTAAAAGCAACGGACTGTGCTGTGGGGCTGGTGGTTCACAGATGTTTAAAGAGGAAGAAGCTGGAAATACCCGCATCAATTGGGAAAGAACCGAAGAGGCTGTTCAATCTAGTGCAGAAGTGATTGCTGCAGCTTGCCCCTTTTGTAATACCATGTTGACTGACGGCATCAAGGTTAAAGAAAAAGAGAACGATATCAAAGTATTGGATATCGCAGAATTAATCGCCCAATCAATTTAACATGAACCTAGACTTCAGCCATCTTATCCCTAGTGATTTTAGTTCATCTTCGAGAGTTTGGATTTACCAAAGCAATCGTCTGTTTACGCTTAATGAGGCATTGGCATTAGAGGAAAAGCTAATTGAGTTTACTTCATCATGGAAATCTCATGGCAATCCTGTCAAAGGTTTTGGTTCATTATTTTTTGGACAATTCATCGTTCTTATGGCGGATGAAGAAGTAGCTGGAGTGAGTGGCTGTAGTACAGATAGTTCTGTTAGGCTCATGAAATCAATAGAAGAGGAATTCAACGTATCCCTTTTTGATAGAACCACACTTGCCTTTTATATTAACGAAACTGTCCAGTTATTGCCTTTATCACAAATTCAGTATTCCATTGAACAATCTTTTATATCAAAAGAAACGCTGTTTTTTGATAATACGGTTCTTTCAAAAGCAGACCTTTTGTCTAAATGGATTACTCCTGTTCATCAATCATGGATTGGTGATCGTTTTTCTAGTGAATTTATTGGGTGACAATTTGTCACTTTTCCTCTTTTACCATAACTTTGCGCAATGCTGAAACTTGTGAATACTGCGGTAGATGAATCCCGTCAAGGAGAGGCTTATTTGGCCAATGCTGAAGTCTATTCAGACCATACCAAAAGGTTTTTTATCGAAAGCTATGGATGTGCTATGAACTTCAGCGATAGTGAAATTATCGCTTCAATCCTCCAAGGAGAGGGTTATGCCCCTACTCCTCATGAAGAGGAAGCCGACCTAATTTTTCTGAATACCTGCTCAATCCGTGAAAAAGCAGAGCTAACCGTTAGAAAGCGGCTAACTGAATTTAGAAAACTCAAAAGAAGCCGGCCTTCTATGCTAATTGGTGTTTTGGGGTGTATGGCAGAGCGTCTTAAAAGTAAGTTACTTGAAGAAGAGAAGTTAGTCGATATCGTAGTGGGCCCTGATGCCTATAGGAGTCTACCCACTTTAATTGGTGAGGCAGAAAGTGGAACTAAGGCTGTAAATGTTTTATTGAGCAGGGAGGAAACCTACGCTGACATCTCCCCTGTTCGTTTAAATTCAAATGGCATCAGTGCTTTTGTTAGCATTATGCGGGGCTGTAACAACATGTGCGCATTCTGTGTTGTACCCTTTACTAGAGGCAGAGAAAGGAGCCGGGATGTTTCATCGATTTTAGCAGAGTGCCAGGATCTTTTCCAACAGGGGTTTAAGGAGGTTACCCTACTTGGACAAAATGTTGACAGCTATTATTGGGTAGACCCTACAACCAATCACCCAGTTGATTTTGCCATGCTGCTGGAGCGTGTAGCGAGCATTGATCCTTTCTTGCGCGTAAGATTCAGCACTTCACATCCAAAAGATATTACCGATAAGGTATTGCACACAATGAATTCGTTTGATAATATCTGTAAATATATTCATCTCCCTCTTCAAAGTGGATCATCGCGCGTCTTACAATTAATGAATAGGACGTATACACGTGAGTGGTACTTGGCCAAGGTCAAGCGCATCAAAGAGATAATGCCTGATTGTGCTATCAGCGCAGATATCATTGCTGGTTTCTGTACTGAAACCGATCAAGACCACAGAGATACAATTGATGTAATGCAACGATCTGAATATGAATTTAGCTATATGTTTATTTATTCTGAAAGACCAGGTACCCTTGCAGCAAAGAGATATACCGACGATGTGCCAGATGAGGTAAAGAAAAAAAGATTAGCTGAAATTGTATCAATTCAAAATAATCTGTCTCTCGAATCCAATAAAAAAGATATTGGAAAAATTGTAGAAGTTATTATTGAAGGGGATTCAAAAAGAAGCAACCAACAGTGGATGGGGCGAAATAGTCAAAATAAAGTAACTGTTTTCGATAAGTTGGAAGATGAAAGTATTGGCATTGGCTCCTATGTACATGTATTGGTAAAAAGTTGCACACAGGGAACATTGTTGGGGTCTATCATTGATTTACCGCTTACTAAAAAATAATAATGGACATACAAAGTTTAAAGAACAGATTTGGAATAATTGGAAATTCCCCGTCACTAAACTACGCTTTACAAGTTGCTGCCCAGGTAGCCAATACAGACCTGACCGTATTGATTGTTGGTGAAAGTGGTGTAGGTAAGGAGATATTTTCCCAAATTATCCATGCCCTATCGCCTAGAAAGCACAATCCTTTCATTGCAGTTAACTGTGGAGCAATTCCAGAGGGAACAATTGACTCTGAGCTTTTTGGTCACGAGAAAGGTTCGTTTACTGGAGCAGTAGATTCTCGAAAGGGATATTTTGAAACTGTAAGTGGGGGCACTTTATTCATGGATGAGATTGGCGAGATGCCCTTGGGAACACAAGCAAGACTTCTGCGCGTGCTTGAAAATTCAGAATTTATTAGAGTAGGATCTTCTAAAGTGCAAAAGACAGATGTTCGTGTTATTGCTGCATCCAATAAAGATCTATTGATAGCTACACAAAACAATAAATTTCGTGAAGATCTTTATTATCGTCTCAATACTGTCCCTATAAGGGTTCCCTCTTTAAGAGAACGTAAAGAGGATATCATTTTATTATTCAGAAAGTTTGCTGTTGATTTTGCCGAACGTTATAGAACCTCACCTATTCAACTTAACGAGGATAGTAAAAACCTGTTGTTAAACTACCCATGGCCAGGAAATGTTAGAGAACTAAAAAATATTGCAGAGCAGATTTCCGTGTTGGCAGAAGATAAACAGATTACCGCCAAAGAACTGGAACGTTTTCTGCCAAAACATTCAGGATCTAATCTTCCAATGGTTATGGGAGCTGGATCATCTCAATCGGGTAATTCTGAATTCATGAATGAACGTGATATTCTGTATAAATTATTCTTTGACCTTAAGAAAGATGTTACCGAAATGAAAAAAATGTTTTTGGAAATTATTCAAAATCCATCAAATATTACCACAGTCTCAAATGCTATGGAATCATCTTATATGCAGGATTTGCCTACAACAAGATCGCATCATGAATCATTTCAACATGGCGCAATGATACCAATGGGCAATCAGCATGTAATCCTATCTGAGGCCAGAGATATACAAGATCCAATTGTAGTTGATGAATCTCTGAACATAATGGATAAAGAAAAAGAATTAATTGAAAAAGCACTTAAAAAACATAAAGGAAAAAGAAAAGATGCTGCATCAGATTTAGGTATTAGCGAACGTACACTTTACAGAAAACTTAAAGAATATGATATTGAAGATTAGTTTGCTAAAACGATACATTTATCGCTTGGTCTTGTTTTTTTCTGCTTTGGCTGGGTTGCAGGGAACATGCAGATTCTCTCTTAAGGATGTATCTATTCCACCAGAAGTGAAGACTGTACGGGTTTTATATATCGAAAATAAAGCCAGGTACATAAATCCTCAATTGAGCCCAAAGCTCACGGATAAGTTGCGTCAAAAGATCATTAATCAAACGAGGTTATCTCAAATCAATGGAGATGCTGATTATGAAATCAGTGGCTATATATCTGATTATTCGGTCAGTACATCAGGAATTTCTCGCCAACAAGTGGCCAGCAACAACCTAAATGTATCAGTACATATTAGTTTTAAGAATAAGTTGGATGAAAAGAAGAATTTTGAAGCTGATATAACCCGAAACTTCCCTTTTTCTGCAACAAAGAGTCTTACTCAGGCAGAATCTGAGCTCAATGATTTGATGGTAACCGGATTAACGGACGAAATTTTTAATAGGATTTTTTCAAATTGGTAAAGGGGGCTATATTAGCAATATGACCAATAATACGGGAAATAGTGTTTCTTCAACTTTAAATTTGACCAATTTAGAGGATAATGCTATTGAAGACCTATCAAGTTTATCGATTCAATATCCTTATTCTTCCTTTATACAATTCTTGTTTACGTCAAGGCTTAAAGCAAAGAACAATCCTGATTTTAAAGATATAGCTACAAAAACAGGTATTTTCTTTACAAATTCACCATGGTATGAGTTTATTTTAGATAAAAAAACGTCTCTAGTGGACTTATCATCATCAAAGCAGCAATCCCGGATACATCTAAAAGTTGATCAATCTGCCGATATGCAGTCCAATGATCTCAATATCGCTGTAGAACCCTATCATACTATCGACTATTTTGCTTCTCAAGGAATTAAAATCGGTCAGGGTGATGACAAAGACGAACTAGGGAAAAAAGTCAAAAGCTTCACTGCTTGGTTAAAAACAATGAAACGTATGCAGCCTGAAGCAGACACACAGGTAACCAATCATCATCAGTTTCAAGCTGATTTACCTGTTTCCGATGCCTCAGGGGAAGAAACCATTTTGACTGAAGCAATGGCGGAGGTTTATCTAAAGCAGGGTCTGTCTTCAAAAGCCATCGAAATCTACCAGAAATTAAGTTTGCAAAATCCTGACAATAGCCATATTTTTGCTGACAAAATTTCTGCCATTAAAGAAAACAAGCTATGACAACATTATTTATTATTTTAATCATACTTACCACTGCTTTACTTGGTATTATTGTCTTGATACAAAATCCAAAGGGTGGTGGCCTTTCTGGCACTATCGCTGGCTTCAGCAACCAATTCATGGGCGTTAAACAAACTACTGATGTTCTTGAGAAAGGAACATGGGTTCTTTCTGGCGTGCTGGTTGTTCTTTGTCTTGTTTCTTCTTTGGTGATCAATTCAACTAAGGATAGTGGAACAGATGCAATAAAAAACATTCCAACTACAACAAGTCCAAGTTCACTCCCACAACAACAGACTACACCACCAGTTTTACCTGCAGCACCATCAGAGGGAACCGGAAAATAAAATTTGCTAAATCATTCACCGAAAACCCTCCTTGTAACAAGCAGGGTTTTTTTTATTTTAGTGCATGGCAACAAAAAGAAATACAAAGAAAAAGAAAGTCAAAGGCATTCGATTTGGAGTCACATTGATCATTTTATTAGCCTTGATTTCCTCATCATTCTTTTATAGTATATTTTTAAGACCCGCAACCACCTTCACGCAAGAAGAACACACCATCTATATTCCAAAAAGAAATGCGGAAAAATCGTTTGTAAAAGAAAAAGTAAAAAGTCAGGTTAAAAGGGTTCAGTACACAACATTTCTTGCACTAGCAGAATGGACAGGGTACTGGAATGAAATAAGATCAGGAAGATATCTAATCAAAAAAAATGCTAGCATATTTACAATATTCCGTATGCTTAATGGCGGACTGCAAACCCCTGTTACCCTAACGATCAACAAGTTTAGAACTAAGAAGGACTTGGTGAAATTTGTATCAAATAAATTCGAATTTAAAGAGGCCGAAATGGCCGCATTCATCTATGACAATGACTCAATTAAGGAATATGGGTTAGATCAAGCAACGTTCATGACTATAATTATCCCAAATTCATATGATATATATTGGGACGTAACCCCTAAGGAGTTTGTAAATCGAATGTATCGTGAATCGAACAATTTTTGGAGTAAACATCGTAAATCACAAGCAAAAGAAGCTGATCTATCAAAAGAAGAAGTATACACATTGGCATCAATTATAGAAGAGGAAACCAATAACAACAAAGAAAAACCGTTAATGGCCAGTGTTTATATAAATCGGCTAAGAAAGGGAATGACTTTGGGTGCAGACCCAACTATAAAGTTCGCCTTAGGTGACTTTTCAATCAAGAGAATAACCATAACTCATATTAAAAAAAGTGCTTCGTCACCCTATAATACATACAGAAAAATTGGACTTCCCCCCGGTCCAATCTGCACCCCCTCAATAGCCTCAATAGATGCAGTTTTAAATTATAAAAAGACAGACTATTTGTACTTTTGCGCAAAGGAAGATTTTTCAGGTTCACATAATTTTGCAGAAACTGCAGAGGAGCACTTCGTTAACGCTAGAAAATATAGAAAAGCGTTGGATAGCCTAAGAATTCGTTAATTAACCATCATGATCAAAATTCAACGAATACTCCTAGAAACAAAGCCCATAAAGGCAATTATTGACTGGTCAAAACAAGTTGTACTTCCAGGGTTTGAGGGAATACCCTTATATGATGTAGTGGTATTTTTTTTTAAGCAAACACAGAAAATTGGACTTAATGAAAGAGCTGCTTCTGTTGCATTCAATTTTTTAATGGCTGTTCCACCTCTCTTCATTTTTATATTCACCCTCCTCTCCTATATCCCAGACTCTAAAATTCTGTATACTGAAATATTGATTTTACTTAAAACAATCATACCTGATCAACAAACTTACTTAATGATCAGTGGCATTATGGACGATTTTTTTGCAACAGGAACTGGAACACTTTCCTTTGGATTGCTGTTGGCAATTTATTTTTCATCAAATGCAACACTTACAATCATGCGAACGTTTAGAAAATCAATGTTACACATAGATATTGAGGACAGAAATTTTCTCCAAATACGGTGGAGCGCAATCAGATTAACAGCTATATTGGTATTGTTAATCATTGCCACCATTATGATCATGCTTACTCAAACCATCGTACTAACATGGGTAATTGATCAACTAAATATTAAAGACAGATTTGTAGATGGGCTATTTAAAATTGGTCAACTACTGATTGTTTTTTGCCTGGTATTTTTTGCAATAGGACTAACTTACCGATACGCTCCACATGTACAAAAAAAATGGAAAATACGATCTCCTGGAGCAATTCTAGCAACCTTTTTAATCATTGCTTTTACCTACCTATTCTCATATTGGGTTAATAATATTGCTTCTTATAATAAGATATATGGCTCTTTGGGTAGTATTTTAATACTGATGTTTCTCGTATTTGTAAATTCATTGGTCTTGTTAATTGGCTTTGAGTTGAATGTGAGTATAAACTCCTTAAAGAGTATTGGAGACAAAGAAAAATTAATTAAATAAAAACCAAACAAATATGATGCGTTTACTGAAATTGTGTGTTTTATTAATTATATCCTTACCCTCTTTTACACAAACGA
>JBILBU010000074.1:0-4990 GCA_044353505.1 Chitinophagaceae bacterium | reverse complement strand
AAGCTGCAGGATCATCAACCAACCATCCATAACCTTTTACAGTTTCTGGGGTGGCTTGTATAATTGGAATTTGTACATGCTTTAGTCCAGCAGGTAAATCAGGGTTTAAATAATCTGGAGGAGTTGAATTCATAAAAATATTTAAGAATATAAATGCTTGATTTAGATCAATGTCACGATTACCAGGATCTAACAATAAACGATCTAAAGATATTCTTTTTATAGATTTTGGTCATATTAAAAAGTACTTGAAATAAAAACTGTATTCGCCATCAATTTGATGGTTTACTTACACACTTACAGGTCAATACAAGTTAATGTGCTGAGGACTATAGTTTGAGGCAAATAATTTCAATCTTAATCTGTGGGCTTATGAGTAAATAAAAACTAGATTTGAGCTGATAATTGAGTTTATGAAATATTCACGCTGTTTTCTTATCCTAGGACTATTTTTATTCAGTACTGCAGGATTTGGCCAAGACAATAAAGCAGATACTGCTATTTTTAAATCAACCATCGAAGAAGTAGTGGTTATAGGTTCCCGTGGTGGGGCCAGAATCAGGACAGAATCTCCTGTGCCTGTCGATGTGATTCGCGTTGGTGAGCTGGCTATTAATTCCGGACGAATGGACCTGACGGCTAACCTTAATTTTGCTGCTCCTTCTTTTAACTTCAATAAACAATCGGGAACTGATGGAGCTGATCATGTGAACATTGGTACATTAAGAGGATTGGGGCCTGATCAGACCTTGGTACTGATCAATGGGAAGCGCAGACACAGTACTGGGTTGGTGGCCTTGTTTGGCACACGTGGTCGTGCTAATTCTGGTGTAGACCTTAGCAGTTTCCCTCAAATAGCTGTCGAACGTATTGAGATTCTGCGCGACGGCGCTTCCGCTCAATATGGTTCTGATGCCATTGCTGGGGTAATTAACCTTCAATTAAAAAAAGGGATCAGCGACTGGACGATCATGACGGGCATCAGTGGGCATTACGATAAGAAGTTTAATACCTATCAGTTCCGTAACAACAATGATTACTTGTACAAAGGACCAATCGATGGTGTTGCAAGTACATTCACCGCTAATAAAGGATTTTCATTAGGCAAACGTGGTGGTTTTTTTAATCTATCGTTAGAAGTGGTTAACCAGGAAAAAACATTCCGACAAGCAGCTTCACATGATATCAATGATACATATGGACTACCATTAAAAAATACTATTCGTCAGGGGTTTGGTGATGCCTCTGCCCTTTCAACTGGAGCATTTTTTAATCTTGAGTTACCTTCAACAAATAAAGGGAAATTCTATGCTTTTGGTGGCATCAATAGAAAAAAATCAGATGCATATGCTTTTACGCGAAACTGGAAAAGTAGTCCCAATCGCTTTCCACGCAATATAGATGGCTCCATTATTTTTGTTCCAGATATCATGTTCAGAACGGGTGCTGGAGATACCAGTTATAATCCGCGTATTCAAACTGAAATTATCGATCTTTCTCTTGTCACTGGCTACAGTACTGTTTCAAAAAATGGTTGGAATTGGGATATCAGTAATGCAATCGGACACAATAGCTTTGATTATCATGGATACAAAACATTCAATGCCTCTGTGATAGGGGATGCATCAAAAACCTCATTTGATGATGGTGGTTTCAGGTTTTTACAAAATACGTTGAACATTGATGCATCAAAACAATTTGGAAAAGAAAATTCGGGGGGCTTCGCATTGTCTTATGGTGCAGAACTAAGGTATGAGCAATATAGTATTCGAGCTGGAGAAGAAGCTTCCTATAAAGGGTATCCAGGAATACTTGGATTAGCACCTCAAGTTAGCGGAGCACAAGGTTTTCCAGGGTTTAGTCCTGCTGACGTAACCAACAAACATCGTTTTGTCAGTGGTTTGTATGGGGATATTAGCTACACACCAACTGCAAAGCTACTCCTAACAGGTGCTGTTCGTTTTGAAAACTATTCAGATTTTGGAGCATTGGCTACCTATAAAACGTCTGCACGTTATAAAGTAACAAGTAATTTTAACTTCAGGGGTTCAATAAGCACTGGATACCGTGCACCATCGCTGCAACAAAAATATTTCAACAATACAATTACCTCTCTTTCTATTGATGGCCTGATTCAAACTAGAATTGCCAGTAATAACGATGAACTTACCAGACTTGCTGGTATACCCACCTTAAAGCAGGAGATATCAATGAACGGAAGCTTTGGTTTTACTTGGAAGCCTGCACCAGCTTGGTCGGTTTCTGTTGATGGATACAATATTAAGATGAAGGATAGGATAGTATTATCCGGACAATTTACAGTGAATGATCCTGCCATAACAAATGCTTTCCGAGATAAAATGCTTGCGCTGGATGTTTTTTCATCTCAGTTTTTTGCCAATGCTGTGAATACAACAAATACTGGATTAGATGCAGTGATATCCTATAAAAAGTCGTTTAAAAAAGATCAGTCCCTAAATTTCTTATTCATAGGAAATTTTCAAACAATTTCAATCGACAAAATCAATGTGCCGATAGAGTTACAGAATAATAAATTTGCTACAGATCCATATTATACCTCAAGGGCAAAATATTTTTCAGGAGAAATACCAAGCACCTTTTTTAATACCCGAGAAATTTATTTCATGAAGGCTTCAGCTCCACGCAGTAAGTATGCAATCAGTGCTGATTATAACTGGAGGAAAATACTGTTTGGTGCGCGAATAACTTATTTTGGTAGACTGGAGCTTACAGGCTTTGGCAGCCCCGATTATGATGGAATTTATCCAATGGTACCTGTTGATGATCTTGCTGCTTCTCCCAATGCAATTGATTTCAACAATGGCAAATATGTACCTGAAATTTTTACTTCTACTGGAAAATTCACGACTGATATTTATTTTAACTGGCGTATTTTCAAAAGTTTACATTTTATAGCAGGAGTTGACAATCTGTTTAATGTTCATCCTGATTTAGCGGTGAACCCCCAAGCAAAATATCAGGCTGGTAATAACGAAACAGGTGGACCGTGGGACGGGGTTCAGATGGGATATAATGGGATGAGATTTTTTAGTAGGATACAATTTAAGTTATAGTCATTAGACTCGATTTTTATTGCAAACTCAATAATAAAATAGCTTACTTAACATGGTCCAAAAAGCCCAATAGCAGGTGTCTCTCAGCCCGCTAAACAATTGGACTGTTTTTACAATTCAGAGCATTAAATTTAGGGAACTTTTCACCAGTTACGGGGAGTACGATTTTTGTATTATTTGACGTACATTTATGTAATTAAACGAAAATTCATACAATGCTTAAAAAATTCACACCGACTGATTTGATTATGCTTACGGCTGCGTTTTTATCGTTGATCTTTTCAGAAATTTTGTGGTTTAAAGGGGAAAAAGAAGCTGGTATTTTTATTGGACTATGGGTTCCTTCCATCCTTGGTTTCGCAATACTCTTGAAATTAATAAAAAATCATAAATGATTGAAATCATACCTTATTTTGCCGCTTTCATCACTTTGTTATTCGCCATCGGCTTTGTTATGGCTTTGAAGAATTTCAAAGGCGATCAGTAAAATACAGAACCGCTATCCAACTTCCCAAATTACTCCTTAAAGTCAGTAATAAGTTTTGCTGATTTTCATTTTTTCGGTTGGTCTTTATTTTTCGATACACCCTTGAAAATCCTAGCTCAGCTTCATCGATACGCCCTCTATAACGGTTTGGATCAAGCTCAAACAAACAAGCGGTTGATTGAGTTTGATGGTGAATAGTATTAAACTCTTTCTTGTATATGTTAGGTAAGCTTCCAAGGCCGTACAATCCGATCTACAATGTATTGTCTTTGTCCAAGCTTTACCGCTTTGGCATAAATCATTAATCTCACCTTCACATGTTACCTCTGCAATTAATTAACATGGCATATCATCTGGATTGATAATAAATTCCTTAATATCACAGCAATGAACACTTTATTAAAGTATTTCCTCTCAATCAGCTTACCAATGATATTTCATTTTTCGGCAACACATGCCCAGTCGTTTAATTATGGTGAAGTGTTGCAGAAATCGCTTTATTTCTATGAATGCCAGCGATCAGGACTTCTTCCCAATAATAACCGGGTAGTATGGAGGGGCAACTCTGGGCTTACTGATGGCATGGATAATGGAGTGGATTTAACAGGTGGCTGGTACGATGGAGGTGATCATGTTAAGTTTGGATTTCCAATGGCAAACACCGCTACAAAATTGGCATGGTCTGCAATCGAAAGTGAAAAGGAATACAAATCAGTCGGACAATGGAAAATACTACTGGAAAATTTGAGATGGGTTAACGATTACTTCTTGAAGTGCCATATCAAAAACAATGATGGCAGCACTGCGAAGTTTTTTGGACAAGTTGGTTCAGGAAAAGTTGATCATATGTGGTGGGGCCCCGCCGAATCAATGACCATGAAAAGACCTTCTTATTTTGTTGATTCTGCGCATCCTGGTTCCGACTTAACTGCAGAAACTTCAGCCGCTTTATCTGCGGCAAGTATTGTCTTTAAAAATGTTGATCCTACCTATAGTGCAAGACTCTTAAATGACGCAATTGCACTTTACGCCTTTGCCGAAACCTATAATGCAAAGTACTCTGCTTCGATACCCGATGTCAAGAACTTTTATGAATCAATCAGTGGTTATCAAGATGAACTGGTATGGGGCGCAATTTGGTTGTATAAAGCAACTGGCGATAATCTGTATTTGCAGAAGGCAATCAACGCATACCAACAATTGCCCAATCAAGCTGGAAAAGCAGTCAAAGCCTATGCAGGAGCAGATAACTGGGACAATAAAGCTTTTGCTTGTTATGTCTTAATGGCAACGATTACCAGTGATCAGGATTATCGAAATGATGCAGAACGGCACCTAGATTACTGGACACAAGGTTACCTTGGTGATCGGGTCACCTATTCGCCAGGCGGTCAGGCATTCATAGCCA
>JBILBU010000073.1:0-4994 GCA_044353505.1 Chitinophagaceae bacterium | reverse complement strand
TTTCCATACGCAGCATTTTCTTATTTGAGGGATAAATTTAAAACAAGAGATACAAATCAATGGAAAGGATATAAAATATATGGAGATGGGATTAAAGAGACAATGTATAATCCCGACTCAATTCATCACAAGGAATTAAGTTTTTTCTTTTTTATTCAATATCACGCACACAAACAATTAAGTGAAGCTCACACTTATGCCACTAAAAAAGGAATTGTGCTTAAGGGAGATATTCCAATTGGAGTGAATCGTTGTAGTGTTGAAACATGGACTGCACCAAGTCTGTTTAATATGAATATGCAAGCAGGTGCTCCGCCTGATGACTTCGCAGTAAAAGGACAAAATTGGGGTTTCCCAACATACAATTGGCAAACAATGAAAGTAGACGGTTATCGATGGTGGAAAAATAGATTTAACCACATGGTTAATTATTTTGATGCTTTTCGGATTGACCATATTTTAGGTTTTTTTAGAATTTGGTCCATTCCAATTGAACAAATAGAAGGAATAATGGGCAGATTTGTTCCTGCTATACCATTGTTACGAAGCGAATTCGATGAACTTGATATCGATTTTACAACAGCTCGTTACTGCAGACCCTTCATAACAGACACTATATTACTAGAACTATTTGGTGAAGATTTCAATGATCTTTCCTTTTTTTTAGATGAAGATCTGGATGGTTCATATTCACTTAAAAGTGAATTTGGAACTCAGAAAGAAATTGAATTGTATTTTAATACTTTAGATGATACAGATAAAAACAAAAGAATTAAGTCGGTATTGTATAACCTTATTTCAAATGTAATTTTATTTCAGGATGATGAGAAAATGGATGAATTTCATTTCAGAATCAATATGTCAAATACCACTTCTTTTGAGCACCTTGATAAATCTACCAAGCAAAAACTATCTCTTTTGTACAATGATTATTTTTACTATCGGCAGGATTTTATTTGGAAAAATGAAGCATTGGAAAAACTGCCAATGCTGAAAAATTTAACTGAAATGCTCGTTTGTGGCGAAGATCTCGGTTTTATACCTCGTGCAGTTCCTGAGGTAATGTCATCTTTAGGTATCCTTAGTTTGGATGTTCAACGGATGCCAAAACAGTCAAATACAGCTTTTTTCAATCCCGCAACTGCAAATTATCTCTCCGTAGTTACTCCATCTACACATGATATGAGTACAATCCGCGAATGGTGGGAGGAAAATAAAATCTCTTCACAAATTTTTTATAATGAAGAACTATCTCAACTTGGAGAGGCTCCTCCTACAGCTACTCCCAATATTGTTCAATCGATCATATTACAACATTTATCTTCTCCTGCTATGTGGGCTATATTTCAGCTTCAAGATCTATTGGCAATGAATGAAGAACTCAGAACTGACTCTCCAAAAGAAGAGCGAATTAACATACCTGAAAATCCAAAGCACTATTGGAAATATAGGATGAATATTACTATCGAAGATTTAATGAAAAACGATAAATTCAATGATAAATTGAATTTCTATATACAATCTAATGGGAGGGCATAACTAATGTTTGAGTTTAAATATTGTGTAAAAGAACTTGCCTTTCAATACCCTTTTACTATTTCTAAAGGAACGAAAACCCATCAGGCAACCTTTATCGTAGAATTATCATGGAGAGGAATATGTGGCTATGGAGAAGCACCCTTGATTGATTACTATGGTGTTACCGCTGATAAAATGGTAACAGATCTTGAATTGAAAAGGAAGTTTGTAGAACATTTTAGTTTTACCGATCCCAAGAGATTCTGGCACTTTCTTCATCACCTGTTTCCAAACAATCCATTTTTAGTCTCTGCACTAGATATGGCTGGGTGGGACTTATACGGCAAGATTAGAAACAAGCCACTTTTTCAACTCTGGGGATTTGACCTTTCTAGATCACCAAAAACTGATTACACAATTGGCATTGATTCACTGGATAAGATGATCCTAAAAATAAATGAACACCCTGCACCAATCTATAAGATTAAAGTAGGATCCGATGATGACCTAGAAATCTTGTGCTCAATTCGCAAACACATGAATTCAATTCTTAGAATTGATGCAAATGGTGGGTGGACTTACGACCAAGCTTTGTCCTATATTCCTACTTTAGAAAAGTTGAATATTGAATTAATTGAACAACCATTAGATAAAGAAAATATTCAGGGACATCTATTGTTGAGGCAAAAAACTACCATTCCTTTAATTGCTGATGAATCTTGTGTAAATCAAAAAGATATTATAGGTTGTGCCGGCGGATTCGATGGGATTAACATCAAGCTAACGAAGGCTAGTGGCATAACGCCAGCACTTGAGATGATTAAAATTGCGCGTAAAGAAAATTTAAACATCATGTTGGGCTGCATGAATGAAAGTACAATTGGAACAGCTGCTATTGCACACCTTTCACCTGAGGTTGATTATGTTGATGCTGATGGACCAATTTTACTTTCTGAAGATTTGGCAAGTGGGATTAGCTATAAAGATTTTACTTTAATTCCTAGTCAGGAACCTGGACTAGGAATTAAAGTGTATGAGGATATTTTTAATTAATGAATTGACAATTAAAGTCTCCAGCCTAATCCTGCACCAATCATTCTAGGATCGCCTAAATGCGCAGCGCCAAAGTCGTAGGCATAATCTATATAACGCTTACCAGATAGATTTCTTCCCCATATTGATAAATCTACTGTTGATACCCGATAACTGGCTCTGAAATTAAACAAGCCGTATGCTTTCTGCTTAATCTGATTTGCCAAATCAAAAAACTGATCTCCAACATGATTATATTCAGATCTTATTACAAGTTCAGAACTTCCAATTTTAACTTGGTATTGAATGGCAATGTACTGCGTAGTGTTGGGTGTATACACTTGTTTTTTATTGCTCAAATCTATCTCTGACCCATTGCTAACGCCCTTTAGGGTTTTGTATTTGGCATTGGTCATGCCACCTGCATATTGTATTGTTATTCCTTTCACCGGCTTGTAGCTTAATTCCAATTCAGCCCCGTAAGAATTCATCTTACCAGCATTTCGAATGATAGTATTCGCTTCCGGCAATATCAATGCTGGCGCCTGTATATCAGTTACACTATTATAGAATAAAACAGCAGCGTATCTGAATGTCTTTCGTGCATTTTCGCCCTTCATTCCAACTTCGAACATATTACTATACTCTGGCTTATACCCAATCAATGGGGGTTGAGATGGATCAGACGAAATGGACGAAAGTCCTCCTGTTCTAAACCCTCGGCTGAAGTTAACATACATCAGATGAATTTCATCTGGATTAAACTGTAGTCCAATTTTAGGTGAAAAAGCACTAAAATTTGTTTTTCCAGTTGTATCAGGAAAAGTCTCAAACATAGGATCGGGTGTTTCACCATATTCTCCTTTTACGGATAGCTTTCTATACTCTTTATCGATTCGAGCACCTGCAATTACAGAAAGTTTATTTGTAATATCATGTTTTACATTTCCGTATGCGGCTATACCGTTGTTGGATGCAATATTTGTAGAAATGAGTGCAAAGTTGGTCTCGGGCAGACCATATAGACCTGCATCATCACCAAAGACAGTTGCCAATTTTGTTGGGCTTTGTTGTGAAAAATGATAGATGCCAGCTATCCAATTAACTTTTGAATCATTGGACTTTACTGAATTTAATCGAAGTTCATTCGTAAGCACATTTACTTTATTAAAATCCTTACCATAGTTGTTATAAACTCTTACAATATCAAAACTTGAGAAGTCTCCATCTAATGGACCTTGATAGTATCGATAGTTTTTTTGTAAGGCAGTTTGTAAACTAAGATTTACCCTATTGCCGTTCCTTTTAATGACTATTGAAGAATTTTCAGTCTTGTCCTTCATCATAGTTATACTATTCTGAGATAGGTGATAGGGGTTGTTGAAAATCTCATCAAGATCATTGACCAGTGGGAAAGCCCCATTGTTGTTTCCAATATATCGCTTATGATCAGTTGTTACACTCCATCGATTATTGATGAGATAACGAAGTTGAACATCAATTAAAGTTTGATTTTGTTGATCATAATCAGTTGAATTATATTCGTTTGTATAAAAGCCATTCCGCTTATCATGCATAAACGATAGAGAGCCAAACAGTTTATTCTTGATGATTGGTGTCTTTATCCCTGCTGTATAGCGTTGTTGGCCATGACTTCCAATCTGAATATCAGCATTGGCTGAAACTTGATTGCTAGGCTTTTTTGTAGTGATATTTATCACTCCGCCCATGGCATTTCGACCATACAATGTACCTTGTGCACCACGTATAATTTCTATATTTTCAATATCTGACAATTGTGGAATATAGGTATCTAGACTAAATTGAGCAACCCCATCTATATAAGTTGATACTGCCTGATCATAGGATGTTGTTACAATACCCCTTATCCCAGTAATATTTCTATTATCTCCTGAATTTGATAAATAAAGATTGGGTGATAATCCTGATAAATCGGATACTTTCCATAACCTCATCTCTCTAACCTGACTAGCATTTATCGAGGAAATAGATGATGCGGTTTTATATAAAGAAGTTTCATTCTTATCTGCAGTAACTACGATGTCACTGAGTTTTGAATAAATAGCATCTAATGTAACTTCTAATTCTTTGTTGCCATCAACATAAATAGATAAAAGTTTTTCAGCAAATCCCTCAGCAGAAATAGCAATCTCATAAGTTCCCTCAGAAAAAAAGACAAAACTTGTTCTTGTGCCGTTTTTATTATAAGAGGTTGCTGATGAATTTAGCACTTTAGCCTGATAGTCTTTAATTGAGTTTCCTTGTATATCTTTTACCCCTATACTTAATGAAAAATTCGTTTGTGTAAAAGAGGGTAAGGATATAATTAATAAAACACACAATTTCAGTAAACGCATCATATTTGTTTGGTTTTTATTTAATTAATTTTTCTTTGTCTCCAATACTCTTTAAGGAGTTTATAC
>JBILBU010000014.1:0-50509 GCA_044353505.1 Chitinophagaceae bacterium | reverse complement strand
CGGAATCCTCTTTCGCTTCCAACACACGAACACCTTTTATTTCATTTTTAACCACCAATCCATCAAAGTCTTTGGTAAAAAGAAGGTTACTGCCCCCTCCCAACAAAAGGGTTGGACTATGAGCCGATTGTAATGCACGATATGCTTCGGATTGAAAAAAAGCGGAAACCTCATCTTCTGATTTGAGAACAACAAAATACTTCCCATGAGCATCAACACCAAAGCTGTTGAATGGCTTGAGGGAAACATCGGTTTGTATTCTCATATGATCTATTCTACCAACTGTTTTGTTCACGAAGCGTAGTGATGTGTGCAACATGGTGCTTGCCATGCCAGGCATATATCAACAGCATGTCCCAAAGAGTTATGTCTTTTTCTTTTTCAGGATGAAATACGGTTCTTCTGAAATCATCCACACTCATTGACTCTAAGAGTCTATGCCAACGATGATGCAGTGCATGAAGCAGTGTTATTGAAATATTGATAGGCACATCAGATACATCAGCAAGCTCACTCCATTTGTCTTCTAGATATGGCTTTATGACAGGATTCTCTTCAGTTAATGCCAATTTGAATCTAATGAATGCGTTCATATGAGAATCAGCAAGGTGATGAATTAGTTGATGAACCGTCCACCCTCCTTCCCTATAAGGAGTTTGAATCTGACCTTCATCAAGATTCAATACAGCGTATTCCAGCATCCTTGGCAGAAAAAGAATGTCAGCAATTTTGGCGTCCCTCTCTTTCTCCGAATAATCAACCAATTGAACTTTACCAATCGGATAGCGGGAATCAGACTCCATATTATTTCTTTATGTCGATTAGCTCTACATCAAAAATTAGCAAAGCGCCCCCAGGTATAGTTGGTGGTGAACCCTGCTCACCATATGCGAGTTGATAAGGAATATAAAACTTATACTTTGAGCCTATTGCCATGAGCTGAACGCCTTCGGTCCAACCCTTGATCACCCTGTTTAACGGGAACGAAGTGGGCTCACCCCTATCTCTAGAGCTATCAAAGGGTGTACTACGATCAAGCAAAAAACCTTCGTAGTGAACCGACACGGTATCTGTAGCAACTGGCTTAGCCCCAGTTCCCTCTTTAATCACCTCATATTGAAGTCCTGAAGCCGTTTGTATAACCCCAGGCTTCTTTGCGTTATCGGCCAGAAAGCTATTGCACTGATCAATAGAAGGCTGAATTTTTACCCTAGCCATCTTTTGCATGGCTGTTCTTACAATCTGATCGGCCTGCTCTGCAGTAAACAAGGTTTTTCCAGCCATTTGATTACTAAAGCCAAGAGCCAATGCTGTTGAATTTATTGAATCAATGCCCTGTGTTTTAAAGAAATTTGCATCCAGCACTCCGATTGCATAACTCATGGAGTCTACTGCACTTTTTAATACAATAACAGGTTTTGCAGCAACTGGAGCAGTAGCCTTAACTGCAGGCTTTGCTGCTGGCTTAACTGCGGGCTTTACCACTGGCTTTGTTTGCGAAAAAGAAACTGACACTAAACTGAAAAAAAATACGGTTAAGAGTAACTTGCTCATATGATTAATTATAGACAGCAAAATTAAGGATTATTCGCGGTTAACCGCATGGAGCAGCAACAATCAAGCCTTTCTTAGTTCATGCCCAGTCATGTGAATAAACACATCTTCGAGATTGGCTCCCTTGGACTCCTTTCTTCTATCAAATCCACTAGCAATCAGTTGATCAATTAATACCGCTGGATTATCCAATCCAATAATTTGACCAGCATCCATAATCGCTACCCGATCACACAAGTATTCAGCCTCATCCATATAATGGGTGGTGATGATAACGGTTGTTCCACTTGAACGAATTTGTTTGATTAGCTCCCAAAGATTTCTTCTGGCCTGTGGATCAAGTCCGGTAGTTGGCTCATCCAAGAAAATAATTCGAGGATTATTAATCAGGGTTGTAGCAATGGAAAATCGTTGCTTTTGCCCTCCACTCAACGACTTATACATTGCACCTGACTTATCCTGAAGATTTACCGTATCCAACAGGACCATCGCATCAGTTTTGCGGTTGTACAGTCCTGAAAATAGCTCAATCAATTCTGTGAGTTTTAGTCCAGGATAAAACCCTGAGGTTTGAAGCTGAACACCAATAATTTTTTTAATCTCATCAGGATGCTTATCCAAATCAAAGCCTGCAATGGTTACCTCTCCGGAGGTCTTCAATCGCAGGGTTTCCATTATCTCTAAGGTAGTTGACTTGCCTGCACCGTTCGGACCGAGTAAGCCAAAAATCTCTCCTTCTTGAACATGAAAAGAAATGCCTTTCACTGCCTGAAATGAACCATAATTTTTTATCAGATTGTCTACAGTAATCATAGGTGCAGTTAGTAAAAAATATATTGTCCATCAGGAGACGTAGCAATAACAGGAAGCCTTCGATTGTCTTCAAAGAAATCATATACCCGTTTAAGGTTCGTTTCAAAAGACTTTAACGCAGGATCGGCATCAAATAGCTTTTCAAGATATTCTGCACTCTTTGGGTCTCGGTATTTTGCAGGGAAAATATGAACTGGGATAAAATCCTGGCCATTTGCCCTGGCATAGGAGGAAAGCACATACAACTCCTCTATCTGAGGATCTGTCATAGGAATACAACCGACGGTAACACAGCTGCCATGGATATAGATTTCGCCCCCTGGACGAGTTGAGTCAGAAAGCAATTTGTCGGCAGGATTTGGGTAATTCAACCCTAATGATAGATGGTACATGCTATTGGCATTGAACTCATTGATATAGTAAAACCCCTCTGGAACCTGATAATCCCCTTCCATCCGCTTAGGTCCCATAGTACCTGCTAACGCACAGACCTTGTATGACTTGAACAACTTGAAACTGTCAGAAAGACTGTTGCGCACCCATACCTGAAGCTCACTGTTGTATTTGAAACTTCGGATGTACATGTACTTTAGGGGCCATGAAAGCTTCTTTGCGGCAAACTGCCTTTGGAGGGTATCTTCTCTATTGGCAAAGGCTTTGGAAACCCTCGAAAAAGATTTTTGATACTCCACAAATGAAGCCTGCCCAGATGCAAACAACACAAAAAGCCCCTGAAAACAGAGAAAAAAGATGGATATCCTAATGAAAGAAGTGACAGAACGCATAACAATACAAAATTAATGGTTTTGTATTAGCAAGAAGTTAAAGATATTTGTAATACTGGCACAAGGCATTAATTCTTGGAAGTCAGTGAAAAATAAAGACTTATCCTGAATTATTCAGAAACATACACTACAAAATTAAAATTGATGCCTGACCTATATCGTCTGGCATCTTACCATACACGTTATGATTAAGGCAGGAATTCTTGGAGGAGGACAACTAGGCAGGATGCTTTTACAAGAAGCAGCAAACTACCCCGTGCACATCAGCATCATGGAAAATGATAGCCATTGTCCTGCTGCTCACTTATGCAACGTTTTCGTGAAAGGAGATATTACACGATACGAAGATGTAATGCGTTTTGGGGAGGGCCTCGATGTGCTTACCATCGAAATTGAAAACGTAAATATTGAAGCCCTGTATGACCTTGAAAAAAAAGGGTGCAGGATTATACCTAGCCCTGAAGCATTGCATACGATCAAAAATAAAATTCTTCAGAAAGAATTTTATTCGAAAAATAACATCCCCACAGCTCCTTATAAAATATTAGAGGATAGGGCGGCACTGAAGAGTAACGTTGACTTTCTTCCTGCGGTTCATAAACTTGCCATGGGCGGATATGACGGCAAGGGAGTACAAGTCATTCGGACAGAAGCAGATATTGAGCTCGGATTTGACGCACCTGCAGTGCTTGAAAAAATGATTGAAATTGAAAAAGAAATTGCAATCACCGTAGCAGTATCAACTGATGGATCAATCGCTGTTTACCCCGCAGTTGAAATGGTATTTGACCCCATCCTCAATTTGCTTGATTATCAAATTTGCCCCGCCAACATCGATGCAGCAATCCTTAGTACCGCAGCATCAATGGCAATAGCTGTTGCGAAAAACCTAAATTCTGCTGGTCTATTTGCAATTGAAATGTTTGTCGATAAGCACAATACTGTTTGGGTTAATGAAACTGCCCCAAGGGTTCACAACTCTGGCCATCATACGATTGAAGCCCACTACAGCTCACAGTTTGATATGCTTTGGAGAATCATGCTTAAGTATCCACTTGGAAATACAGAAAAAATAAAATCCTCGATCATGGTCAACCTAGTGGGTGCAGAAGGATTCGCTGGCGACGCCATATACGAAGGCATAGAAGAAGTACTCGCTATACCAGATGCATTCATACACTTGTATGGGAAAAAAGAAACAAAACCAGGAAGAAAGATGGGGCATGCTACAATCTTAAGTGATCAAAAGCAGGATCTCATTCAACAGGCCAATAAAATAAAAAGAACCCTTGCCATTAAAGGAACCAAGAAACTTTAACTCGAATACTATGACTACAAAACCAAGCACTGTCAAAAAGAAACCACTGGTAAGCATCATCATGGGAAGCGATAGCGACCTGCCTATCATGAATGCAGCAGCAGAGCAACTCAAAGAGTTTGGAATTCCATATGAACTCACTGTAGTTTCAGCGCACAGAACACCAGAAAGGTTAATGAAATTTGGATCAACTGCGTCAAAGCGAGGCATCAAGGTTATCATAGCGGGTGCAGGTGGTGCAGCACATCTACCAGGCATGGTAGCATCTATCACTACACTACCCGTAATTGGTGTTCCTATAAAATCATCCAACTCAATCGACGGATGGGATTCTATACTTTCAATTCTTCAAATGCCCGACGGAATTCCTGTTGCAACCGTTGCCCTAAATGGTGCAAAAAATGCAGGTATTCTTGCAGCATCAATACTTTCAACCAGTAGTAAAATTATTGAAAAAAAGCTAGTTGCATTTAAGGAAAAAATGAGAAAAGAAGTTGTAAACAAAGCAAAATCATTGAAAGGAAAGGGTTTCGAGAATATGTTTGACTAGAAAAATACAACAGCTCTCAATTAAGCGCCTAACATCTTTAGAAGGACATCCCCCCTTTCTTATAACAACGAACCACATGCTCCAGCCCTTATCAGACCTCAGGTCTAACACAACAGTTCTCACTTCATACATAGATCACTCGATCTTGCACCCAACTGCAACGGACAAAGATTTAGAAGAAGGCTGCAAGATTGCCATCAAGTATGGTACCGCAACAGTTTGCGTAAAGCCTTACATGGTTGAACGGGCAGCTGAGCTCTTGGCTGGAAGTTCAGTAAGCGTTTGTACTGTGGTTGGATTTCCCCATGGAAGCAATACAACAGACATCAAGGTTATTGAAACCATTGAGGCTTGCAGAAATGGTGCCAGTGAAATTGATATGGTAATAAATATCGGCAAAGTGATTGAAGGAGACTGGGATTATATAGAAGTGGAAATTGGACAAGTAATGGATGTAGCCCTTGGACATAATAAAAGGATTAAAGTAATTTTCGAAAATGATTTTCTAAAGGATGAACACAAAATCAAATTGTGTGAGATATGCTCTGCACTTCACGTTGCGTTTGTGAAAACCTCTACTGGCTTTGGTTTTGTAAAACAAAAAGATGGGAAGTTTGCTGCACCTGGAGCTACCTTAAGCGACCTAAGACTGATGCGTCAACACTGCATCCCTACCGTAGAAATTAAAGCAGCCGGTGGAATAAGAAGTCTAGATGATATGATTGCCGCTATTGAAGCTGGGGCTTCAAGGATTGGAACAAGCGCTACCGTGGCCATACTTGAAGAATCAAAGGGAATGAAAAACAGTTCGACTGAACAGAAAGAAGATTATTGAATAGTCTTAAAACGAAATCAAGATTCAATCACCATTATACCAAACTGTTGCTCAAGTGAGAGTGAATGGCCAAGAATATTGTTGATAAAATCCTTACCGTACTTGGCATAATAAGGCATAAAATTATCCACCCGCTCTTGTAAAGTATCATTCGGAAATAGTTCAGACTTTATTTTCCAAATTCTTTGAAGCTGAACGGACTGCTTCTTCCTTTCAGACCTAAGCATTTTCTTCTCTAGCGACTCTAGCTTCTTCAAATGAATTGTTTGTAATGCATGTACATGTTGCACAAGTGTTTTGTCAACATCACCAGCTCTTTGCTTTAGATGCCCGAAAAGCATCTTGCTCTCTTCAACTTCCACATTCAGTGAAATCTCCTTGCCTCCCCATTGCTGAACCAGCGTATTGGCCAAGCTGGTTTTGTCCTTGAATAAATCAGCATCAGCCAGTCCAAGTTCTTTCAGCTTGTGTGCGTGGCTGGCATCCATGATGACAAAACTATTTCGCAATATGAGCACCGGAAAAGGAATATGATAGTGTGCGAACAAATCATTGAGCTGCATCCAATAAGCGAGCTCTGAACCACCTCCAATAAAGACAATATTTGGTAAGATTGTTTCCTGATAAAGTCCTCTTAGAATTACATTTGGACTAAACCTTTCGGGAAATTTATCTAGTTCTTGAAGAATTTCCTCTTCAGTGAATCGAATTGCACTATCATCAACAGTGTAAATATTACCGCGTTTGTCGATTCTATTTCGGATCCCATCACGGAGATAAAATAGGTTAACCGGACGTGGATTCACCTGAAGTTTGTACTTCTCGGATAACTTGCTGTTGGTTTTTGCAACAACCTCATTGGCCGTATTGCACAACAAGTCATCACGAAACACTGACTTCATCTGCTCCTTCAGTACACTGTGGTCGGGCTGGAGAACAAGTAGGCCTTGATCTTTAAACAACTCATTCAACAACACAAAAGTACCCATTGCCATATCGTTGCCAGAAGCGTAAGCTTTCCGCAAAATCTTCATGAGGTCTGCAGCAAAAGGAAGATGCCCAATTTCAGCTTCTATTAACTTAATCAGCTCCGTAACTTTTTTATCTGCTTTCATCCTTCCTACCGCACCAGTTTGATCCGTATTCCACTGAAACGATTTTCCATTAAGCCTAAACCTGGATAACTCAATAAGGTCATTATCCTCACTCCCAATGTAAAAGACAGGCACGAAATGATAATCAGGAAGTTGTTTGGAAAGTGACTCAGCTAGGGCAATGGCATGTGCTGTTTTATAAATAAAATATAGATAACCTGAGAAAATATTGGGCTGATGGGCTGCGCAAATTGTGAAGGTCTTTTCATCTGACAACAACGAGATGTTGTGCGATTGTGAATCAGAGGGTTGCGACTGAGCATAGGCCTCTTGAAATACTTGCTGGATGCACAACCTATTGGCTGGAAACTGCTTTCGAGCATTTATCGCATCATTTATTCCATCTAGGCTAGGTTCGTGGGCATAAAAAGAATCAAGATCAGGAGACGATGAAAGGTAATCGTTGATGAAATTGGAAAACAATCCAGTAGTTTGATATGGGATAAATCTTGAGGTTGTTTTCACAAAAGCAAATTACTTGATTAAAAACATAAATACAATAAAAGAGTGTTATACCTACGATCTGATCTTATCGCGCCAATAGACCGTTTACTGCTTTTCAATTTCACGTATCTTTTTCTCAATAGCCACTGCAATGCGGTAAAAACCAAGGTCAGTCAAATGAGCTCCATCTACGGTCCCCTCCCCATCATCTCCAATCAATCCCTTCGAAGGCAAATAATATAAATTTCTTAACCCCTCTTTTTTCAGCTGCTGATAAGCGGAGCTAAACACCTCATTTACCCCTTTGAATTGCTTAGCCAGTAGCGAATTAAATCTGGCGGTAGGAAACTCAATATGATCCACCAATAAGAGTGGGGTAGTTGGACTTAATCTACTCAATAGCCGAATGAAAGGAACCGTTCGCTCCTTGGCTAAAGCAGGTGTCAAATTAGGACCACAGTCGATGATGTACACCGATGCATTGATGGTAGACATAATAACAGCAAGCATGGAATCCAGGCGACCACTGCCGCTAAAGCCTAAATTAATTACCTCGCGGCCCATTCTTCTCTCCAACTGGGCAGGATATGCCATCCCCGGACGCATTGCCGAAGCACCCTGGACTATAGAGGTTCCGTAGACAACCATCGGCTTTTTTTCTTTAAACAAACTAACACTTGGCTTTGCAATAATAGCGCCGGAATCTACTCCTATACTCAAAGAATCACAGTATTCATAGTCCGGCAAAAACAGCAAATATTGTCGCATGCTGCCATCCATTTCTTTTACAATATTCGCTTCTTGGTATACTGGATTGTCTGGGCGACCAATGCCAGCAAAATGCCAGGCATGCTGTTCAAATGCATACAGATCAACTCCCTTAACCAGTGTAGCTGCAACATGCGGAACAACCACAGTGGATCCTGTTTTCCATTTTGCAGAAATCTCCTTTGCATTGGTTTCAAAATAAACGGCAAAGCCTGATGGATTTTTACTGAGCTCCCAAACAGATTCTGGAAGATGCATTTTTAAACTATCGGGAAAACGTTGATATAGGGTTTGCTCAGGGAAAGGCCTGCCTAAAACAGTAAAGGCTTGCATGGAATGATAGACAGTTGTTGACTGTGCAAAAACCTGACTGGTAAATATTGTAAAAAAAAGGAGTAGCCGAATATTTTTCATAAAAATATGGAATTGATGCTTTAAGGCTTTTTCTGCTTGGTAAAAAAAACGAAAGATTAAACGATATCCCCTTCTAAGTCGTAGTCATAGGCCTTGGAAATTTTCACATGCACAAATTGCCCAGGCTTTAGCGCCTTGTCAGAATGAATGATCACTTCGTTGTCTACCTCCACACTATCAAACTCTGTTCGACCGATATATCTTCCGGCCTCTTTTTTGTCGATAATGACACGCAGGGTTTGTCCAATTTTTTCCTGGTTTTTTACCAGACTAATCTCTTGCTGAAATTCTATGATTTCCTGAGCCCGTGATTCCTTCTCTTCAGCACTTAGTAAATCTTCTAGCGCATAAGCAGAGGTATCCTCCTCATGGGAGTAGGTAAAGATGCCTACACGATCAAACTGCATCTCTTCCAAAAATTCTTTGAGCTCTTCAACGTCTTCGCGCGTTTCACCGGGGAAACCTGCAATCAATGTTGTACGCAAACAGATGCCGGGGATCCTAGAACGGATTTCTTTTACAAGATCCTTCATTTCCTGTTTGGTGATTTGTCGCTTCATTGCCTTCAGCATATTATCACTTGCATGCTGCAAAGGAATATCGAGGTAGTTGCAGATTTTCGGCTCTTCCTTCATCACATCGATGATTTCTAGCGGAAATTTGGAAGGATACGCATAATGCAATCTGATCCATTCAAGGCCTTCTATTGCAGCTAGTTTTTTTATAAGCTCAGGCAATGTTCGCTTCTTGTATAAATCAAGTCCGTAGTACGTTAGTTCCTGTGCAATCAGCATGATCTCTTTAACCCCAGATTTGACAAGCTTTTCAGCCTCAATCAACAACTCTTCTATTGGCTTACTTCTATGCTCCCCTCTCATGAGCGGGATTGCACAAAATGAACAAGTGCGGTTACATCCCTCACTGATTTTTAAATAGGCATAATGTGATGGAGTACTAAGCAATCGTTCTCCCACAAGTTCTGACTTGTAATCGGCATTTAATACAGCAAGCAACCCAGGCAATTCCATCGTTCCAAAATAAGCATCCACCTCGGGAATTTCTTCTTCAAGATTTTGTTTGTAGCGTTCGCTTAAACAACCTGTTACATAGACTTTATCAAGTTTCCCTTTTTTCTTAAGCGCAACTTGATCAAGAATGGTATTGACACTCTCTTCTTTAGCTTTATCGATGAACCCACAGGTATTTACAATGACGATATTATGATCTAGCTTGCTGTTTTCGTGAACCACATCAAAATCATTCGCCAGCAACTGACCACTCAAGACTTCGCTATCAACCATGTTCTTACTACAACCGAGTGTGATAATATTAACCTTGTCTTTATGTAATTTTTTTGTTTTCATTTTTTGAAATTAGGTCTGATACAATGGCCGTTACCAAAATCTTACCTCACTATTAAAACATCAGAAACGCTAACAATACTATGCCCATGAGCCGTGTACTGATAACGCTTACTTTTTAAATAATCTTTCTACAAAATCCTTCTTGTCAAATACGATCAGGTCTTCTGCTTTTTCACCAACACCGATGAACTTTACAGGGATCTTAAATTGGTTTGCGATGGCCAGAACAATTCCTCCTTTAGCAGTACCATCAAGTTTTGTGATGGCCAATGCTGAAACATCAGTGGCTGCAGAAAAATGCCTAGCCTGTTCAATCGCATTTTGTCCGGTTGTACCATCAAGAACAAGCAAGGTCTCATGCGGTGCATCAGGGATTACCTTTTGAATTACCCTGCGAATCTTGCTCAGTTCTTCCATAAGGTGTGCCTTATTGTGCAACCTACCGGCTGTGTCGATGATCACGATATCTATATCTTTTGCCAAAGCGCTATTCACGGTATCAAAGGCAACTGAAGCAGGATCACTGCCCATTTCTTTCTTCACGATAGGAACGCCTGCGCGTTCGCTCCAAATAACGAGCTGATCCACCGCTGCAGCCCTAAACGTATCTGCAGCGCCCAACATCACCGTTTTGCCAGCAGCCTTGAAGTTGGTTGCTAACTTCCCTATGGTAGTGGTCTTGCCAACCCCATTCACTCCTACAACAAGCATCACGAAAGGTTTCTTCCCTTCAGGAAGTTCAAACTTTTTTAAGGTATCCTCTTCGTCGTCTACCAGAATTGCCCTGATTTCTTCCTGGAGAATTCCACTAAGCTCTTCCGTACCTATGAATTTATCCCTTGCTACCCTAGCTTGTATTTTTTCGATAATGGCTAAGGTGGTATCAACCCCTACATCCGCGGTAATCAATGCCTCCTCTAATTGATCAAGCACCTCATCGTCGACTTCTGACTTTCCTAAAATAGCCTTGGAGATCCTGGAAAAAAATCCCTCACGGGTCTTCTCCAAGCCCTTATCGAGTTGTTCCTTTTCCTTACCCCCAAAAAGTTTATCAAAAAATCCCATAAGTGCCAGTAATTAAACAATATTTAGCAATGCTTACCTGTATATAAAACAAAAGCTGTCCCGCAAAGTTAAACGGAACAGCTCTAATGATGTTGACAATAAAAAATTATTGCGCCAAGTATTCCTTGACCTTGTCCTTATGAACAATTGCCTCCTTGAAGGTGTAGGCGCCGGTCTTAGGACTTCTTAGTGCCCTGATAACTTTAGTCCAGTTCTTTGCTTCGGCAGAAGCCTTAAGATCCTTTACTTTAGCGTTTTTAGAAGCTGTTTTTGCCATGATTATTTAATTTCTTTGTGTACAGTACATTTTTTCATGATGGGGTTGTATTTCTTCAACTCCATACGCTCTGGGGTATTCTTTTTGTTCTTGGTGGTGATGTAGCGACTTGTACCCGGTAAGCCACTTGTTTTGTGCTCTGTGCACTCCAGTATCACCTGAACCCTACTGCCTTTCTTAGCCATTGCTTTTGTTTATATCGATTATTAAATGCTGACGCCTGCAGCCCTGAGTTCTTTTACAACACTATAGAGACCATTTTTATTGATCGTACGGATTGCATCCGAAGAAAGTTTAAGTGTTATCCACTTATCTTCCTCAGCCAAGAAAAACCTCTTTGTCTGAAGGTTCGGCAGAAAGCGACGTTTCGTCTTAATATTAGAGTGGGAAACCTTGTTTCCTGAAATGGGCCTCTTTCCCGTAACCTGACATACTCGTGCCATAAACTGAATTTTTTTAGGGATGGCAAAGGTAAGGTCTGATTGCCAATATTCAAAATAAATATGGAGGAAAGTGAGGGAAGTTTAGAGAGGTTTAGGGAAGTTTAGAGAGGTTTAAATATAAAGGGTCTAATAAACCTCTCTCAACTTCTCTCAACCTCCCTCAACCTCTCTCAACCTCTCTAAGCTTGTATTTCCTTAAATATCAATAGCCTCGCCATAAGCAGCTGCTACCGCCTCTTTAACGGCCTCACTCATTGTTGGATGGGGGTGAATGGCGTTAAGGATCTCATGGTGGGTAGTTTCGAGCTTACGGGCAACAACAACCTCAGCAATCAACTCTGTAACCCCTGCTCCAATCATGTGCGCTCCCAAAAACTCACCATATTTGGCATCAAAAATGACCTTTACAAAGCCATCTGTATTGCCTGCAGCACTGGCCTTTCCACTGGCCATGAAAGGAAATTTACCCACCTTCACCTCATATCCTGCCTCTTTTGCAGCCTTTTCAGTATAGCCAACAGAAGCAATCTCAGGGGAGCAATAGGTGCATCCTGGAACATTGTTGTAATCGACTGCATCAGGCTGATGGTTGTGCTTTTTCTCAAGATAAGCGATGCTCTCAGCAGCGTTAATTCCCTCTTTAGCTGCAACGTGCGCAAGCGCCTGACCAGGAGAGCAATCGCCAATTGCGTATATACCAGCAACAGATGTTTGTTGACCCTTGTCAACTACAATCCTGCCCTTATCCATCTTAATACCCAACTCTTCAACACCAATATTATCAATATTAGGAGCAATACCCACTGCACTCAACAAGATATCAGCCTCTAAAACAGATTCTCCGGCAGCGTTTTTTACAGTAGCCTTTACTCCTGATCCAGATGTATCCACTTTTATAACTTCACTTGAGGTCAAGATATTCACTCCTTTCTTTTTCAATTGCTTTTCCAATTCCTTGCTGATGTCTTCGTCTTCAACAGGAACGATTCTTGCCATAAATTCCACCACCGTAACCTTGGTGCCCATCGTATTGTAAAAGTCTGCAAACTCAACCCCAATTGCACCACTTCCAACAACAATCATTGATTTGGGCTGAGTAGGAAGCACCATCGCTTCCCTATATCCAATAATCTTCTTGCCATCCTGAGGGAGGTTAGGGAGCTGACGGCTTCTAGCGCCTGTAGCAATGATGATATACTTACCCTCTACAACTTCTTTTTTTCCATCAGCAGATGTAACTTCAATTTTTCCCTTTGCAATAATTTTGCCATAGCCCATCACCACGTCAATCTTGTTCTTCTTCATCAGAAACTGAACGCCCTTGCTCATCTTATCAGCAACACCACGGCTCCTTTTTACGACTGCTCCAAAATCATGTTCAACGCCACTGCTCTTGATTCCATAATCAGCGCTGTGCTTCATATACTCGTATACTTGGGCACTCTTTAGGAGGGCCTTCGTTGGGATACATCCCCAGTTAAGGCAAACACCACCCAAACTTTCCTTTTCAATGATCGCCACCTTTAAGCCAAGTTGAGAAGCCCTAATTGCTGCAGGATAGCCACCAGGGCCGCTTCCTAATACAAGTACGTCGTATGCCATGAAAAATTTATTTAATGATTGAGGATCAAAATTAGTCGTAATGAAGGAATTAGCAAAAACAGCTTATTAAAGCAGGCTAACGACACCCCCTACCAGCCTTCCCCCTACCTTTGCAATAAAAATGAAGATTCTCATGGTTTGCTTGGGCAATATCTGCAGAAGCCCTATTGCAGAAGGCATACTTCAACAAAAATGTAAGGAAGAAGGACTTCTATGGGAAGTTGACAGTGCAGGCACAAACGGATACCACAATGGGGAGCCGCCACACTATATGTCACAGGAGGTTTCACTGTTGAATGGTGTAGACATCTCAAATCAACGGTCAAAGACATTTAAGGCAGAGGATTTTGAACAATTTGATTTAATTATTCCCATGGCAGCAGATGTCATGAGAGAGATGAAATATATTGCCAGAGAGAAATACGATGCTGACAAGGTGCAATTGCTGCTCAATTATTCCCTTCCTGAAAAAGATAAGGATGTTCCCGATCCATGGGGAAGATCAGAAGCCGCATTTCATGAAGTCTACGACCTGATTGAAGAAGCCTGCGAAGCAATGATAAGGAAACATACATCCAAAAAACAGCCTTAACTTAGCCGCATGAAACCTTCCATACCACAAGGTACAAGAGATTTTTCTGCAGCTGTTTTACGCAGAAGGAATTTCATTTTCAATACCATTCGTTCAACGTTTGAAGCCTATGGGTTTGAGCCGCTAGAAACTCCTGCCTTAGAGAACACTGAAACCTTGCTGGGCAAATACGGCGATGAGGGAGATAAACTAATCTTCAAAATATTGAATAATGGATTAGATAATCCAACAAAGCAAGCATCCGCAAGAGAAGACTTTGAAAAAATACTTGAGGGGAAAACAAATAAAGGAATTACAGAACGGGCATTACGCTATGACTTAACCATTCCATTCGCCAGGTACGTAGCGATGAACCAAGGTCAGCTTACCATGCCCTTCAAGAGATACCAGATGCAACCCGTATGGCGCGCCGACAGGCCCCAAAGGGGAAGATATAGGGAGTTCTATCAATGCGATGCAGACGTAGCTGGAAGCAGCGCTCTTCTTCACGAAATTGAGCTTGCATTAATTTACTCCTCCGTATTTAAACATCTGCGTGTTGGCGTTGAAATACACATCAACAACAGAAAAATACTTCATGCACTAGCCATGCTTTGTGGTGGAGAAGATCGAATGACTTCCATCACTGTAGCAATTGATAAACTAGATAAGATTGGAATTGAAAAAGTAAAGGAAGAACTTGCTTCAAGAGGCTTAACAAACAATCAAATAAGCGTTGTTGAGTCGTTCATTTCTATTTCAGGTACAAATGAAGAAAAACTTAATCAGTTGATGAGCATGCTCAACGGAAACAAGATTGGAGAAGATGGCATTAGGGAGATAAGATATATTCTTGAGCAATATAAAAATAACGTTTCGAGTGAAGAAATGGTAGTCGACTTTTCATTAGCCCGCGGCCTCAACTACTATACTGGAACAATTTTTGAAGTGAAAGCAACAGGCGCTCAAATGGGCAGCATTGGCGGAGGAGGTAGGTATGACGACCTAACCGGACTCTTTGGCGTTAAGGGTATTGAAGGTGTTGGCATTTCATTTGGCGTAGACCGAATCTATGATGTGATGGAAGAACTCGGCGTATTTCCTGAACATATACAAATTGGAACAACCGCCTTGTTTTTCAATACTGGCGAGACTGAACAACATCATGTTTTGCCGCTGGCTCAGCAATTGCGTGCCCAAGGCATTGCCTGTGAAATTTATCATGAAGCTGCAAAATTTGATAAACAATTCAAATATGCAGAAAGAAAATCCATTCCCTATATTGTTATTGTTGGAAGCAAAGAAATTTTATCCGGAACGGCGATAGTTAAAAAATTGAGCACCGGAGAACAGTGGGAAGTAAAGCAAGAAGAAATAGGTTTACAGTTTAAGCCATAGAAGATAGGCTTCAGCAGCAAGTCATGAAAAATAATGACAGGTCCTCCCCCTTATTTTCTTCCCCACTTCCCCAACTGCTTTAGGGTAGTTTCAAGATCTTTTGACAATGGTGCGGTAAGACTAAGCGGCTCTTCTTGCAGGTTCGTCAATTCCATGCTGTAGGCGTGCAATGCCAGCCTGTTAAGCAAAGGCCGCTCATCGAGCTCTTCTTTCGATAGTTTGAATTTTTTCTTAAAGGTTGATAGAAGGACCGGATCCATATTGCCGTAAAGCGGATCGCAAACAAGAGCGTGCCCAGCATTTTGAAGATGAACCCTGATTTGATGTGTTCGGCCCGTCTCGATTTGAAACCTCACCCAACTAAATCCCCTGAACCTTTCCTCAACGCGGTAATGCGTAATGGCCGACTTTCCTTTACGACCAACCCGCATGCGACCTTGAATGACTGGATGAGGCTCAATGGGCTGATCATATACTCCCTCATCATCCGAAATAGATCCTACTACTAGTCCATAATACGTTTTTGTCAGTGCCCGCTTTTCAAACAGGGTATTAAAATATCTATGCGCGTCTTCATTTCGTGCAATAATCAATAGTCCACTTGTATCTCTATCAATTCGGTGAACAATAAATATTTTTTCTCCCCTTGATTCAAACCATGATTTGATTGACGTAATCTCAGCATCATGACGATCAGGAATAGAAAGCCATCCGGATGGCTTATTGATGGCAAACAGATCACTGTCTTTATAGATGATCTGAGGTTGAACTAACACCATATGCGTTGGGTTATTGACTAAAGTTGTTTTGCATGCAACCTAACAAAAAAATAAAATTGTTTACTGCGAGATGAACTGCCTAAGACTAGACTTTGCTTTTCTTAACGAAAGAGCTATTCATGAATTTCAAAAGTCTTATTTCCTTTTCATTGAGATAGCGCCATTTTCCTCTTTCAACATTCTTCTTGGTCAAATTTCCATACATGACACGATCAAGATTTCTTACGTCGTATCCTAAACACTCAAACATTCTTCTCACCACCCTGTTACGCCCACTGTGCAACTCAATACCTATAACTGCTTTGTCTTTTGCATCTGCATAAGCCAGCGAATCCGGACGAACAAAGCCGTCTTCCAGGTCTAATCCGTTTAGTAACTTTTCAAAATCAACCTTACTTAACGGCCTGTCTAATTTTACCTCATAAATTTTCCGAACCTCATTTGATGGGTGAGATAATTTTTGAGTGAGATCACCGTCATTGGTAAGCAAAAGAACACCTGTGGTATTTCTGTCTAGTCGGCCTATTGGAAATATCCGCTCTGTAGCAACACCCCTCAGTAAATCAAGAACAGTCTTTCTTCCCTCAGGATCTTCAGCTGTTGTGATATAATCTTTTGGTTTATTGAGCAGAATATAAACGAGATTCTTTTCTGGAACTATTTTCTTGTTGGAATAATATACAACGTCATTTGGAGCAACCTTAAATCCCGGCTCTAAAATAACTGTTTCGTTTACTTTGACTTTACCATCCTTGATCAATTCAACAGCATCGCGCCTAGAACAAACTCCACAGTGTGCCACGTATTTATTTAGTGGCATGGTTTTGTCTTGCTTACGAACAGTCATTGCTGGACGGAGTTCGCTTGATGGAGCACGGTTAACGGAAACCAAAGAACGATCAGCAGCAGACGCTGCACGCTTTTCAATTTTCTTTTTATCTATTGCGTCGGACCTTTCTTTTTTAAACTTTTTCTTTTCTTGACGAAATTCTTCTTTGATTGCACTGTTGCTCTTTTTGGCCGCGAATTTTGAGAAATTGTCTGTTCTTTTCATGTGTGATGTTTGCTGTTTTACAACAGGATGTGTGAATAAATATGATTAAAGTGATAGTCGAAATCTAAAGACAGGTTAACCCTGAAACCTTATAAATTATTTGTTTGCCAATTGTCCGCAAGCCGCATCGATATCCTTCCCCCTGCTTCTTCTCAACCTTGAGTTGACCCGATTTTTTTCAAGGTATTGCATGAAGGCCTCAGTTTTTTCCTCAGTAGGCTTCTTGAATCGTGCAAAATCTATCGGATTGTATTCAATAATATTCACCAGGTCTGCCGGAATCTGACGATATAGCTTCACCAACTCTGCAGCATCCTCCAAAGAGTCATTGAACTTATCAAATAGGATATATTCGAGCGTAATTTCGTTTTGGGTGTGTTTGTAGAAATAATTAAGTGCATCAACCAAAGACTTTAGGTCATTGGTTTCGTTGATGGGCATGATCTCATTACGCTTCTTGTCATTTGCTGCATGCAAAGACACGGCCAGCTTAAACCTGACTTGATCTTCCCCAAGCTGCCTGATCATTTTCGAAACTCCTGCAGTTGACACCGTTATCCGTCTGGCCCCCATGGCTAACCCATCAGGTGCAGTTATTCTCTCAATGGCCTTGAGCATGCTCTTATAATTCAGAAGAGGCTCACCCATTCCCATAAACACGATATTGGTTAGCCGCTTACCATGAATACGCAAGGCTTGTTGGTTCAGGAGAACAACTTGATCATATATTTCGTCAAAAAAGAGATTCCTTTTGCGCTCGAGGTATCCTGTTGCACAAAACTTGCAGTTTAAACTACAGCCAATCTGAGAAGATACACATGCGGTCAGTCGCTGCTCGGTAGGAATCAACACTCCTTCAATCATATGGCCATCGAAGGTTTTGAAGCTCGACTTCATTGTTCCATCTTCACTAACCTGTGTAGCATTAATGGTAAGAACTGGGAATGAAAATGCTTCTACTAGCTTGGCTCTGAGCGACTTAGACAAGTTTGACATGGCCTCAAAGTCAAACGCATGCTTTTCCCACAACCACTCCCATATTTGCTGAGTGCGAAATTTTGGCTCACCGGCTTGTTCTAGAAAATCTGCAATTTCCTCCTTGCTTAGGCTGCGTATATTGGGCTTTGACTGAGGGTCCATTTTGCAAAGGTAAGAATTTGTTCAGGGTTTATCAGGGTTATATGTGTAATAGTAAACATTCCAAGAAAAATTTAACCATACAATTAGGCTACCTCCTCTTCTAGAAACGCACTAAACAAACAAAGCCCAAAACCTGAATAACCCCCCAAGAACAGCACCCAAACTAGCCTAAGGTTGTGGTGTATACCTCAAATAAGGCTTCACTACATTAACGCCCTTGGGAAACTTTTTGATGGCATCCTCGGTTGAAACTGCTGGAACGACGATTACATCTTCTCCCTCTTTCCAATCTGCGGGAGTAGCAACACTGTGTTTTGCAGTAAGCTGCAAAGAGTCAATTACCCTCAATACCTCAACAAAATTTCTGCCTGTTGATGCGGGATAGGTAATAAAGAGTTTTATTTTTTTGTCGGGACCAATAATAAAAAGTGACCGAACCGTGAAAGTTGCAGATGCATTTGGATGAATCATGTCATACAGTGTAGCAACCTTTCTGTCCTCATCTGCAACGATTGGAAAATCTACTGAGCAATGTTGTGTTTCGTTGATATCCTTAACCCAGGTCATGTGCTTGTCTAAAGGATCAACACTAACTGCAAGCACTTTTACATTGCGCTTGGCAAATTCCTCTTTTAACAAAGCAGTTCTACCCAACTCAGTCGTACATACCGGGGTGAAATCAGCTGGATGTGAAAACAAAACACCCCAACTATCGCCCAGGTATTGATAAAAATCTATTTCGCCTTCAGTTGTTGAGGCCTTAAAATTTGGTGCATCATCTCCTAAATGTATTGACATGGTATATATTTTTAGGAGCTAAAAATAGCACAATTTTATTACTCTACAAATTTGATAGGATTTATGCGTTTACTTAATTAATCAGCTCTTAGTGTCCTCGTCCAAGAGATTTTTTTCCAAAGCGATTTTTCAGTTCATCGATTGCCCCATACAATTTATCCTTTCGAACCTTGTTGTCGAACAGGTTGGTTTGAACGCTCTTTGGTACCAGATCACTGAATCTTACACCGATAAGCCTGACTAAATTCTTTTCCTCGTAAATCTGTGCAAAAAGCTCTCTTACTACCTTGATTAGCTCGTCGTCGTAGAATGTAGCATGAATTGCTTTCTGCTTAGTATGTGTTTCAAAATCTGGATACCGAATTTTGATGGCAACACAGCGGGTCATTTTATCCTCTTCCCTCAATTCGTGTCCCAACTTTTCAGTCATGCCCAATAAAGCTGAAAGTAAAAAATCAACATCCTTGGTATTCTCTGAAAATGTATGTTCAGTGGAAATCGACTTGGCTTCGTGATATTCATGTACGGCACCATCGTAAATGCCCATTGATTTTTGAGACAGCACCTCACCATACTTGCCAAAATATTGTTCCAACAAATGTTTCGGATATGCTGAAAGATCTTGTATCGTCATGATTCCAAGTGTATGCAAGCTCTTAAGCATGTGTTCGCCAACCCCAGGTATATCTCCTACCGACAGAGGCGCAAGAAATTCTTGCTCCTTGCCGGACAAGACCTGAATATATCCATTGGGCTTTGCGGCGTTGGTAGCCATCTTAGCAACCATTTTATTTGATGCTAGACCAAATGAGATAGGCAAGCCCGTTGTATCCATGATTTCATTGCGCATATCAATGGTCCACTGCAAAGGATTAAAGAACCTATCCATCCCGGTAAGGTCAATATAAAATTCATCAATAGATGCCTTTTCCAGCAAGGGGGCTTTTGCAGCGATGATCTCGGTGACCCATTGTGAATACTTGCTGTACTGCCCTCGAGAACCTTTCATGAAAATAGCATGTGGGCAAAGAGAAGATGCCCGAGACATTGGCATGGCAGAATGCACTCCAAATTTCCTCGCTTCATAACTGCAGGTACTTACTACTCCCCGCTCTCGGCTTCCTCCAAGAATCAGTGGTTTGCCCACTAACGATGGGTCAAGAATCCGTTCAACAGAAACAAAAAAAGCATCGAGATCAAAATGAGCAATATAGGGCTGGTGGCCTGCCATGATGGGTTGTATTTCCAACCTTAAGTTAGATAAATATCGAGAAGTCCTTCTGGTAGATTGACATAAATTTTCTCACCCTTGTGGTCAATGCTGACCAGCGTACTTTCATTGATGGGGATAAGGACTTCTTTCGCCTCAATCTCAATACGAAGAAGAATTTGCAAAGGTTGCTCAATCACCTCAAGTACTTTTCCAAGCAATTTTTTCTTGTCATATATCATAAAGCCCAATAAAGAGATGGGGGCTGCAGTAGAGGCAGTTTTCTTAACATCGGCTTCTTTCAACCAAACTTTCTTTCGCAATAAAGACTTTGCTTTCTCCGGACTTTCAACTCCCTCTAACCCGATAAGCATTTCCTCATCAGACTTTTCCTTGGAGGATAGGATAAAATAAGGCATGAACTTGCCCATGGAAGTCTCAATGAATAGCGCAGGAATACCCGTGAGGTCGGCAGATGAACCCAGATGGTGCTTCAAGACCATTTCACCCTTTACCCCAAAGGTGGCTACGATTGATCCTATGTTGACATAATTTTCCATGGACATAAAAAAAGCCCCGTTCGGAACGAGGCTTTAAAATTATATTGAATAAAGTTATTCTGCTGGTGCTTCTGGAGCTGCTTCAGCTGCTGGTGCTTCTGGAACTGCTTCAGCTGCTGGTACTACTGGCGCCGCTTCAGCTGCTGGTGCTACTGGAGCTGTTTCAGCCGCTGGAGCTTCTGGAGCCGTTTCAACTGCCGCTGCTACTACAGCTGATGCAACCACAGGGGCTACTTCAACTGCTTCAGGAACAACTACTTTTGAAGGCTTAGGGCGAGAAGCAGCAACGGTTTGGTCACGGCGTCTTTCACGACGCTCACGAACTGCAGCCTCTTGACGTTCTCTTGCTTTTGACTCTTGCTCCTGATACCAAGTTTCAAACTTAGTCATTGCAGTAGCTTGATCGAACAAACCAAGTCCAACTCCACGCAACAAATGCTTCAAATAAAGAACACCTTTGGTAGAAAGAATCTTGCGAACTGTATCTGTAGGTTGAGCACCATTGTCCAACCACTCGAGGGCTTTCTGACGGTCAACCAAGACAGTTGCAGGGTGAGTTAGGGGATTGTAAGTTCCAATCTTTTGGATAAATTTTCCATCGCGAGGAGCACGTGCGTCAGCTACTACGATGAAATAGAAAGGGCGTTTTTTGCTTCCATGACGCTGGAGTCGAATCTTTACAGCCATAAAAAATAAAAATTTTTTCTTGGGTGATTAAAATAGGTTTCTAAATACGGACGCAAATGTAGGTAGATTATGAGATATGACCAAATTATCTGATTATGCGATTTTGCAGAAATTGGATCCCCTTAACGATATCACCCGCCACTTAATTGATTCTCTGCTTAACGCTTTCCAAATTTCGGCATGGCAGGCATATTGTTCATGTTTTTCATCATCTGCTTCATCTGATCAAACTGCTTAAAAAATTGATTGATTTCCTCCATATTTCTTCCACATCCTTTTGAAATCCTCTTCTTTCTGTTCGCGTCAATTGAATCAGGATTGGAGCGCTCGAAGGGCGTCATGGAACTGATAATGGACTCTACGCCCTTGAATGCATCGTCGCTGATGTCAATATCCTTGACTGCCTTGCCCATTCCAGGAATCATTCCCATCAAGTCTTTAAGGTTTCCCATTTTCTTGATTTGTTGAAGCTGGTCTTGAAAATCCTGAAAATCAAACTGATTTTTCCGAATTTTTCTCTCAATTTTTCTTGTCTGCTCCTCATCAAATTGGGCCTGTGCTTTTTCAACCAAAGAAGTAATATCTCCCATGCCTAAAATACGCTGGGCCATCCGATCAGGATGGAACACATCCAAGGTCTCCATCTTCTCTCCACTGCTGACAAACTTGATTGGTTTTTGAACAGTATATTTAATGGATAAAGCAGCACCACCCCGGGTATCGCCATCAAGCTTTGTCAAAACAACCCCAGTGAAATCGAGGCGTTCATTAAAGGCCTTTGCCGTGTTGACCGCATCTTGCCCTGTCATGGAGTCTACAACAAACAGTATTTCTTGTGGATTGAGGGCTGCCTTAAGGCCAGCAGCCTCTTTCATCATCTCCTCATCAATGGCAAGCCGACCGGCAGTATCGATGATGATGATATTTTTATTGTTTGCCTTGGCATGCTTCAATGCATTCTCAGCAATTGAACGAGGATCCTTATTGTCTGGTTCCGCATATACATCAACTCCAATTTGTGCCCCCAAGACCTTCAGCTGCTCTACCGCCGCCGGGCGGTACACATCAGCAGCAACAAGTAAAGGAGATTTACCTTTTTGTGTCTTTAAATAATTGGCAAGCTTTCCACTAAAGGTGGTTTTACCAGAACCTTGAAGGCCAGCAATCATAATGATAGCAGGCGTACCGGAAATATCAAAAGAACTTGCAGCACCACCCATCAACTCAGTGAGTTCGTCTTGGACAATCTTGATCATTAATTGACCCGGACTGACTGCAGTCAATACTTTTTGACCGAGGGCTTTATCCTTGACACGGTCAGTAAACTCCTTGGCAATCTTGAAGTTAACATCGGCGTCTAGTAAAGCCTTGCGGATATCCTTGACGGTATTGGCAATATTCAAATCTGTAATTCTCCCCTCACCCTTGATCTGCTTGAAGGCCGAGGCAATCTTATCACTTAAATTCTCAAACATGGTAGTATACTTTAAAAAAAGATGAACATCAAGGGATGTTCACAATGGACAAAGTTAATGATTAAGTATGACCTTTTTGACTTGAGAAAAGTATTGAGCCTTTTGTTCAAACCTAACTATCTGGTGCCAAAATCCGCCAAGGCCAGAGGGCAAGCAACCAATATTGTGCATGTCCTTTCAAATCGATGCGGCAATGCCTGGCTAATCGAATCAATCTCGTATTGGTGATCTGCACTAACGCGAATGAGGTTTGCCATGATAATGTTAAAACCTTGGGCACAAACCAAAATAATAGACAAAAATGCTTGTATTCGAATGATTATCTGCACATTGCGTCACAATAAGGGAAGTGGGGAAAAACCTCACAAAAAAGTTTGAAAGAAACATCAAATTATATTTTTACACTTGGATTATTTATATATCATTGCAAGGGGCAGGTAGATAGAACAAGGCCCCAAGACAAATTTAAATCATGAGTAAACAGTTGTTTTCTATAGAATTTCCGGTTAGGTGCTCCCCGAGCATTCTTTATGAATTTCTTTCAACCCCAGCGGGACTGCAAGAGTGGTTTGCTGATAGAGTAGATGAAAGAGATACTGTTTTTAGTTTTTCGTGGAACGGTACTACTGAAAGAGCAGAGGTACTTGCGGCTGAGGAAAATAAATTCATCCGTTTCCATTGGGTTCATATGCCCAAAGAAGAATTCTTTGAATTTTCAATTGAAAAATCAGAAGTTAGCAACCAAACCATACTTGTCATTAAAGACTTCGCAGAAAAGAAAGAAATTGCTGATCAGACAAGACTTTGGGACTTTCAAGTACATGACCTATTTCATAGGCTTGGTAACTAAGCATGTTCAAGAAGCTTGATAAACTCATTCTAAAAGCATTTGTTGGTCCGTTTATAGCGACCTTCTTCATCACAGTCTTTGTACTGGTGATGCAATTTTTCTGGAAATACATTGACGACCTGGTTGGCAAGGGGCTTGAATTCACAAGTATTTTAGAGCTTACCTCCTACGTTACTGCAACCGTTGTAACCTATGCCCTGCCCATATCCATTCTGATTTCGTCCATCATGACCTTTGGAAATCTGGGAGAGAGTTTTGAATTGGTGGCAATAAAATCAGCCGGCATACCGCTTCTTCGTTTCATGCGACCACTGCTTTTGACATCATTTGTCATTAGTCTATTCGCCTTTCTCATAGCAAACTTTATCATCCCTGTAGCCAACCTCAAGTTCACTACCATGCTGTATGACATACGTGTGGCAAAGCCGGCATTTGACATCAAAGAAGGTATTTTTTACGACAAGATTCCTGGCTATGCAATCAAGGTTGGCAAGAAAGATGGTGATGGAAAAAGCATCAGCAACATTATCATCTATGAAAATCAATACTCTCTGCAAGACAACATCATTGTCGCAGAAAAAGGAACCATGAGCGTTAGTGATGATAAAAAGTTTCTTGAATTTGATTTGGAAAACGGATGGCGGTACCAAGAGAAAGGATCCTTCAACACAATACAAACAGACTACTATAGACTTGGATTCAAAAAGTATAAAAAAGTACTCGACCTAAGCAGCTTTGATGTCTTGAAAACACCCGACAGCATGTTTAAAGGCAGTCAGCAAATGATGAATGTCAGGCAGCTGAACAAATCGATGGATTCCATTACCAAATCAATTCAGGCAATATCAACAGACAGGATGGAGAGGGAAATCTCTTCATATTTTCTCTTCGGCAAACATTTTTCTTCAGGATGGAAACAAGGAAAAACCAGACCAACTAAAAATATCAAGCGTTACATCGAAAGCCTGCCGGATTCAGCAAAAGAATCAGTACTATCCAGGGGTGCTGATAAAATCACCATGATCAAAAATTCAATGGACCTCATTGCCCTTGATTACCGTGCAAGAAAAGATGAACTCAGATCCTTCAACACTGAATGGCACAAGAAATTTGCGTTGTCCTTTGCCTGCATGGTCTTGTTCATCATCGGGGCGCCCATTGGCTCTATTATTAGAAAAGGAGGACTGGGTATGCCATTGGTGGTTGCAGTGATCTTCTTCCTGATTTTTCACTTGCTTAACATGTTTGGAGAAAAATTTGTGAGACAGGATATCATGACGCCATTCGCAGGCATTTGGCTTGCCAGCTATACACTTCTGCCAATTGGCTTTTTTCTTGTCTACAAAGCAATGAATGATTCGGCATTATTTAATTACGAATTTTACTTCGGCAGAATTAAGCGACTATTGCAAAATATATCATTGAGAAAAATATCATGCTTTAATGCTAATTTCAAGAACAAATAATACCATGAAAAAAAACACATCCAGAAGAAGGTTTATAGCAACTTCAATCCAAGCAGGCATGACCGCAGGAGTGCTGAGCACCATCCCCAAGGGATTGATGGCATTGGGCAATGACGACCATCCAACGTTCAAACAATCTCCCCTGCCTTACAACTACCAAGCACTGGAACCAGTGATTGATGCTATGACTATGGAGATCCACTATACAAAACATGCAGCAGCGTACACAAAAAACCTAAATGATGCAGCCGCGGCAGAGCTTAAAGGAAAAGATATCAGCCTAGAAAATCTATTTGCAAGCATCTCCGGATACTCTACTAAAATGCGGAATAATGGCGGTGGACATTACAACCATGAACTATTTTGGAAATCAATGCAGGCACCTGGAACTGCCTTACACAATGGCACGTTAAAAAACGCCATCAACAAGGCATTCACCGACTATGATAATTTTAAAGCCAAAATGACTGAAGCTGCAATGACGAGATTCGGAAGTGGATGGGCCTGGCTTTACCTGGACGAAAAGAAAGCCTTGCAAATTGGATCAACGCCAAACCAAGACAACCCACTGATGGATGTATCACCAATTAAGGGCATCCCTCTACTTGGCCTAGATGTTTGGGAACACGCATACTACTTGAAATACCAAAACAGAAGGGCAGAATATGTAAGCAATTGGTTTAGTTTGGTTAATTGGAAATTTGTAGAAGAAAGACTTGAGAAGAACAGCTAATCATTTTTTCATAACTAGTTCGATCCATATCAATGCCTTCCATATAATGCACTAATCCTCTACTTTATCAATCCGCTTGGTGCAACAATTTTAATATCATCCAATGAAAGAATACTTAGAGTCTAACAAAGAAAGATTCCTGACCGAACTGCTGGAATTATTAAAAATACCTTCTATCAGTGCTAAGTCAGAACACAACAAAGACATGCTAACATGTGCAGAGGCTGTAAAGAATTCTTTACTGAATGCGGGAGCTGACACTGCAACGATTTTTGATACCGAAGGGCATCCCATTGTTTATGGAGAGAAAATTGTAGACCCAACTTGGCCAACGGTACTTGTCTATGGACACTATGACGTTCAGCCCGCCGACCCACTAGAATTGTGGCATAGCGGACCTTTTGACCCCGTTATCAAGGATGGTAAGATTTACGCAAGGGGGGCATGTGACGACAAAGGTCAGTTCTACATGCATGTAAAAGCTCTTGAAGTAATGGTAAACACCAATACGCTAAAAACGAATATCAAATTCTGCATTGAAGGTGAAGAAGAAATTGGATCGCCAAATCTTGGAAAATTTGTAGCCTCCCATAAAGACTTACTCAAAGCTGATGTAGTCTTAATCAGCGACACCGCCATGATCAGTATGGAAACGCCTTCGATTGATACGGGCGTAAGAGGACTAAGCTATATTGAAGTAGAAGTCACTGGTCCAAACCGAGACCTCCATAGTGGAGTTTATGGTGGCGCTGTAGCAAACCCCGCAACAATTCTTGCAAAAATGATTGCTTCCTGTCATGATGAAAATAACCACATCACCATTCCAGGATTTTATGACGATGTAATCGAATCAAGTCAACCAGAACGCGAATTAATGGCCAAAGCCCCATTCGACGAAGAGGAATATAAAAAGGACTTGGGTGTTGAATCTACCTATGGCGAAAGAGGATATACAACAAACGAAAGGACAGGTATCCGACCAACCCTCGAAGTCAATGGGATCTGGGGTGGATACACGGGAGAAGGCGCAAAAACTGTACTCCCATCCAAAGCAACTGCTAAAATATCAGCGAGGCTCGTACCCAATCAATCATCAGCGAGGATTACTGAAATACTGTTAGCCTATTTTAAAAAAATTGCACCTAAAGGTGTGTCCGTTCATGCTACAGAGCACCATGGTGGAGAACCCTATCTGACACCTATTGACTCAATAGGATACAAGGCAGCTGCAAAAGCCATTGAAACCACATTTGGAAAATCTCCAGTGCCAGTAAGGGGCGGGGGCAGTATCCCAATCTGTTCATTGTTTGAAAAAGAGCTGGGCGTGAAAATTGTGTTCATGGGATTTGGACTTGACAGCGACAACCTTCATTCACCAAATGAAAAATATGATCTTTATAATTATTACAAGGGCATAGAAACCATTCCCTACTTCCATCAATTCTTTTCAGAACTAAGTGAGTAATAATACAGCATGACTGAAATAGAAAAACTTCGTATCGACAAATACCTTTGGGCAATTCGTTTATTCAAAACAAGAAGTGCTGCTTCAACCGCATGTGAAAAAGGAAGGGTAAAAAGTAAAGAAGAATCTGTGAAGGCATCTAGAATTGTGCGAATTGGAGATGAGTACGAAGTTAAAACGGAAGAAAAGAAATGGGTTATTAAAGTAGTTGCGCTCTTACCAAAAAGAGTTCAATACAGTGAGGCAATTAAATATTATCAAGATCTGACCCCGGCAGAAGAAAATGAGCGCATTGCTTTTCAGACAGCAAGCTTTTACTCGGGAAAACGGCTGTCAAAGATTGGAAGACCAACAAAAAAAGACAGAAGAGATATTGGAGATTTTCTCGATGAGTAACCATCGAATACTCTTTTTAGTATTGTAAAGAAAATGGAATAATAAGACGTTCCCTTATCTTACTTTAAACAAATAACTCATACTCACTTCATCATGAATGTCCATATCCTAAGCGTTGTCCCTGAATTGCTTGAAAGTCCACTTTCACATTCTATACTCAAAAGAGCACATGATAAGGGCCTTTTAAATATCACTGTGCATCAGCTCCGAAAATGGGCCGTAAACGAACACGGCATGGTTGATGACTATCAATTCGGAGGCGGAGCAGGCATGGTGATGATGTGCGAGCCAATAGTAAAAGCAATCGAGGAACTGAATCAACAATGCCCCTTTGATGAAATAATTTTTCTTACTCCGGATGGTGAAGTCTTTAACCAGGGAATGGCAAATTCTCTTTCACTTAAGGAGAATATTCTGCTCATATGTGGCCACTACAAAGGCATTGACCAAAGAATTAGGGATCACTTCGTTACAAAAGAAATTTCAATTGGCGACTTCGTACTCAGTGGCGGTGAACTTGCCGCGGCTGTAGTTGTAGATGCCATAGGCCGCCTCCTCCCAGGCGTACTCAATGATGAAACATCAGCACTGTTTGATTCGTTTCAGGATAAGCTTCTTGCCCCTCCAGTATTCACCCGACCTGAAGATTTCAGGGGGTGGAAAGTGCCAGAAATACTGATGAGTGGCGATCACAAAAAAATTGAAGAGTGGCGATATGAGCAGGCGATCAAAAGAACAGAAGAAAGAAGACCAGATCTACTGAAAGATTAAAAGAAGAGTAATTTTTTTCTATTGGATATCAACTCATCAACAAGTGGCTGCTGTACCTTCATGAGTTTCTCTAACCTCAGCTTGGCGAACAAATACTTATACTCCTCGCTCCACCGCGTTGCGATATAGCCAAATAAAGGAGAGACGAATAATAACAAAGACAACAATACTGTAACATTTAACAGGGAAGTTGAGAGGAGGATTAACCACCAGAAAAAGCCCATTACACCCAGCACCCCACTGTGAACACTCGTATAGAAATCTTCTCTAGTTACTGTTTTATCAGCTATCCACTTTGATACTGAGCCCGGAATCACCCAAATCACAACTCCTAACAAAAAAAAGGGCGACATCAGTATAGCCTTCCAAACTAACTCCTTCACATGTCGTCCATCAGCGATAACAGCATCTGACAACCTAGAAAAACTAAGCTGACGCTTTTGATAATTCAACAATGATTGATAGTTTTCAAACTCATCGTCAGTCATCATAGAAATTTCCGTACATGCAATGCTAACCCTTTCAAAAAACAAACTTCGATCAAACTTGGGGTTGTTGTATAACATGCGAATTACCTCATCAACGACTTCCGTCCTCTCCCCCTGCTTAACATGTAAGACATTGTCTTGAAAAAGATTAACCATCTCAACGGTGAGCTTATTAATTGCCTTTGGGGGTGATTCTCGATACAGTTGGCAATGGTTGGAAAGATCAAGCCGATCACCGACACGGATAAATAAATTTGCTCCTAATCGGTGTGCAGAATAATTCACAGCAACTGCCTGAATTGAAAGTCCGATAGCCGCAGGCTCGTCGAAAGCAGCCTGCAAGGCCACCCTTGCCGCGCCTTTCTTAAATGGAGATAACTTTTTTGACAACCGGCTGAATCCTTCAGGGAAAACAAGCAACAAGTTTCCTTTCGAAAGCAAGGACCTGCCCCTGTCAAATGTTTGCTGGTTTCTAGCCAAATTAGTAGTCCCGTCTTCCCTGTTAAAGATTGGAATCATATGAAGGGCAGTAAATATCCTATAGACTAAGGGATGCTTGAAGATGTCTCCCCGAACATAAAAGTAGATGGGCCTTTTTAAAAAAACTGCCAACACCATAGCATCAAGAAAAGAGCCAGGGTGGTTGGCAATAAGAATGACAGGATGATTTTGTTGAAGTTTTTCTCGCCCAACTAAATCAATCCGTTTAAAAAAAATCTTAAAAGTGACCCACATCAGGCCTTGAACAAAACGATAGACCATACTGTAATATATGAAAAATTGAAATTGACAATAATTGAAGCGAAAATTCAGAATAATCCCATCTCGTAAGAGATTTAGGACCTAATTCACGAAATTCGCGATATTATCAGTCGCTTTACCTTAACGCATGACCAAATCTTTAATTCTTATAGCACTGTCAGTTATCATCAATTTGAGCGTCTCGTTCGGACAAGATGGCCTGAAATTCCAGGAGCAATTTCAGGCCCTGGCCAATAAAGCAAGCAGTACAATAAAAATTGATGGCGTGCTAGACGAACAAACTTGGATTGAGGCAAAAGGAGTGGGAGACTTCTTTATGAAGTGGCCCAATGATATTGGTAGACCAAAGAGACAAACGGAAGTAAAGGTTTCCTATGATGATCAATTTATTTATTTCGGCATCAAAGCAATTGATACCAATTTTCATGTTGTACAGACATTGAAAAGAGATCAGGGATTTTTTGATACAGATGCGGTTACCATAGCCATAGATCCAGTCAACCAAAGAACAAACGGATTTCTGTTTTCAATTACTCCTTACAATGTGCAATCAGAAGACCAGGTGGTAGTTGCAAGTGGTGAGACGCTATCCTTTAGCTGGGACAATAAATGGTACTCTGCAACATCGCGTCATGAAACGTATTGGATTGCAGAAATTGCGATCCCATTTAGTACGCTCAGATTTAAAGAAGGCAAAAGCACTTGGGGGTTGAATATGCTCAGATCAGATGCAAAGAATAATGAGTACTCAACCTGGACAGACATGCCCATTAATTTTATGTTTTTCGACTTTGGATATTCCGGCGCACTTAAGTGGGACACTCCCCCGCCGGTTCCCCGAACCAATATATCACTAATTCCCTACGTGACTGGTTCTGCGGAAGGGAATAAAGAGCAATCAAATAGTAGAACAACTATTGCAAATGCTGGATTCGATGCAAAGGTAGCGCTTGGGCCAGCCCTCAATCTCGACCTTACCGTCAACCCGGATTTTTCACAAGTAGAAGTGGACAAACAAGTAACAAACCTGACCCGCTTCGATATATTTTTCCCTGAAAGAAGAACATTTTTTTTGGAGAACGACGACCTTTTTTCAAGTTTTGGCATCCCGCCCATCAAACCATTTTATTCGAGATCAATCGGCCTGGATAAAAACGGCAATAAAATACCCATACTGGGAGGAGCGAGAATAAGTGGAAACTTAACGAAAAAAACCAGGGTTGGATTCATGAGCATGCAGACAAAAAGTACGGAAGAGATGTCTGCCCAGAACTATACAGCAGTTACATTCAATCAGCAAGTTCAAACCCGATCAATGGTTAAAGGATATTTTCTCAATAGAGAATCCTTTGAAGCAAATAAGAGTGCCGCTGCTGATCCTTTCGATAAATTTGGGAGGAACAGCGGACTTGAATATATATTTATCGACAAATCTGGAAAGTGGAATGGCTGGGCAGGTTATCATGCATCATTCAAACCGTTAATCCAAAAGCCCCAATATTATGCCAGCGGCGGTGGCGGTTACTTTGGGAAAAAACTAACCTTTATTGTAGACGCAGGAGAGCTCACTGACAACTACTATGCAGACATGGGATTTGTGAATCGAATTGAAAACTTCGATGCACTTCTAGACACAATTATAAGAAGAGGTTTTCAATTGCTCTACAACGAAAGCAAATATACCTTCTATCCAAAAGGCGGCAGACTAAATCAAATTGCAATCAGATTAGAAAATTTTGCTACGCTCAACCTCGATGGAACTCTTAATGAGAGAACCCATGATTTAGAGTTTCAATTCTCATATAGAAATACTTCAAACCTTGTATTTCACTTTCACAACAATATAAATCACCTGCTTTTCAATACAGCCTTCACAGAAAAAACACCCCTACCACCTGGAGAATACATGGCAATGGCAACAGGAGTTACATACAGTAGTGATGCAAGAAAAAAACTCTCCATGAAAACCGACATTGAGGTAGGAGAATTTTTTAACGGCAAGCTGCTGAGGTATGAATTTAGTTTGAATTATAGAATCCAACCTTGGGGCAATTTTACCATGGCCGTTCAACATGCAAGTCTTGCATTTCCTGAGCCCTATGGGAAAAATAACCTTTTTCTGATTGCCCCAAGAGTAGAGATAAACTTCTCAAATAACCTCTTTTGGACCACCTTCCTCCAATACAACAACCAAAGAAATAATTTTAACATCAACAGCAGGCTTCAATGGAGGTATAAGCCAATGAGTGATATGTTCTTGGTGTATAGCGACAACTACTTCACAGACCCATTCATGAAAAACAAGAATAGGGCAGTAGTATTCAAATTGAACTATTGGCTGAATCTCTGATTTGCTTATCTTTAAACCTCATCCTTAAAACATCTCTTGTTATGAGTACCAACAGACGTTCCTTTATTAGAAATATTGCATTAAGTAGCGGAGCTATTGCATCAGTAATTCCAGAACATGGCTACGCATCACAAACAGAACAAATCCCTGCATCATTTAACATGTCTGGGTATTCAGCACCAAAAATCCCTATAGTCCGCGTAGCTGTAATTGGACTCGGAATGAGAGGCCCCGGTGCGGTTGATCGCCTTAGCTATATCGAAGGAGTAGAGATTGCTGTACTATGCGACAAATACCCCGATCGTGTTGAAAGCGCACAAGAAATACTCACTAAAAAAGGACTCCCAAAAGCCAAATCATATTCAGGTGAGGAAGGATGGAAAGCAATTTGTGAATCTAATGAAGTAGACCTCGTTTATATCACTACACCTTGGCATCTGCATACGCCCATTGCTGTATATGCAATGAAAAATGATAAGCATGCTGTCTCTGAAGTTCCTGCAGCCAAGACAGTTGATGAATGTTGGGAATTGGTAGAGACTTCTGAAAAAACCAAGAAGCACATGATGATGCTGGAAAACACCTGCTACGACTTCTTTGAACTGCTGACCTTAAACATGGCTAGAAATGGAATGTTCGGCGAACTGGTCCATGCCGAAGGAGCCTATATTCATGAACTAAACGGATTACTCTTAAGCAAGACTGGGTATAAAGACATGTGGAGATTAAACGAAAACATGACCAGAAATGGAAGTCTCTATCCAACTCATGGTCTTGGCCCAATTGCACAATGTTTAAACATAAACCGTGGCGATAAATTTGATCATCTCGTGAGCATGAGCTCAAATGATTTTTCAATGGCCCCATTAATCGCTGATCTTGCTTCTAAAGATGATTTCTATAAGCAATATACAGATAGCCGCTATCGGGGAAACATGAACACAACAATTATCAAGTCTGCCTTAGGAAAGACATTGATGGTACAGCACGACGTATCATCGATAAGGCCCTACTCCAGAATTCATCTGATCAGTGGAACGAAGGGAGTTGCGCAGAAATGGCCAGAACCCGGACGCATTGCGCTCGGACACGAATGGGCTGATGCAGAAAAAATGAAAGCTTATGAAGATAAATATACTCCGCCCATTGTAAAACACATAGGAGAAATTGCAAAGAGCGTAGGCGGACATGGTGGCATGGATTTCATGATGGACTGGAGACTAATTGATTGCCTACGCAATGGACTCCCTCTAGATCAAGATGTATATGATGCAGCATCATGGAGTGCAGCAGGACCTCTTAGTGAAGCATCCGTAGCGAAAAGATCAAGAACGATTGATTATCCAGATTTTACACGTGGTGCATGGAAAACAAACAAACCACTTGACATGACATTAGATGGTGGCGGAAATACCAAAGTAAGAAAAGTGGTTAAATAAGCATCAACTTGCCATAATTATAAATAATCCCCTTCTAAAAAAGAAGGGGATTATTTATGGGGTAAATCCGGTCATTTGTGATGATTAAAATAATATCAACAAGATCAATTCCGGATTGGCTTTCCTCCCCTTAATACAGATTGAATTCTTTCAAGCGTTTTTTTCTCGCCACAAAGACTCAAAAAAGCTTCTCTTTCTAGATCTAGCAAATATTGTTCAGAAACAAAAGTAGGCTCACTCAAATCGCCACCACACATCACATAAGCAAGTTTTTTAGCTACAACGGCATCATGTCCAGTTGCATAGCCCCCTTGCTCCATAATATGTATTCCAGATAACAGGGCCCCAAGAGCAGTTCTGCCTAATACTTTTACATCCTTGCGTTGCAATGGCATAACATATCCATTGTCATACAAGTCAATAACAGATTTTTTTGCAGCACTAATCCTTCTACCCTGATTCATGACAATCTCATCACATCCCTTTCGCATGATGCCCAACTGAAATGCTTCTGCTGCTGATGTTGCAACCTTTGCAGTTGCAATCGTAATAAATCTATTTTTAAGCGTAATCGTTTCTGGCTCATCTTCATGCATCTCATCAGCAGCACGTAGAACAAACTCCTTTGTTCCACCTCCTCCAGGGATAAGGCCAACCCCTAACTCAACAAGACCAATATAGGTTTCTGCAGCAGCGCAGATCTTATCAGAATGTAAGCTCAACTCACAAGCTCCACCTAGAGAAAGTGCATGAGGTGCAACAACAACAGGAACAGAAGAATATCTTGCACGCATCATTGTGCTTTGAAATAGTTTTATCGCCATATCCAATTCATCATACTCCTGATCAATGGCCAGCATAAAGATCATCCCAACATTGGCTCCTGCAGAAAAATTATTTCCCTCGTTGGCAATAACCAATCCCTTATACTTATCCTCAGCGAGGGTGACCGTTCTTTGAATACCTTCCAGTACCTCGCCGCCAATACTTCCCATTTTAGTATACCATTCAAGTCCAAGCACATCATCCTCAAGATGATAAGCCCTGCATGCGCTATTCTTCCAGACAGTTTGTCCGGAAAAGTTTTTCATCACAATGAAAGCAGCTTCCTGTTCAGGCGCATAAACAGATTGATAATTCTTGGTTAATGGCGAATAAGCAAAGCGCTTACCGTCTTTCACTAGATAAAAAGTAGATTTCCCACTGGCGAGCATCTCTTCGACCCAAGGAGCAACAACATGGCCCACCTTTTTCATTTCTGCAATCGTTTTCTCAACACCCAAAATATCCCAAGACTCAAAGGCACCAACCTCCCAGCCAAAACCAGCCATCATTGCATCATCGATACTGAAAACCGTATCTGATATTTCGGGTATGCGGTTAGAAATATAAGAGAAAAGATTATAATGAAAGGTTCGGTAGAATTCACCTGTCTTATCGGAAGCAGAGCACAACATCTTCAGCTTTGTTGGCAAATCATCAATTCCTTTTGCTGCATCGAGAGCAGGGAACTTGGGCTTTTTGCGTGGAGAATACTCCATCGTCTTTAGATCTAGAGTCAATATCTCTTTTTCCCCTGCTGCATTTTTTACTTTCTTAAAAAATCCCTGTCCAGTTTTATCCCCCAACCACTTGTTCTCAACTATTTTATTTAGCCAATCAGGCACCTTGAATTGTGTCCTTGATTCATCATCAGGGCAATTGTTATACAACCCATTTGCCACGTGCACCATGGTATCAATACCCACAACATCAGCAGTCCTGAAAGTAGCAGACTTTGGACGGCCAATGATCGGACCAGTAAGTGCATCGACTTCATCAATGGTCATTCCCATCTTCTCCATAGTGCCCAATAAAGACATGATGCCAAAAATTCCAATCCTGTTAGCAATAAATCCAGGAGTATCCTTACAGAGTACGGTGGTTTTACCAAGGTATAGATCCCCATAGGTCATTAGAAAATCAATTACCCACTGCTCAGTAAACGCAGTTGGGATAATCTCTAACAACCTAAGATACCTTGGAGGATTAAAGAAATGTGTTCCACAAAAATGCTTTTTAAAATCCTCTGAGCGCCCATCAATCATCATGTTTATAGGAATCCCAGAAGTGTTCGAAGTGATAAGTGTTCCTGGTGTTCGATGCTTTTCAACTTTTTCAAAGAGCTGCTGTTTCACATCCAGCCTTTCAACAACCACTTCAACAATCCAATCACAGGAAGCTATTAGCGCAATGTCATCCTCTAGATTTCCTGTAGTGATGTTCTTTACAACATCCTTTGTGAAGACTGGGGAAGGATTTGATTTTATTGCTGCCTGCAGTGCTGTATTGACAAGCCTATCTCGGTCTGTTTTTTTTGCACCAACCTGTGTGTCTGAAGAAGGAATATCAAGTAAAATAACAGGAAGCCCAATACCTGCAAAATGGCAAGCTATTCGAGAACCCATTACGCCACTTCCAAGAACTGCAACTTTTTTTATTGAAGGCTTCATAAGCATAAGTTATTTACGATGAGGGAAGTATTCCTGATGTAAGTTAATAAAACAGCGGATTCGAGAAGCCTAAATTCTATAGGGAGGGGATAATTAGAGGGTCAAAAAATTGAGTTAATGCATAGAACCTAGGAAAATTGGAGAGTTGCCCATAGCCTTAAGCAAATAGTGTGAGACAGGAAACAGAAAATGATACTATTTGAAAGCAACAACCTTTGCAACATCCAAATTCTCAAATATGCTATTATTGCTGATGTATTCGGGAATGAATTCTTTCATTTTTAAAACCAGGATGGCCTCGTCAGCATTTTGCTCAACCTGAGCAATGAGATCTTCAAGACAAGCAGAGAGTGCATTGAATTCAACCTCTCTAACTTTGGCAATCAAGATTTTTTCGTGATATGTTTTTATGGTATGCTCTCCATCGGTAAGCAACTCTTCGAATAACTTCTCACCCGGGCGTAACCCAGTATAGGTTAGTTGAATATCAATATTTGGAACCATCCCATACAACCTAATCATTTTACTTGCCAAGTCTGATATCTTGACGGGCTCCCCCATATCAAAAACGAATACCTCACCTCCATTGCCCATGCTTCCAGCCTCCAGCACAAGTCGACATGCTTCTGGAATGGTCATGAAATAACGGGTAATGTTGGGATGGGTAATGGTTACAGGTCCACCTTTTTCAATCTGCTCTTTAAACCTCAAAATAACAGAGCCATTAGAGCCCAGGACGTTTCCGAACCTTGTTGTAATAAATTTGGTTGTGTTTCGGGTGTGTTTAGAGAGCCCTTGCACATACATCTCAGCAAGTCGTTTTGAGGCGCCCATAACATTTGTAGGGTTGACTGCTTTATCGGTAGAAACCATCACAAATCGATCGACTCCGTACTTAACAGAAAGATCGGCAAGTTGTCGGGTTCCTAATACATTTACACGGATTGATTCAACTGGATTGAACTCCATCAATGGCACATGCTTATATGCAGCTGCATGGTAAACATGATGGGGCTTAAACCGAGCAAATAGAGAATCCATCCTCGAAAAATGATTGATGCTTGTCAGGTATGAAAAATACTGCACTGAGCTGCCAGACTCCTTCAATTCGTTTTCCAGATTATATAGAGGGGTTTCTGCTTGATCGCACAAAATGATGATTTCAGGTGAATACGTAATCAACTGACGAACAATCTCACTGCCGATAGATCCCGCCGCTCCAGTTACCAATATGCGTTTCCCTTTCACCTGCCTAGCAATCTGTTCGTTTTGAATAACGATAGGTTCTCTTTCAAGCAATTCCTCAATCCTAATCGTACGCAATTGTCTAGGGGTAAATTCACCGTCTGACCACTGCGAATATGGAGGAACGGTTAGTACATTAATATCATGATCCAGACAAAAATCAACCAACTCGTTTTTTCGTTTAGGCGTTATAGAAAATGAAGAAATGATTAACTCGTCAACGCGATTTTCCGATGCCATTTGTTTAAACTGTTCAAAACTAACAATTGAAACGCCATCAAGGGATTTGCTTTTTTTCTTTTTATCGTCATCAATAAAAGCAAGGACAGAAAATCCGGTGCGTGTGTCATTCGCCAGAACTTGCTTTGTGGCGACACCCGCCTCCCCTGCACCGAATATAACTACAGTCTTTCTTACCTTACTATAATTATTCATGACATGAAAAGCCTGCTTTATGATTATGCGATAACCCAACATAAACAGAAAACCGAAAACTGCATACAAAATAAGCAGTGGGCTAGAAAGAAATAAATCTTGAGGTTGCTTCTCGTAAAGAAATTGCAGAAAAAATAAGGCGAGAGAGGATGCTATTATGGAAATAAAAACGCGCAAGCCATCTTGAATTCCAGTGTACCGAACAATGCCCCTGTATGTGCGAAGGGATGTAAAAATCATTGCATTAATCAAGAGAAGAATTAAAGCAGGCCGCAGAAATCCCCCCTGACTGAATGTAGCAAACGATAAATTATTGGTAATAAAAAAAGCAAAAAACATTGCCGCGAATGTGAAAGCCAAATCGAGAAAAAAAATTATCCATCGCGGAACAATCTTTATTCTTTTCAACATAACAGGTATTAGAGGCGCTCGCTTCATAGATGGTGGTAGTTAATGGCCAGTGAGGAATGGCCGTTAAGTGTTTAGCTACTAGGTGGTGTGTTCGCTTGATTAATATCAAACTAGAATAAAGAAGGCTTTTTTAAAAAAGCGAACCCAATTCGAATGAAAAGGTACAAAAAACTAATAGATTTTTTACGAAAAAATAAGACAATAGTAGTAGCACTCCTACTACGCATTACAAAAGACTGTCATGGGACCTATAATACACTAAATATGAATAGGCCCGAGACATGATTTTTAAAGAACCAGGCTATTATAGAGAATTATTCAAAAAAAACTTTTACCGTCTGGTAGTATTGCCTTTTATCGTGCAAATAAGGCCCTGAGCCCGAATATTCTCCTAGTCCGAATAAGGGAGCAGCATACCCTTTATTGATTGCGACCTCCAGATATCCTGACTCATTAAAAAAAGCCAGCTTCTCTCCTTCTGGGACTTCCCCATAATGCTGACTAATTTTTTCAATGAAGGCATCCCTTAGCAGAACGATCTTGAAACTTCTTCCCTTTCGCTGGGCTTCAAACTGATCCTTTGTGATGTTGACAATCACATTTAGGAATCGGTCAATCATCAGGATTTGCCCCTCAATATAGTTGTCTGTTGAATATGGCTTCATCAAGGTTTTTTCCCTGATCGATACATCTGAAGCACCTAATCTTTCGGGCTTGACGCCAGAAAGAATAGAGGAAAAGGCTTCAATAAAAATTCTCGTAAAATTCTTAACTGTTTTGCCTGTTCCATCTAGAACAGGAAGCGCAACAATTTGATCAGGCATTCCCTCAAGTATCATCGTGATCAATCCATTATCAGGAATACCAATATAGTGCCCCTGATGCTTAATCAACAACAAATGATTTGCATCATTATCAAACACATTTACTAGAATCAGATGAAAACTTTCAGCAGGAAAATTCCCAAATATACTCTTGCAGACATAGGCAGCCTGCATAAAATTATAAGGAATGATTTCATGGGTAATATCAATAATATTAAACCCTTCGTTTAGTTTTAAGATTTCTCCCTTTACGCCCCCAACCAGATGATCTGATGGTCCAAAATCGCTAGTGAATGTAAGAATGGGCATGGGGTTGAATATCGTTTCTGTTGTGCAAGTTATCGCTCTATAACTACTTTATCAAGTTCCCGTTCCTGAAGAAGAATCCCCGAACTAATTTGTCGGCAAGTGAAGGAAAGAATTTATTTAAAAAAACCGTTTGCTTGCCCTGAAAAGTCATAACCACAGTTCTTTTTCTTTTTGCTATAGCCTTAACGATAATACCCGCACAGGTAGCGGCATCCATGAGCGTTTGCTCGTCGAGTGGAGATTCACCCTGTGCAATACCACGGTGATTTAGGGCGGAGTTGCGGATATTAGAGGCAGTAAAGCCCGGACTAACCCACATAACGTGCACTCCTTTTTCCACTACCTCGGTCTTAATTGCTTCAAGCCATCCCTGCAATGCAAACTTTGATGCAGAGTACCCACTTCTTCCGGGAAGTCCCCGATATCCGGCAATCGAAGAAATGCCTACCACCACACCTTTGGATTTAATCAAATATGGCAGAGCGTAAACAGTTGTATATACTGCCCCATTAAAATTAATATCCATCACTTGCTTTATTACTGGAATGATACCAGGGCCGCCCTCTTCAAGAAGACCACGCATTGAAATGCCGGCATTGTTGATTAATACATCGATGCCTCCAAACATGTTCACGGCTTGTAACACCAGACGCTCACAATCCCTTTCAACAGAAACATCTGCATTAACCACACATAGTTTACCCACCGGCGATTCGGCTTCCAGATCATGAATCTTTTGCTGATTTCTACCACATGTTACAACATGAGCACCAAGAGCGAGGTAATTCAACACCAGTGCTTTACCAATACCATCAGTTCCTCCTGTAATTAGGACGGTTTTATTTAGATAATCACTCATGGAATAAAATTACTTGAAATACAGAAACTAAAGCTGCTTGACATCAACTACAGCAAGAAGATTTATCGGCCCATAGATATGAGGAAATGTTTGCTCTACAGATGGTGACCACTCAAAGATTAACTGACTTTCAAGTTTCTCCGTATCGATAGTCAACAGAACTAAATCATTGGTATTGGGATAGAATCTCTCCTTGATGTCTTCAACTTGTTCTTTTTCGCTACAATGAATAAACCCTTCCTCGTTCAAAGCAGGGGAAGAATACTCACCGGCTTCTTGTGCAGTTTTCCATTCAGCTGCTGTTGTTATATGATAGATTAAGCTCATCGCTAATTTTTTTATGAATATACTCTTTTTATGTGTTGCTCCCTTAACATGAGATCCGCGAGAACCATTGCTGTTACCGCCTCAAGCACGGGGGGTACCCTCAAAGCTATGCAGAGATCATGGCGTCCGCGAACAGCAAAGTTCTCCATTTGGTCTGTCTCCCAGTTGTAGGTAAACTGATCCTTGGGAGTTGATGATGTTGGTTTGATGGCCACACGAAAAACCAGCTCATTCCCGTTTGTTATTCCACCAACAACACCTCCGGCATGGTTGGTAGTTGTTTTGCCTTGATTGTTTTCTATTGAATCGTTGTGTTGCAGACCAAACAAATCAGCCGCTGCAAATCCAGTTCCAAACTCAACACCCCTAACAGCAGGAATTGCAAAAGCAGCATGTGAAATAAGTGATTCTACCGAGTCAAAAAAAGGTTCTCCAAGTCCGAGTGGCAATCCATCAACCCTGCATTCAACTACCCCTCCAACAGAATCCTTATTCTCAATAGCCTTTTGTATACCCTTGTCAACATCTTTTTCGCCCCCTACAGAAGTGATGTGAGCAACAACTGAAATGCCTTTTAGTATTTTTTTTGCCACTACGCCTGCTGCAACGAGACAGAGTGTTAAACGACCACTGAAGTGCCCACCGCCCCTATAATCTTCAAATCCACCAAACTTTTTATTTGCAACAAAATCAGCATGACCCGGTCTTGGAACTGAACGCTGCTTTTCATAGTCGCCCGATCTTGTATTTTTATTTTCAAACAGAAGCATTAAGGGGGCGCCAGTAGTTTTACCATTAAATACGCCACTTTTAAACATAGGCAAATCCTCTTCCTGACGAGGCGTGGTGCCCTTTTGCAATCCGCCCTTTCTTCTTTCGGTATCAACAATAAAATCTTCTACTGACAGCGGCATTCCTGCTGGGCAGCCATCGATCAACACACCTAGCCCTTCACCATGTGATTCACCAAAAATGCTTACTGTAAATAATTTTCCAAAATGATTCATGGCTACTTATTATGTTAGTTGGAGATGTATAGACGCACCAAGAGAAATAAGATCTCTATAAAAATCTGGATAGGATTTATCTATCGCTTCCGCGTCTATGATGCTAACAGGCCCTTCGGCACCGAGTGCAGCAACTGCTGAGGCCATGGCTATTCGATGATCATGGTGAGAATGAACTTCAGCACCATGCAATGTATTTCCACCATGAACAAGCATCAGATCGCCTTGCAATTCAATGTTAACACCAAGCTTCCCAAAGACTTCTTGAAGGGTCAGGGCCCTGTTGCTTTCTTTATGGGTCAATCTTCCTATGCCTTTGATTTTACTAACTCCGTGACAATATGCCGCTAAAGCCACAAGCGGAGGAAATAGATCTGGGCATTCAGTTGCATCAAACCCAAAAGAACTCAGTGCTGCAGGCTCCACGTGATATATGCCATCTTGAAAACTAACCTTCGCTCCTGCATCCCGAATAGCTTCTAGAATTTTCATGTCAGCCTGCACAGAGTTTTGGCGCATCCCTTGAATACTAACCTTACCCGATATTGCACCTGCAACAAAAAGAAAGGCAGCACCACTCCAATCTCCCTCTACCTGATAGATCATTTCACCCTCTGGCTGAATATGATCATGGGTATCAAATATGAATTCCCGGTAGTTATTGACCCGAGGAACTTTCATGCCAAAGGATTTGAGCACAGATAGTGTAAGGTCAATGTATGGCTTACTCTTAAGGTCATTGACCGTTATCGTTACGCCGCTTGCATTGGAGGCAGAAAAAGCCATCAATAATCCAGTGAGGAATTGAGAACTTAAGCTACCGTCTACTTCAATACTTGATGCTACAAATGGCCCTTGAATTGAAAGTGGTAATTTTCCGCCATTGGACTGTATTGAAATACCCAACTTAGGAAAAATCTCATCAAAAAAATTCATGGGTCGCTTTAGCAGAGATCCTGAACCATTGATGTTCAAATGCTTTGAGCTAAGTGCAGCAATGGGAGTAAACATTCTTATTCCCAACCCACTTTCACCACAATTAATTTCGTTTGTATGCGGATCAACTCCTTGACTTCTTATTTCAATATGTTTACCATGATCAATAACCATCGCCCCTAGTTTGGAAATCACATCAAGTGCCGCCAAATCATCATTACTTCTTCCGGGGTCTTTAATAATGGTAACTCCATGATGAAGCAACGCAGCCGCACAGGCACGCTGCATATCGCTCTTCGATCGCGGCGCACGAACATTTCCGCTTGCTATCGATGGAGTTACTGTTGCGATCATTTTATTTTTTTATTTAATGCATTAAAGGTTGCAAGGTGGCCCTCTAACTGTATAAGATCAATTTCTTTTATAATTCCTTTACCCATCTTTTGCAAGAGAATATAACTCATGGTTTTGCTCACACGCTTCTTATCCATCTTAAGTACATTGAAAACCTTTGCAAGATCAAAACCCGATCTGGTTGGAAGACCATAATCTACCAATACCTTCTCGAGTTGATCAGCGTCTTTAAAACCCAAGAGATGAGCAGATAGCCAAGCTGCGAAAACCATTCCAAGAGAAACGGCTTGGCCATGCGTTAACTCGTATTGGGTTTCTAAGGCATGGCCAAGTGTATGCCCGAAGTTTAAAAGTTTTCTTTCGCCTAATTCAAATTCATCTTTTTTTACGACGCTTGACTTAAGATCAACATTGCGAAGAATAACTTTCGTTAACAACTCTTTATTCTTCATTATTTTCGAAAGACTGCTGCGCTCTAGTATGGAGAACAGCCCTTTATCTAAAATGCAAGCATGCTTGATGATTTCAGCAAAGCCATTTGACCATTCAGACAAAGGCAATGTTTTTAACAAAGAGAGGTCGTAGAAAAGAAAAGAAGGCTGACGAATAATGCCAACCATATTTTTGTAGGGCCCTACATCAATCCCATTCTTTCCACCAATTGATGCGTCAACCATCGCCAACAAAGAAGTAGGCACAAATCCAAACTGGATTCCTCTCATGTACACCGATGCTACATAGCCTGTAATATCTGTAATCACGCCACCTCCAACGCCAATCAAGATTGACTTTCGGTCGGCTTGAAACTCAATCAATTGCTCAATTACCGCATCAACCGTTGGCTGAACCTTATACTCCTCTCCGGGCTTTAAACATATTACATTCCAATTCTTGAACTTGCTTTTATGCGCAGCAAATACATGATCATCCGTAATGATGATGGCCTTCTTTCTATCAACAATTTGATCAAGCTCCTTGAAGGATGCATCAAAATGCCGGATTACAGAAGCAGTTGAAAATTGATAAGTACGTTTTTTCATGCGCATCAATCATTCATGATTTTATTCTGCCTATTGATGCTTTCCATATGAATGGCATCCATGTATTTGGTGATAAATTCTTCGCTGAGTCCAACTTTGTCTGCTCTCCCAATTGCTTTATCAAGAACTTCAGTCCAACGAGAACGCTGAAGAATAGTTACGTTGTTGTTCTTTTTATATTCTCCGATTTTTTCAGCAATATTCATTCGTTGTGAGATGAGCTGCATCAATTCATCATCGATGTGATTAATCTGCTCCCTTAATTTATCAAGTGCAGCGTGGAATGATTCAGATGGAACATCTTCGCTCCTCCAAGTTATTCCATCAAGCAATTCAGCAAGACGCTCAGGCGTAATTTGCTGCTTAGCATCACTCCAAGCATTGTCAGGATCGATATGGCTCTCAATCATCAAGCCATCAAAATCCAAATCAATAGCTTTCTGGGCAGTTGCCTGAAGGATATCTCTTCTTCCGCAAATGTGTGAAGGATCGTTAATGATTGGTAGTCCGGGCATTCTCCTCTTCATCTCAATTGCAAGGTGCCACATTGGAGCATTCCTGAATTCAGTATTTCCATAAGATGAAAATCCGCGATGGATGAGTCCAATTTGTTTTATTCCTGCACGGGTAACACGCTCAACGGCTCCCTGCCAAAGTTCAAGATCAGGATTGATAGGATTTTTGATGAGCACAGGAACATCTACTCCACGCAATGCATCTGCAACTTCTTGCACACTAAATGGATTAACTGTAGTCCTTGCTCCTACCCACAACACATCAACACCAAATGTCAATGCATCCTCAACTTGCTTTCCCGTTGCTACTTCAACAGTGGTGGGAAGCCCAGTTAGTTTTTTTGCCTGTTGCAACCAAGGCAGACCCTTGGCTCCTATTCCTTCGAACATACCCGGCTTTGTACGTGGCTTCCAAATTCCGGCACGAAGCATATCCACTTTACCTGTTTTTGCTAGACGCTGTGCTGTTTCGAGTACCTGTTCTTCTGTTTCGGCACTACAAGGACCAGAAATGATAAGTGGCCTCTTGTTCCATGCTGCTTGAACGGCTGACTGATGTGTTGTTTCTGCTGTTTCCATGTTGTAAAATTAACGATTAAATAAGAAGGTTTATATGAATTATTGAATAATGCGTTTGATTTGATTTGCCTTAGACATCAGCTCATTAAGGTATTCCCAGTTCTCTTTCTCAAGGCATGATTTGAATTTTCTAAGTTGGGAGATATGCTCATTTAGCACATCCAACACATTCTCTCTGTTCTGCATCAGGATTGGCGTCCACATCTCAGGATTGCTCTTGGCAAGTCGCACGGTACTTTCAAAACCTGCGCTGGCCATCTCAAAAATTGCCCGATCCTCATTCTCTTTCTCCAGTACTGTATTGGCTAAAGCGAATGAGGTGATATGGGAAATATGACTCACATAAGCGGCATGCAAATCATGGTCTTGTGCATCCATCTCGATGATATGCATGCTGAGTGCTTCAAACATTAGTTTTGCAAAAGCAACAGCATCTGCATCGCTGTCAGCCGCATTACAAAGAATGACAGCCTTATCCTGAAAAGCACTCTCGACAGCAGCTTCAGGGCCACTATACTCTGTGCCCCACATGGGATGAGAAGCCACATACCGACCTCTGTGAGGATGAAACTCAACAGCCTTCACCATTGCACTTTTTGTTGAACCCATATCAATCACCACCTGATGGGTTACATGATCTAAGACAACAGGAAGCATGGCGACTATTGCTCCCACAGGCACTGCAAGAATTACAACATCCGACATTTTAACGGCATCCTCGAGTGACATGAATTCATCCACAAGGCCCATGTCAATTGCCTTGGTTACGTGCACAGGATTTGAGTCGACCCCAACGATGCGGTCGGCCAACCCATTCTTGCGGCATTTAAGCGCAAGTGAGCCCCCCATTAAGCCAACACCAACAATTGCAAAATTCTTCTTTGTCATACCTGAATCTATATATTCGTGAGCCCTATCACTTTATCTTAAACGTTGTACTTATTCTTTCAATTGCTTGCTCTAAGACCTCGCTATTGCTGCATAGACTTAATCTCACATAGTCGTCACCGGCATCGCCAAAAATTCCGCCTGGCGTGATAAATACCTTGGCTTGTTTAAGCACTTCATCACTCAACTGAAATCCATTTGCATACCCAGCAGGTATTTTAGCCCAAACAAACATCCCTACTTGCCCAGGTTCATAAACACAACCCAATGCATCGAGCAGCTTGCATGCCTGTATTTTTCTGGCCTTATAAACCTCATTCACCGAATCAAACCATTCTTTACCCAACTCCAATGCCTTAACTGCTGCAAGTTGAACAGGCAGAAACATTCCAGAGTCCATATTGCTTTTAAACCTCAGAATGGAGCTAATGTGTTCAGCAGAAGCCACGATCATGCCCACCCGCCAGCCAGCCATGTTATGAGATTTGCTGAGTGAATTGAGCTCAATAACAACTTCTTTTTGCGCATCAAACTCAAACAGGCTTGAAGGCTCTTCATTGAGGATAAAGCTGTACGGATTATCATGCACAATCAACAACTGTTCCTTTTTTGCAAATTCAATAATCTCTTTCATCAATTGCTTATCAGGCAATTGACCTGTTGGCATATGAGGATAATTGAGGAAGATAATTTTTACCCTGCCAGTTGAATTGGACGCGTGAGCATCGATTATTTTTTTCCAAGCTGCAATATCCGGATGCCAATTATTGTTAGACTCAAGACGATAGGGCAACACCTCACCGCCAGAGAGCTTGACAGCACTGGTATACGTCGGGTAGCCTGGATTCGGAACCAGCGCGGCATCACCCTGCTCAAGGTAAGTCATGCAAATGTGCATAATTCCCTCCTTGCTGCCTAACAAAGGCAACACCTCGGTATTGGGGTCAACATCAATACCATACCACTTGCTATACCACTGTGTTATGGCATTGCGCAACACAGGAGATCCTTTATATGACTGATAAGCATGTGTATTAGACTTTGAGGCCTCCAGCTGAAGCGCCTCAATAACAGATGGATGAGGTGGAAGATCCGGACTTCCAATGCCCAGATTAATAACGGCATGGCCTGCCTTATTAAGCTCTTCGATTTCTCTGAGCTTTGATGAGAAATAATATTCTCCTATACCATTCAGTCGGGATGAAACATTAATCATGGCTTGGTATTGAATTTCCCTTTTTTATATACTCCCAACACCCTCAAGTATTTTGTCATCCCTGCAAGTTTCTTCATCAGATGATTAAACTGATCAATGGAATCAAATTCAAGATCTGCATGAAAGCCATATTTAAATTGGCTCCCTGGCAAAGGAAAGGACTGGAGCTTGCTGATATTGATATCGTTTTTCGCAATTGCAGTAAGCACTTCAGATAGCCTGCCTTTAGCATGATCGGTATGAAAGTTGATGGATGCCTTATTTGCCCCCTCTATCGCTGTTGGCTTTTGCTGAAGGATTAGAAAACGGGTGTAATTGTTTTTAACATCATGAATATTGGGCGCGATTATTGTCAACCCAAATAATTCTGCTGCAAGCTTTCCTGCAATAGCAGCAACATGCTTACTCTTCCTCTGATGTACATGCTTTGCACTCAAAGCAGTATCCTCTGTTTCAATTAGCTTCCAAGAATTCTTATCCAAATAGCCAAGACATTGTTGAATTGCCATTGGATGAGAATGAACTTCTTTAATGTCTGAAATTTTGACACCAGGATTAACCATCAGATGTTGATCAATTTGGAGGTAAACCTCTCCCGCTACATATAGATTGGATTTTTGAAGCAGGTTATAGTTTGGCAGAATGCTGCCTGCGATTGAATTCTCTATTGCCATAACACCACCAGCAGTCCGTTTCTTATCAGAAGCCTCACGAATGAGATCTGTGAATGTAGCGCACGGAAGAATTTCAACACCTTTTCCAAAAAAAGTACGTGCCGCCACCTGATGAAAACTGCCTTCATACCCCTGAATAGCCAAAGGCAGTAGAGGTAATCCCGACCGTTTGGTGATTGGCTTTTTTTCAGCTTTTTTCTTTTTCTCTGACATCTTCATTCTGGTTAAAAAAAAATCCCGGGGGTTAGCCGGGATCCTTATGTTGTTATGTTTTTGTTTTTTTTATTTTCAACATGAAGCTCCCTGACCACTGCTGTAGTAGTAATAAAAAAAGAAGGAGAAACGTTTGTTTGTTGTTGACATGAAAACAAATATAGTAAAACTATTAATTTTAAAAAAATAAATTAGAACCTGTTTCTTGGCCCGCCGCTATCGGCATCGTTCATTCTGATCTTACGACCCTTGAACTTTTTACCATCGACAGCATTGATCATCTGATTTGCAGCAGCCCCATCAATCTCCACCCAACTGTTCATTTCCTTCATATCAATTTTTCCCAACACATCCTTACTCAAATCACTCATGTCTAGGATAAATTGCAAGAAGCTGGCCTTATAGAAACCATCTTTGGTGCCAAGGTTGACGAATAGTTTTTTGTATCCTGATCCGCCGCCGTAAGAAGATGAGCGCTGAGAAGACTCTCTGCGTCCGCCAGACGACTCTCTCTCTCCTCCACGGGGTGATGAACTGCGCTCAGGCCTCCGATCATCTCCGCGTACGTTAAGGTCGGCAGCATTTTCATAATACTGAAGGAACCTGTCAAATTCCAAGGCAACAACCCTTTGCAGGATCTCTTCTTTCTCCATGACAGCGAATTTCTCGCGCAGCATAGGGAGATAGGTTTCGTAATCGCCGTGGCTGATATCCGCCTTAAACATTTTATCTATAAAATGAAAGAACTGCTTGCGGCAAACATCTTTACCTGAAGGAATATCAAGTTTATGAAAACGGTTATTGCTTTGTTTTTCAACTTGGCGCAGCTTATATATTTCTCGTTGAGTTACTATCGACAAACAGATACCGCTTTTACCAGCTCGGCCGGTTCTTCCACTGCGGTGGGTATACACTTCTGGATCATCAGGAAGTTCGTAATTGACAACATGGGTAATCCCTTGAACATCAATTCCTCTTGCAGCAACGTCTGTTGCAATCAACAATTGGATACTTCGCTCACGAAACCTCGCCATTACTTTATCACGCTGCTGCTGGGTAAGGTCGCCGTGAATGGCTTCAATATCGTAGCCCTCACGAATCAATGTCTCAGTAATATGCTGAGCATCTGCTTTGGTGCGGGTGAATACGATACCATAGATACCGGGGTTGAAATCGATGATTCGTTTGAGTGTGTTGTACCGGTTAACACCCGAACTGACATAAAATTGATGGTCTATGTTCGAATTGGCAGCATTGGTCTTCCCGATGGTCACTTCCTCAGGACTGGTCATAAAACGACGGCTTACCTGCTTAACTTCAGAAGGCATTGTTGCACTGAAAAGCCAAATGCTATTTCTGTTGGGTGTATTTCCTAGAATGAACTCAATGTCTTCACGAAATCCCATGTTCAACATCTCATCGGCCTCATCCAATACGATGTATTTGATGTTTTCCAGGTTAATGGCCTTTCTTTCGATTAGATCAATCAACCTACCGGGTGTGGCGATGACGATCTGAGCACCACTTTTCAGGTCACGGATTTGTGTTCCGATGGAAGCTCCTCCATAAACAGCGACCATCTTTACTCCTTTCTTATGAGCAGCAAATCCTGTAATATCTTTTGTAATCTGCATACACAGCTCTCTAGTGGGACAAACCACCAGCGCTTGTGGGTGACGAGACTGAATATCAATTAGTTGTAATAGGGGAAGTCCAAATGCAGCCGTTTTGCCAGTACCTGTTTGAGCAAGTCCAACAAAATCTTTAGTGCCGCTTAACAATATGGGGATAGCTTTCTCCTGTATGGGTGTAGGCTCGGTAAAACCCAAACCTTCAATGCTTTGCAAAAGCGACGCTTCAATACCTAACGCTTCAAAACTCATATAATACTTTTTTACAAAGGTAACCTTAATCGGTCAGATGGGGTGGAAAAGAACATAACTTAATGGAAATCAATATAATAAAAAAAGTCATTCCGCTTACACGGAACGACTTTAACGATTGTTCGCCATATGGAAAACTCTTAGTTAGTTGCAGGTGCAGCAGCAGCAGCAGTGTCAACAGCAGCAGCAGCAGTGTCAACAACAGCAGCAGTATCAACAACTTCAACAGCAGTTGTGTCAACAGCTGGAGCTTCTTGAGAACCTCCGCAAGATGCAAGAGCAACGATAGCTAGGATTGCGAAAAACTTTTTCATTCTTTAGGTTTTTAAATGTTTAATGAAATAACGTTACTTAATGCGCAAAGTAAACCAAAGTAACCCTGATATTTAAAAAAAATTTTTTGTTTCTTTATGGGTTACTAATCATAAACGTGGGGTATTAAAAAAAGTATTGTGACCAATAACTACCAGAACCAAGAAATATTAAGGGGCATTGGGAGGAATGACAAACATGCAATTGAGTCT
>JBILBU010000013.1:0-51014 GCA_044353505.1 Chitinophagaceae bacterium | reverse complement strand
CAGCAAAAGCTGACCCTTCAGTACTTACTAACCCATTAAATTCTTCCACTAAATTACAAATTGCTCCCACAGTACAAAATTAATTTTTGACTTTGTGAATAAATTTAACTCCCCATATTAGTAGTATTGAGGCCTTTTAACATGGCGTATTAGCGTATTAAATAACTGATATTCAATAACTTGCATATCAGTTCAATGGGGCTCTCAAAATCTTTTGAAAATTATTTTTTTTACGTCTCTTTCACTAAACCTGCTTTAATTTTAGAAAAAAGATCCTGGGGCTCCTTTTATTGGGTTTCTTTAATAAATCTGGGGATTGGCATCTTAGTTTTCTTGGGGTCGAGGTCAAAATTTAAGTGGTTTTGGGTAGCTTCCACCGGCTCAAAGTTCAATCGAAAAGATGTACCTGGTTGCATGATTTCTAGGCAGGGTATATACCAGGGTAGGGTTGTTTTCCGAGAGGGTCTGCTTTTTCTCAATAAACCAATTCACAGCGCAATCAATCTGAGTCCGAATAAGTAGCAGTTTTCCTTACCCGGACTAAATTCCATTAAAAAGGCTTTGGGTTGCTGAAATCTTCCGGGGCTGCTAGGCTGTCAGCAAAAAACATGCTAAAAGAGGATTAAAAATGCGCTTCAACAACTTTTCTTCTAGCTACAATTGCTATTTTCTACACTTAATTTCCCCCAAATCTCTATTCGTTTTACAAGTCAGAAGAGGAATAGGTCATAAACCGTTAACACATTATAAAAATGGATATGTATATTTATTTTGCCTTTTGGTTATTATTTATATTTAATTAGGAATTAATCAGACAAATAAATTGTTTAAGTCAAAATTATTGTGTTTTTATCCTAACTTTATTGTATATTTTATATTTATATATATTATATAACATGCCTTTATTAAAAAATTCTTAAAAAAAAGTTATTTTTTAGAAACCTTCTATAGTTAATTGTGTTTAACTTTATTCTTCGGCACTTGTACTCAAAAATTAAAACCATAAACAAATGAGAAAAATTGTATCACTATTGGCGGTGTCGTTGCTTTTTATAGCAACCACATTTGCTCAAAACAAAACCGTTACCGGAAAGGTGACTGAATCAAGTGGTGGACCTGTTTCAGGTGCAACCATCAGCGTAGGTGGAAAATCAATTGGAGCAACCAACGCAAATGGTGAGTTCACCATTTCTGTTCCTGCTTCAGCTACATCAATTTCTGTCTCCTCAATAGGATTTGAGACCATGACATTGAAATTGACTGGCGCTCCTCTTGCTGTGAGCCTTGCAGCTGCATCTGCGAACAGCGTTTCGGAGGTTGTAGTTACAGGGTATACCACAATCCAGCGTAAGAAATTTTCTGGTGCAATCGCAACAGCTCCAACCCAAGAAATCCGCAAGCAACCATTTGGCTCGTTCGATCAGGCCTTACAAGGTCAGGCTGCCGGAGTTTCTGTTATTGGAGGTAGTGGACAGCCTGGTTCTGGTGGTACAGTGCGTATTCGTGGTAATGGTTCTATCAGTGGGGGAAACTATCCACTATATATAATGGATGGTATTGAAATTTCAGCTGGAGATTTCGCTACACTCAACCAAGGCGATTTTGAAAGAGTAGAAATTTTGAAGGACGCTGTTGCTACAGCCATGTACGGATCTCGTGGTGCGAGTGGGGTAATCGTTATTACCACACGCCGCGGTCGTGCTGGTCAACTGCAACTCAGTTATGATGCACAATACGGTATCAGTGATATGCCAAAAGATCGTCTCGAGGTTATGACCAGTGATGAGAAAATTGCGTATGAACTGAAGAGGGGTAATGGTTACGGATGGGATCGTGCAACAGCTGACAGCTTACGTAAGGTGAACTTCAGCTGGAAAGATGCCTTGTTTCAAAGAGGCATTACTCGCCAGCACATGGTCAGTGCTTCAGGTGGTAGTCAGGCTTCAAAGTTTTTTGCTTCTCTCTCATATATGGACCAAGAAGGTATTGTAAAGACTACTGGTATGAAGCGTTACACGGCTCGTATCAATGTCGACAATACTGTCAAAAACTGGAGATTCGGTATGAATCTTCAAGCAGGTTGGTCTAACATTCAAAGAACTTCAGAAAATGATAGCTATTTGAGCTCACCGCTTAATGCAGTTCGTTGGTCAAACCCTTATGAAAGAGACATCGATCCAACAACTGGAGATTATCAGCAGTATGGCGGTCCTGGTTATTTGATTTCCGGACAGCCAAATGGTGCAATGGACTTGTTTCTAAATAGCAATAAAAACTTACAACTCAAGTCTGTTGCTTCTAGCTACCTTGAATATCATTTCCCTTTTCTTAAAGGATTGTCTGCAAGAACGAATTGGGGACTTGATTTTTCAAATAATGAGTACACTCAATTTTGGGATCCTAGAACTACTGGTTATCAAACAAGGCAAGGTGCTTTATACAAAGAGAGTAACCGCAGCTTCCGCTACACCGGAACTACTTCTTTGAGCTACAAGAGAACTTTCGGAAAGCATGAGGTTGACGGAGGTGTTTTCACTGAGTCAATCAAAAATGACTTCCGCAGGTTTAACTTTATTGGTTATGGTTTCACCAATGGCTTTACCAATGAGACAGGTATAACTGCCGGTAGTGCAGCCAACCCATCCTATATTCCATCTGTTGGTGGTACCGGAACTGCAAATGGTCTTCTTTCATACTTCGGAATTTTCAACTATGGGTATAGCGACAAGTATTTCTTATCCTTAGTTGGTCGTCGTGATGGATCTTCACGTTTCGGTGTGAACAATCGCTTTGCAAACTTTGGTTCAGCAGGTTTGACCTGGGCTGTTTCAGACGAGAAATTCATGTCTAAAATCAAATTCATCAATGATCTTCGCTTAAGAGCAAGTATAGGTACAACAGGTAATAACAATACCGCAGCAGGTGACTTTCCGCTTCCTCAGTTTGGAAGATCTTCTTATGCTGGTATTAGTGGTTGGGCTCCTGCCGCAGCTGGTAACCTTGATTATCGCTGGGAAACAAACAAAACCACAAACTTCGGTTTAGATTTTGCTATGTTCAAAAGAAGATTGAGTGGTACGGTGGAAATCTATAACAGAACGACTACCGATCTCTTTTACTCACTTCCTATTGATCCTTCCATTAGTGGTTTCAGCAGTGTACCAAGTAACTTCGGTACTGTCCGCAATAAAGGGGTTGAGTTAACGCTTCGTGGTGATATCATCAGGACGAAGAACTTTAGCTGGTCTATTGGCGCCAACCTCACCTACAACGAGAACAGAATAATTGATCTTCCAACTGACTCTGTTGTATCTGGTAATACTATTTTGAAAGAGGGACGTCCTTTGAATACGCATTATTTGGTTTCTTACGGTGGTGTAAACCCTGCCAATGGAAATTCTCAGTACATTAAGAAAGATGGTTCTGTTACCATGGCGTACACTGTTGCAGATGCTACATACCAAGGAACTTCAGACGCTCCATGGTTTGGTGGCTTGAATACCAATTTCAGCTACAAAGGATTTGATCTGAGCGCTCAAATGAATTTCTTCTTGAAAAATTATCTTTACAACAACGATAGGAATAACCTAACCAACCCTGCATACTATTGGGATAACATGCATAACATACTTCTTCGTGAATGGAGATCAGCTGGTCAAATAACAGATGTACCTAGACCAACTTCTGGTGCAACAGCCGCCGGACCTTCTAATCCATACAGGTCTGCAACAACAAGGTTTCTCGAAGATGGAAGTTTCTGGAGGTTGCGTAATGTAACCCTTGGCTATACGTTCAACACCAAGTTGTTGTCTAAAGCGACTATGCGTTCTGCAAGAATTTTTATTCAGGGACAAAACTGGTGGACCAAGACAAAGTACATGAGTTTCGATCCTGAGATGTCGGGTACTACGCTTGTCGGGGCACAATATCCTGCACTAGTTCAAACAACTGTAGGCCTGTCTATAGGATTCTAATAACCAATCAAACGTTCACAATGAAGAAAATATTATTTAAAAACACGTTAGTAGCCCTGGTCTCAATCAGCTTGTTGCAGGGTTGCTCTAAAGAGGAAGTAATTGAAATTTTCCCTGAATATTCTTTGGATGCCTTGAGTAATCCATCAAGTATGACTCAAGTAAATGAAGTGTTAACCGGCGCCTATGCAGGTTTCAGGGCTTCAAATTATTATGGTTCGGCAAGTGGAACCGGCGCAGGTTGGTCTATCATGCCCGATGCAATGAGTGATAACCTGTATGAGTCTTCTGCCGAAACATTGGCAAACTCCAGGGATATGGCTGATTGGCTTTACACCACCAATACTGGCCAAGTTTCTGCTTTTTATTCTGCACCTTACCAAGTGATTGCTGCAGCAAATATTGTTATTAGAGATGTTGACAAGTTTACGACTGACTTAAATAAAGGGGAAGCCAACAGAATCAAAGGTCAAGCCCTTGCCATTCGCGCTTTGGCTCACTTTGATCTGTTCAGGTATTTTGCACCTTCATACGATAAGACTGCCAGCTCTAGTCTTGCTCTTGCTTATATTAAGGAGTTTGTAGTTTCCACTTCACTTAAGCCTTCCAGATTAAACAATCCTGACTACTATCAAAATTTGTTTGCAGACATCAACGAAGCAATCACTTTACTTGGGGATATCGATATGGAAATCAATGAGTCTGGTCTGACAACTAGGCCTTATATTGATTTGAATGCTGCATACGCTATTGCAGCAAGGATTCACTTGTATGCAGGTAACTGGACAGATGCTGCCAATGCTGCCTACAATGCATTAACTGCAGAAGACGGGCGCCCTCTAGCAACAACTCAGTCAGCGTTCAGCGGAATGTATGACGAAACTGATATTGGAGAGGCGATCTGGAATGTAAAGTTTGAATCTGGCCAATCTGGACCAACATACATCATGTACTGGCCAAACAATGGCAGAAGTTATTTCAGGCCTGTACCAGCGATCGCTGTTGCAGATGGAACAAGTGGTTTAATTAGAGCAGATGATATAAGGCACCTGGCTTTCTTTACTCCAGATGCTAGAGGAATCTCAATAACCAAATACCAGGGTAAAGCTGCTGCTGACGGAAATGCCAACTTCCCTGCAATTCGTAGTGGAGAAATGCTTCTTATACATGCAGAAGCCCTAGCGCGTTCTGGAAGTGAATCTCTGGGTCTTGCAAGCTTGAACGCACTTCGTGCCGCAAGAATTGAAGACTACACTAATTTGAACCTGTCCGGACAAGCACTTTTAGATGCTATCGCTGATGAAAGAAGGGCTGAGTTGGTTGCTGAAGGTCACCGTTTCTTTGATTTGAAGCGCACAACCAAAACAATCAATAGAGGTTACCCATGTGGCGTCGTTGCAATTTCTGCCTCAGGAGAGTGTGCTCTAACTCCATCAGACAGAGAGTGGACTTTACCTATACCACAATCAGTAAGAAACGCAAACGAAAATATGGAGCAAACCCCTGGATGGGAATAGCCAATCCGGTAATACATTTAATAAAAAAGCCTGCATATTATATGCAGGCTTTTTTGTGCTTTAGAAAGTCGAACTCCTGAGATAGCCTTGTACTTGTGTCATTGAGGTGACTAAGCAATAGGGTATACCATTTTATTTCTGATGGTGTCAGGACATGCAGAGTACTTGTAACGAACTTCTTGGGGGTATTAATTAGAGTCTAATTTCTTCCTCACTCTTATCGAAGAAATGGAATTCAGTTAGGTAGTATGAATTATCTGCCTTGATAGAAAGGGCAATCTTATACTTCCAGGACCACTTGCGTCTTTTGGAAATAAATCCTTTTGTCAGGTAGGCATAAAGGATAGGATGTACTGAAATAGCAAGTGATTTATGCTTTTGCTCACTTAAGTAGCTGATATTTTTTTCGATCTCATCTTCCAATACAAGGGTAGAGGATATTTTACCGGTTCCTTGGCAGGATGGACACTGTTCTTGGGTATTGATATTCATTTCCGGCTTCATGCGCTGACGAGTCAGCTGCATTAGTCCGAACTTGGTAATTGGAAGAACCGCATGCTTAGCCCTATCCAGCTTCATGAATTCTTCCATGGTCTCTTGTAGCTTCTTCTTGTTATCCGGAAGCTTCATGTCAATAAAGTCCACCACAATAATACCACCCAAATCCCTTAGCCTGAGTTGGCGGGCAATCTCTTCAGCAGCCTCCAGGTTCGTCTGCAAGGCATTGTCTTCCTGGTTGTTTCCAACGCTCTTGTATCCGCTATTAACGTCAACGACGTGTAATGCTTCAGTGTGCTCGATGATGAGGTAGGCTCCACTAGGAAGGTTTACCGTTTTGCCGAAGGAACCTTTCACTTGTTTGGTAACTCCGGTGTGATCAAATACGGAAGCCGTTCCGGTATATAGAGAAACGATGTCTGCCTTGTCTGGCGAAATTCTTTGTATGTATGCCTTTGTATCAGCATAGAGTTGTTTGTCGTTCACCACTATTTTATTGAAGTCTGCACTCAATAGATCCCGCATGATACTTGTGGCCTTTGTCTGCTCACTAAGCACTTTGGCAGGAGGCACTGCACCACTTAGGTTTTGTTGAATGGACTTCCACTTCATGAATAGGGTGTTGAGGTCTTCATGAAGCTCTGCAGTATTTTTCCCCTCCGCAGCCGTCCTTACAATCACCCCAAAATTCTTTGGTTTAATCGCTTCAATAATTTTTTGCAATCGTTTTCTTTCCTCACCCGAGTGAATTTTTCTTGATACGGCAATCACATCATTAAACGGCGTGATAACCACGAACCTTCCCGGCAAGGATATTTCACAGCTGAGGCGCGGACCTTTTGCTGCGATAGGCTCTTTCAGTATTTGAACCAGTATGTTTGGTTTTTGCCCTAGTACTTCATTGATCTTTCCTGTTTTGACAATCTCTGCCTCAACAGTAAAGTTTGAGAAATCCTGCTGGCTTTGTACCGGTGTATTGATTGAAATCTGCGTAAACTTCAATAGAGACTTGGCAAAGGGGCTCAGGTCTGTGTAGTGTAGAAAGGCATCCTTTTCAAAACCAACATCAACAAAGGCTGCATTAAGTCCAGGGATGAGTTTCTTTACCTTACCCAAATAGAGGTCGCCCACAGCAAAACTGGCATCTGCTTTTTCGTTATGAAGTTCTACCAGTTTTTTGTCTTCCAACAGGGCAATTTGAACACCCTGGGCAGATGAGTTTATAATAAGTTCCTTGTTCAAACGTATGTCTGAGTTATTATTGCACGTAAGGGGGGATTAATGCCAAGAAATGTAATTCCTGGATTAACTCAACACCAATGCTTTAATGAATGAGAGAATTGAAAGGGATTATTTCTTCCCTTTCTTGTGACGATTCTTTCTTAGTCTCTTTTTACGTTTGTGCGTAGCGATCTTATGACGTTTTCTTTTTTTACCACAAGGCATAACTCAGTGAGTTTAAAGTGTTAATAATTATTTCAATGAATTTATCTTTTCCTCAAGCGCTTTGATCAGTTCAGGATTCTTAACGTTGTTCAATCCTTGTTCGTACCATTCAATCGCTTGTTTCTTATCTCCTGATTTTTCATAGAGTTCAGCAAGAAGGAAAACAGCTTCAGTGTTTCCCGGGTCAAGCTCTACTACTCTTTTGAAACGTTCAATTGCTTTTTCATTTTGGCCGGAAACCATCCCGCCATAACCCAACATAAATTGAGCAAAAACATTCTTTGGATTCTTTTCAGCAACCGCCCTTATTTTCATGATTCCTTCCATCGGAGCCCCAGTTGCACCAAAGAAAAAGGTGCTTCCTTGGCCAATGATGGCGGAGTCATTGCTTGGATCGAGTTTCAGTGAGCGCGTAAACAGGTCGCTAGCCTGGTTTGCCATCCATGTTTTCAAGCCTTGATCAGTTACCCCCCTCAATTCTTCCAACATCGAGTGGGCTGCGAAGTTGAGGTTTTTTTCAGAATTTTCCAACTTGGCCTTTTCGCCTAGGAAATAGACGTAGGGAAGAAAGCTATGAATGCTATCCCTCCAAAAGTTCGAAAGTGACTGGTAGTTGGCTTTTCGCTGTGTAACCAGGTCTCCACGGGTTAGGGCATCTTCAAGTGAAGTGAGGTAGGCAGATTGAGTAGGGGTCATTGTTTTTTTCAATTCACCCATATACACGTTGATGTCAAACTCTTTTTTTGCGGCTTTTTCTTGACTGTGGTCATGGCCATCATGCTCATCATGAGTAGCACTGAATTTTCCAAAAATAAATATAGTGAATAGCAGGGCCACTCCAGCAGCAGCTGCAATCCATTGCTGTTTTTTCAACATTGAATAATTTTTTTAAGCGGAACGCTTGTCGCTAGGCCATTTCATCAGAGCCTTCATCCTTGATTTGGGCACTGATCTCCAGTTTTTTTACTTCCTGCATAAATTCTTTTGCAGGCTTGAATGCGGGGATGAAATGAGCAGGAATATGAACTGCCGTATTGCGCTTGATGTTGCGCCCAATTTTGGCAGCCCTTTTCTTTGTGATAAAACTTCCGAAACCACGTATATAGATGTTTTCACCATTTGAAAGACTAGCTTTGATTTCTTTGAACATGGTTTCAAGGGTAACCAAAACATCAACCTTTGGTATATTGGTTTTTTCGGCAATTTTATTAATCAAATCAGCTTTTCTCATTTGTATTTGATTTTAATCAGTTCAGGGTCTTTAGGGGATATTAAAAAGTATTTAAATTTTATTTACCATTTCACATTTGTGTTGTGGTGAACATTATAATACAATTCACTAAAATTGCATATATTTTACCGCTTTACCAAATTAAAATCAATATAAGTGCTTGAAAAACAACATAAAGTGTGGTTTTCCAAAACGCTGCTCAAGTGGAACAATCAGATAAATGATCGGCAAATGCCCTGGAAAGGCATCCAGGACCCTTACAAAATATGGTTAAGCGAAATCATCCTGCAGCAGACTCGGGTAGAGCAGGGGCTGGATTACTACAATCGCTTCATACATCGATTTCCAACCGTTTTTGATTTAGCACAAGCATCTGATAATGAGGTGTTTAAGATGTGGGAGGGACTTGGGTACTATACCCGATGCAGAAACCTTATCAAGACAGCCCGGGAAATTAGTGTAGAAAGAGGAGGCCTTTTCCCCCAAACCCTTGAGGGACTTCTTTCACTCAAAGGCGTGGGGGCATACACCGCCGCCGCCATTGGGTCCTTTGCCTTTGGATTGCCGTTGGCAGTAGTTGATGGAAATGTGATCAGGGTATTGTCTAGGGTCTTTGGCATTACTGACCCGATTGATCAGGCCAATGGCAAAAAAAAGCTTGAGGTATTGGCAGGTGAGCTAATTGACAAACTGGATCCGGCATCTTATAATCAGTCCATTATGGATTTTGGCGCAACAGTGTGTAGGCCCAAGAATCCAAGCTGCGAAAGCTGCCCCCTTCGAAAGCAGTGTTATGCCATGCAACACGGTGCGCAAGGCAATTTCCCGGTCAAAGCAAAAAAGAAGAAACCAATAGAGCGGTTTTTTTATTATTTACTGCTGGAGCACCAGGGAAGCCAACTGGTAAGAAAGAGAATAGAAAATGGCATCTGGAAAGACCTCTTTGAATTTGTGTTGAGGGAAACAGATGAACCCATTGAAGAAAAGGAGCTGAGAAAGCTTTCATTTTGGGGTATAAAACATCGACTAACGAAAGAGGATGTCATTGAACTTTCAGAACCACTGGTTCATCAACTCACCCATCAGCGTATTCACTGCCGGATTCTTCATGTTCAACTGCAAGATAAAATCAATCACCCAACGCATGCATGGAAGTCGCCTTCCCAATTAAAGAAACTAGCCTTTCCTAGACTCATCACCAGGTATCTCAACCAAGATTAACATCCAATAAATGCTGCTAGTGTAGATTTCTGTATTTTTGAACCAATGATCGTACTCACCATTCTGTTATTGATTTCGTTGTTGATGCTATTCATGAATTCTGGTGCGGAGATTGCATTTTTTTCTATTGGGTATAAGGAGTTAAATAACCTTAGGTCTAGGCAATACCCTGGGTCCAACAGAATGCTTCAACTTTTACGCGAACCCCGTTTATTGATGTCTTCCATGTTGGTTGGCAACATGGTGTTTCGGATCCTAATTGTCTTGTTGTGTAATTATTTGGTAACAGAAGAGATGTTTCCTGGGGTAACCGGACTCTTACTTTTCTTATTGCGTCTTGTACTTGCGATTTTTGTATTGATTCTTTTTGGAGAGCTGTTGCCAAAAGTATGGGCTTCAAATAATTATATCAGGTTTGCGTACTATTCTTCTTTTTTTGTGTGGGTAAATTTTAAAATGTTTTCAATACCTGGAGGATGGATGGCTGCAATTACTGAAAGAATTGAAAAGCCTTTGAGGGGCAGCAATGACATGACTTCCCGTCTAGAACAAATTGATCAGGCCATTGGACTAGGAACAAAAGATGGCACAACAGAGGAAGAAAAAAATATTTTAAAAGGCATTGCACAGTTTGGTAATGTAACAGTAAGAAGGGCCATGCGCAGTAGGCTTGATGTTCAAGGTATTGATGCCACGATCAGTTTTAGTGAATTAAAAAAACGCGTCGCCGATCAGCAATACTCAAGATTTCCAGTGTATACAGACAGCTTAGATACCATCAATGGTATGATTCATTCGAAAGACCTTTTGCCTCACCTTGACAAAGGCGATGATTTTGAGTGGAAGCAATTGTTGCGTCCTGCTTTTTTCATTCATGAGCAAATGTTGGTTGAAGATTTGCTGAAAGAGTTTCAAGCAAAGAGAACACACTTTGCAATTGTAGTGGATGAATTTGGGGGCACTGATGGTGTAATAACCATGGAAGATATATTGGAGGAAATCATTGGTGAGATAAGGGATGAATATGATGATGAGGAGTCGGTTAATATTCGCATCGATGAGTTTAACTATATTTTTGAGGGGAAGATGATGATCAATGAAGCGTGCAAGATCATGCACCTGCCTGGCCGAATCTTTGATGGTTTTAGAGGAGATAGTGAAACGGTTGCAGGGTTAGTACTCGAGCTGGCAGGAGAGATTCCTAAAGTCAATCAAGTGCTTGTTGCCCAAGATTTCACTTTCACTGTAGTGGAAGTACTTGTGAATAGAATACAGAAAGTTAAGATTACCATCACTGCCCCACAGCCATAGTAACATGATGAGATCAATTGTAGTTGGATTGTTTTTTGTAGTGCTTGTTGTTAATCTTGCTTCTTGCAACAGTAATTTTACCCCTAAGCCAAGGGCTTACTTCAACATCGAGCTCCCACAAAGAACCTATCAACTGTTTAATGAGCCAGGATATCCATACGCCTTTGAATACCCTAGCTATGCGCGCATCTCAGCGCAGGAAGACACAATAGGGAATACTCCCTATTGGATAAACGTAGATGTTGATCAGTTTAAGGGGCGAATTTATCTGAGCTATAAATCCATTGGCGGCAAGTCTATTTACAAACTCAAAACCAACGCTGGCTACAAGGATTCCGTAGTAGTAAACTCTTTTGAAGATTTAAGAGAAGAGGCATATAAAATGACCTACAAGCATACCATCAAGGCAAGCGCAATTGTTGACTCGCCGTTTGTTTCAGACTATGGGTCTTCAGGTGTTTATTTTTATGTAGGCGGTGAGGCTGCAACTTCCCGGCAGTTCTATCTCACAGATGGGGTCAAACATTTTCTTAGGGGCGCGCTGTATTTTGATGCTTCTCCAAATGCTGATTCACTCTCTATGGTCAGTGATTTTATCGAAACGGACATGAGGCATTTGATCAAGACATTTAGATGGAAGTAAAGTTAGCCACCTTTCGCATTTCTTCTTTGATATTTTCGTTGCAGAGATTTCCTATACTTCCCTCGTGGGTATGGTGTAATTTTTGTGTAGCATCAAAGCTAAAACCTCCAGCGTCAATGCGATTGCCAACTTCTGCATAGGCATCCCTGAAGGGAATTCCTTTATTTACCAATTCATTTACCGCCTCCACGCTGAAGATATATTTATATTTTTCTTCTTCAAGAATATGGGGTCTGACCATCATTGCATTGAGCATCAATTTCATCATGGATAAGCAATCGCTCAGTTGTTCAATTGCAGGAAACAGGATTTCTTTGGTTAGCTGCATGTCACGATGGTACCCCGAAGGCAGGTTGTTGGTGAGCAAGGTGAGCTCATTTGGAACGGATTGTATTCTGTTGCATTTTGCCCTGATTAATTCAAACACATCAGGATTTTTTTTGTGAGGCATGATACTGCTTCCAGTTGTTAACTCATCAGGGAAACTGATGAATGCAAAATTTTGGTTCATGAACAAGCAGCAATCCATGGATAGTTTGCTTAGTGTAGAGGCAACTGAAGCAATTGCACTTGATACCAATTTTTCTGTCTTACCCCTACTCATCTGTGCGTATACCGAGTTGTAGTTAAGGGTATGGAAATTGAGCAATGCTGTTGTGCGTGATCTATTCAAAGGGAATGATGAGCCATATCCAGCGCCACTTCCAAGAGGATTCTTATCTGTGACCCTGTATGCCGCAGCAATAAATTCCATATCATCAACTAGGCTTTCTGCATAGGCTCCAAGCCAGAGGCCTATTGATGAAGGCATTGCGATTTGAAAGTGGGTATATCCTGGAATCAGTGTTTGTTTATGCTCTTCACTTTTCCTTTGGAGGAGATCAAATAGGTCCAGCATCTCAGTCCTCAATCCTTGTAGCGAAGACCTAAGAAAAAGTTTAATATCCAATGCAACTTGGTCATTTCTGCTTCTACCGGTATGAATCATTTTGCCTGCTTCGCCGATTCTCTGTGTGAGCATCCATTCGATTTGTGAATGGATATCCTCCGCGCCAGCATCGATGGTGAAATGACCTGCATTGATTTCTTCTTTGATCTTCTGAAGTCCGGAAATCGCTTTTTCTGAAAGTTCCTTTGTCATCAAACCCTGTTCTCCAAGCATGGTAACATGTGCAATTGAACCTTCCACATCAAACCCTGCCATCATGATATCGAAGTTGCGGTCGTTGCCAACAGTAAATTGTTCAATTTGCTCAGCAGTACTAGTTTTTTCTTTGCTCCAGAGTTTCATGCTTAATTATTTATCAATCTTAGGGTAAGAGGAATGATTTGGTTTCTTCCAGCAGTTCGATGTAGCCTGCTATCCCCTGTTCAATTTCATGAGGGTAAATATATTCATTTGCAGTATGGCTTCGTGCTGAATCTCCAGGTCCGATTTTCAATGCCGGGAAATACATCAGTGCTTTATCGCTTGTTGTTGGAGATCCATAATGTGGCAGGCCAAGTTTTTTTCCGGCCATTACAATGGGGTGATCCATTGGAATCATGGTTGAGCGAAGACGCGAATTTCTTGGGTTGAGATCACAAGTTAATTTGCTGCGCAGGGTTGCCAACATCTCATCGAATGTGTAGAGTTCATTGACCCTTACATCAATTACAAAGTGGCATATTGAAGGAACAACATTATGTGCCTTGTTTTCTGTTTCAATCACGGTAACATTGGTCGTTGTCTTTCCCGTAAGTGGCGATACCCTATCAAATACCATGGAATTGATTTCTGTGATATCCTTCACTGCGATATTGAGTGCATTGATGCCTTCTCCTCTTGCAGCATGTCCTGCCTTGCCATGTGTGGCTGCATCAATTACGAGCAGGCCTCTTTCGGCAACAGCCATTTGCATTTTTGTGGGCTCTCCAACCAATGCACCAATGATGGTACTTCCTCTCAACTCTTTAATGAATGATGTGTCGTTTAATAAGAGCTCTACACCATTGCTTCCAGAAATTTCTTCCTCGGCGGTAGCAGAGATAATCACGTTGAAGGGCAGGTCGGTTCTGTCATTGAAATACAAGAATGTCGAGATCAACGAAACCAGTGGCCCCCCTGCATCGTTGCTGCCCAACCCAATGAGTTTCCCCTCTATTTCAGTAGGAACAAATGGGTTCGTGTTGTACCCCGTTGCAGGCTTTACGGTATCGTGATGAGAATTGAGGAATATGCTTGGCTTTATTGGATCAAAGTGCCTATTGAGGGCATATATGTTATTGAGCAGTCGCTTTGTTTCAACGCCTTTAGACCTGATGAAAAGTTCTATTGCATCTGCTACATCTTTTTCTTCCTTGCTGAAGGAAGGGATAGAGATCATTTTTTTTAGCAGTGTAATGGCATCTTGTGTGTACTTGGTTATATCTGGCATCATATAAGTGTTTAGTAAATTGTTGTTCCGCTTTTTCCCTCTACCAGTGATTTAAGTGCGGTGGCATCACCAATAATTACTTTTTGTACACCAGCGGTTACTGCTTCAAGGGCATTTTCCAGTTTCGGAATCATTCCCTCAAAAATCGCTTTTTCGCTTTTTAGTTTTTCAAAGCGTTCGGCATTGATGGCTGGTATTACAGAAGTATCATCGTTTACATCCAACATCACTCCCTTTTTTTCAAAAGAGTAGATGAGTATGGTAGGGGTGTGTTTGGCGATGGCTTTTGCAACTTCTTGTGCGATGGTATCTGCATTGGTGTTAAGCAGTTGGCCATGCTTGTCTTGGGTGATGGGCGCAATGATTACATTGAGGCCTTGTTCAATGAGCGACAGCAAGAATTGGGCATCCACTTGATCAACATCTCCAACAAATCCAAAGTCTATTGTTGGATGATTTCTTTTGTGAGCAGTAATCATATGTGCATCAGCACCACTGAGTCCTATTGATTTGGATTGCAGTGCGTTTAACCTCGCTACAAGTTGTTTGTTGATCAGTCCCGCATATACCATGGTCACGATGTTCAGGGTCTCTCCATCAGTGATTCTTCTTCCATCCACCATTTGCTGGGGTACGGAAAGGTCGTTTGCGAGTTTGGTGGCCAGTTTGCCACCACCATGCACAAGAATTTTTCTTCCTTTCAGTGCCGCGAAGGCAGTGAGGAATGAACTTAGCTTCTCATCATTGTCAATGATGTTGCCGCCTACCTTGATGATGTATAGTGGTTCTTGGGTCAATGTTGTTTATCTATGATGTTGTTTTCAATTATGCAATACATGGTTATTATGTCAGTCACTGTTTTAACGGGTTGATTTTAGCATCTCAGCAATTACAGATTGTGCTGCCCATACCCTGTTTGATGCAAGTTTGGTAACCAAGCTGTTTGGGCCATCAAGTATCTCATCTGAGAGCTCAACGTTTCTTCTTACAGGGAGACAGTGCATCACCTTGGCATTGTTGGTGAGTTGAAGCTTTTGGTTATTGAGCATCCAACTGTTGTCATTGCAAAGAACTTTTCCGTAATCTGAATAAGAACTCCAGTTTTTTACATAGATGAAGTCGGCATGAGTAAGCGCCTCTTCTTGATTGTGCGTGATGGTTGCTCCGGCAGTATACTCTTCCTCAAGGTGGTATCCTTCTGGATGGGCTATCACGAAATCAGCTTCTCCCCAAGCATTTACCCATTGGGCAAAACTGTTTGCAACGCACTGGGGAAGGGCTTTAACGTGAGGTGCCCATGTCATTACTATCTTAGGTTTCCTGTCTGTAATTTTTTGTTCAATGATGGATTCCTTTATGGTGATTAAGTCTGCCAGGCTTTGCAATGGGTGAAGCGTAGCACTTTCCAAACTAAGTACAGGAACGCCTGCATACTTGATAAATTGTTTGATGATGTGGTCTGAATAATCAACGTCTCTGTCTTCTAGTTTTGGAAACGAACGCACCGCAAGGATATCAAAATAATTTCCCATGATAGGCGCTGCATCTTTGACATGCTCACTCGTGGTGCCATTCATGATTGCTCCGTCTTCGAATTCAAGTGCCCATCCTTCACTTCCAACATTGAAGATTACAATTTCCATGCCCAGCTGTTGTGCTGCAACCTGGGTGCTTAGTCTGGTGCGCATACTTGGGTTGAGAAATAGGCAGCCAATACGTTTTTGTTTCCCAAGCAATTCGTCTTGTCTGGGATTGGCCTTGTAATTCAATGCGTTGGTAATCAGTTCCGGGATGTCTAAGACATCATGGGCGGAGATGAATTGTTTCATGAGGGTCTTATGGTTGGTATTGCTCAATTGCCTTTTTTAACGAAGAAATAAACAGCGAGGCATCTTCCATGCTCAATGCCAGTGATGGCAATAGCCTGATTACGTTGGGCTTTGCCTCACCCGTAAATATATTATGCTTGAAAAGCAGGTCTTTTTTTAGGTTTTTATGGGTTTCAGAAACATCAAATCCAATCATCAGGCCACTGCCTCTTACGCCACTAATTTCTGGTATGGATCTCAGTTCCTGTTGAAGGTAGTTTCCAACAGCCAATGCATTGGGCATTAAAGATTCATTGCGTATTACTTCCAATACGGCCAACCCAGCAGCACAGGCAAGATGGTTTCCTCCAAATGTGGTCCCCAGCATAAAGTGTTTTGCCTTGATCTTTGGTGAGATAATGATTCCTCCGATTGGAAATCCATTTCCCATGCCCTTTGCCATTGAGTAAATATCTGCTTCTACGCCTGCAGCATCATGACTGAAAAAAATACCTGATCTTCCATATCCGCATTGTACACTGTCGGCAATATACACTGCGCCATATTCATCACAACAGGCCCTGATTGTTTGTAAAAAGTTGTCACTGGCAACATTGATTCCACCAACGCCTTGAATTCCTTCTACGATAACTGCCGCTATTTGGTTTCCTTCCAATTTGAAGTGAGCACGAAGTGAATCGCTGTCGTTAAAAGGAAGGAAACTGATGTTGTCGGTTTCATTTACCGGAGCTATGATGGCTGGATTGTCTGTTGCAGCAACTGCAAGAGATGTTCTACCATGAAATGCTTTTTTGAAAGCGATGATCTTTTTTCTTCCAGTATGGAATGAAGCAAGCTTAAGCGCATTTTCATTTGCTTCTGCTCCAGAGTTACACAGAAAAAGCTCGAATTCTTTTTTGCCTGAAACCTCTCCTAATGTTGCTGCTAATTCTTCCTGGAGGGGTATTTTGATTGAATTGGAGTAGAATGCGATTTTGTCTAGCTGCTCCTTGATTCTATTTACCCAATGAGGGTGACAATGGCCAATGCTAATCACTGCATGGCCACCATAAAGGTCCATATATTCTTTGCCATTATTATCCCATACCCTCGAACCAAGTGCCCGGGTTATGTTGATGTCGTTTATGGGGTATACGTCGAAAAGCTTCATGATTCTTTATAAAGTTCGTTTGCCATATCTGCTGATAATTTAATTCCCTTGATCATTGAAGAGCTTAGTCCTTGATATTCCATTTCGTTCAGTCCAGCTATTGTACATCCCTTAGGTGATGTTACCTTGTCAATTTCCTGTTCTGGGTGGCTTTTGTTTTCTGTCAGTAAGCTTGCTGCTCCAAGTGCGGTTTGTGCAGCAATTTTCAATGCATCTCCTGCATGAAAACCAATTTCCACACCACCTTGTGAGGCGGCCCGGATTGTTCTGAGGAAAAATGCGATTCCGCAAGCGCATAGTGCTGTAGCGGCACTCATCATTTGTTCTTCGATGATAATGCTTTGTCCCATTGTATTAAACAGGGATTGCACCATCCCAATATCTTTTTGGGTTGCATTTGCGGATGAAAGACAGGTCATGCTCTGTCTCACTTTCATTGCGGTGTTGGGCATGGCCCTGATAATGCGCACATTTGCGCCAAGGAGATTTTTAAATACATTGGTGTGTGCTCCGGTAACAACAGACACAACAAGCTGTTTTTTTGGATTGATGGCAGCACTGATTTCCTGAAGAAGTTCATTTAATTGTTGTGGCAGAACGCAAACAAAAATGGTGTCTGCATCTTTTATTGCATCGGAATTTGAAGTGGTTGTCTTGTATCCAGCTTTTTGAAGCTCCGCAAGTGTTTTGGGATTTCGTTTGGTGAGTGTAATCTCCTGTTTTTTGCATGTGCCACTTTGCACAAGGCCTTCTGCTAATGCCATTCCAATATTTCCCGCACCGAGAATTGTTGCTTTCATAAATGTTGTTTTAGAATCCGCTGGCTTTTAAATGTAATCCATTAATTTCTTCCAGTCCAAACATAAGGTTCATATTTTGAACGGCTTGTCCGCTGGCACCTTTAAGGAGGTTGTCTATTGCTGAGTGGATAACCACCTTATCATTTTCTTTTTCGATGTGGATGACGCATTTGTTGGTGTTTACCACTTGTTTGAGCGCAATCGGTTTTTCGGATACGATTGTGAAGGGATGATCTGCATAGTAAGCCTTGTACAGCTCGTTGAGATTTTCAACCGATAGGGTTGTGCTGAGTGTGGATGAAACAAAGATGCCTCTTGTGAAATCGCCACGCCATGGCACAAAGTGAACAGCTGGAATATTGTTTCCTTGCAAGCCGCGAATCGACTGATGAATTTCTGCAATATGCTGATGGGTCAGGGTTTTGTAGGCCTGTATATTGTTCGCTCTCCAGCTAAAATGACTTGTTGTACTAAGCGATTGCCCAGCTCCTGTAGATCCTGTGATTCCTGTTGTGTATACTTCGTTGAGTTCTCCAGATTTTGCAAGAGGCAGTAGTCCCAATTGAATAGCTGTAGCAAAACAACCAGGATTGGCAATATTATTGGCGTTTTTTATAAGCTCTTTTCCAAGTTCAGGGAGTCCGTATATAAAGTTTCTTTCTCCTTGTGTTGACTGATTTGTTATGCGAAAGTCGTTTGCCAGATCGATAATGCGGATGGAGGGGTTGAGCTGATGTTGCGTTAGAAATTTGGTAGATTCTCCATGACCAAGACAGAGAAAAAGAAGATCAATGTCTTGATTAATGTCTGCCGAGAATGTTAACTCCGTTGAGCCAATAAGGTCTTGATGCACATGGTAAACCGGGTTCCCTGCATTGCTCTTGCTGTGAATGAATTGAATGTCTGCATTCGGATGAATCAACAGCAGGCGAATGAGTTCACCGCCAGTGTAGCCAGCTCCGCCAATGATTCCGATTTTTATCTTGTTATGCATGTTGCGATATTTATTCCTTGTTATTTTCGGCTTGTACAGCCCTCCAGATAATGTTCTGGTTGCCGAAAATCTTACTAAACCCTCTCACGTCTTCGCCAGTGAAACCGCTGTTCATCTCTCCATACTTGCCAAACTTGCTGTTCATCAGATCATAGCTTGATTCTATGCCTACGATTTGATACCTGTAGGGCATAAGCTGAAGAAACACTTTTCCTGTTACGGTTTGCTGAGCATGTTCTAAATATGCTTCGATGTCTCTCATAACCGGATCAAGTATTTGTCCCTCATGAAGCCAGTTGCCATAAAACTGCGACAATGTATCTTTCCATTGAAGCTGCCATTTTGTGAGCACATGTTTTTCTAGTGCATGGTGCGACTTGATGATTACTATCGGTGCAGCTGCTTCAAAGCCTACTCTTCCCTTGATGCCAATGATGGTATCCCCCACATGTACATCGCGACCAATTCCATAGGGACCTACAATAGATTGCAGTTCTTGTATGGCAAGTGAAGGGTGTTCGAATGTTTTTTCGTTGACTGATTTAATCTCACCTTTTTCAAATCCTATGACCAGTTCCTCGGTATCATGTTTGGTTACCTGTGTTGGCCATGCAGATTCGGGAAAGATTCCTTTTGATGATAGGGTTTCTTTTCCTCCAATGCTTGTTCCCCAGAGGCCTTTGTTGATGGAATACATCGCTTTTTCTGCATTCACGGTTACTCCCTTTTTCTGCAAGTAGTCAATTTCTTCTTCCCTGCTGAGTTTGAGATCGCGAATTGGCGTAATGATTTCAACGCCCGGAATCAAGATGTGAAAAATCATATCAAAACGCACCTGATCGTTACCCGCTCCGGTGCTTCCATGCGCTACAGCATCAGCACCCAGTTGTTGAACATGTTCAGCGATGTGTAAAGCCTGGCTTAGCCTTTCAGCACTTACGCTAAGCGGATAGGTATTGTTTTTTAATACATTTCCATAGATGAGGTAGCGGATTATTTTATCGTAGTATGTTTTGACTGCATTCACGGTGGTGTGTGAGGTGACGCCCAATGCATAGGCATGGGCTTCAATTTTTTTCAGTTCCTCTTCGCCAAATCCTCCAGTGTTGACAATGATGCTATGCACTTCATAGCCCTTCTCTTCTGATAGGTGTTTCACACAGAATGTGGTATCCAGGCCACCACTAAAACCGAGAACTACTTTTTTTGCCATGATATAAGCTGCTTGCTTTAGAAATTAAATAATGGGGAGAAAAAACTTTTAATGGATTTGATTGCTTTGCCATCTTTTTTTATGAAAGACCGCAAAAGTTTCCACTCTTTAAAACGGAATAAACGCTCAAATCCCTTAGCATTTTGTTCGAAATATTCTTTGGTCTCTGCTGGCTCATAATGATCCTTAGGATCGTAAAGCATAGCCGTACACATGCAGTTTTTCCTTTCTTTGCTCATCAGGATCTCATAGTTGATGCAACTCTTGCAGCCCGCCCAGAAGTCTTCATCCTGTGTCAGTTCTGAGTAGGTAACTGGCTCGTAGCCTAGTTCTGAGTTGATTTTCATCACCGGCAATCCTGTGGTGAGTCCAAATATTTTTGAATCAGGATATTTTTCCCTGCTCAGCGCAAAGATTTTTTTCTTGATTAGTCTTGCTAGTCCGCTTTTTCTCAACAAGGGACTCACAATCAATCCTGAGTTGGCAACATAGCTGCCATGTCCCCATGTTTCGATATAGCAGAAGCCTGCCCAAGCATTTTCTTTTGTGAGCGCAATAACGGCTTTGCCCTCCATCATTTTTTTGCGAATATAATCCGGACTCCTTTTTGCTATTCCTGTGCCCCTTGCTTTTGCGGATTCCTCCATCTCTAGGCAGATTTGCTCAGCGAACTCGAAGTCCGCATCGCTGGCGATATATATGTTGAAGTCTTGTTTTTGCTGTTCCATTTTTTACGAATTGAAAATTAACACATGTCAGCGCAATCCCCGGTGGGGTTGGGTCAGACAGTTTACGGCAGTCGTTCGGGGGTGGTATCTATCAACGTCGTACCAAAAATGGAATGGGTCGGCATAAAAAAACTGTTCCTTGAGGCACAGTAAAAACCCAACGCATGGAAGCGGCATGAGCCGTTTCTGCTATTGATGAGGAGGTCAGGTTTTTTTTCATTGTTCTGAGTCTATCTGTTTAACGATAAATAATGAACTGCAAAGTAACTGATTATTTCTTAAAAATGCCCCTAAAATGCCCCATTACTTTCAGGCGACTCAACCATGCTGGGGTTTGAGGAGGCGGCTCGAATGGCCATACTCATCTCTTTGATCAGTCCAGGGTCCTTTTCAATGGCATTGCCTACTACGGTGATGTCTGCTCCCGCCATGCAGTTGCGATATGCCTTTTCGGGACCTGTAATACCTCCTCCAACGATGAGGGGTATGTTTATTTGTGATGATACGGCTGAAATCATTGCTTCCGGGATTGGGTTCATGGCGCCGCTGCCAGCATCCAGGTAGATGAGCTTCAACCCGAGCATCTCGCCCGCCATAGCGGTACAGGCCGCTATTTCATTTTTATCTGCCGGAATCGGACTTGAGTTGCTGATATAGGAGGCGGTTGTTGGATTTCCGCCATCGATGAGCATATATCCCGTGGAGATGATTTCGAGTCCACTTTTCCTGATTGCTGGAGCGGAGATCACATGTTGTCCGATCAGCAATTCTGGGTTTCTTCCAGAGATCAACGACAAATAAAGGAGTGCATCTGCGTATGGAGTAACCTGAGCCGGACTTCCAGGGAAAAGCAGTACAGGGATGGTTGATTCTTTTTTAAACTCTTGTACAATTTCTTCCAGATGATCGGTAACCAGAAGGCTTCCGCCAACAAAGATGAGATCTACTGCCGCGTTATTGCTCAGCTCAATCAGTTGCCTTGCTTGATGGACAGAGGTTTTGTCGGGGTCTACGAGTAGGGCAAAAGATTTTTTCCCTTGGGCTTTTTGCTCAACAATTTTATTGTACCTGGGTTGCGTCATGATTTGGTATGGCCTCCATTGCAAATGTGCGAAAAACTTTTCGCTTTAGGATTGATCTGTTCATCAGAGGGAAAGGTGATGCTGATGGTTCGCTAAAGCCTTAAGAAGGTTGAAAGTTGAAGAATGTTGTTGGCCGTGTATCCTTTACCGCTGCCTTCTACATATTGGTACATGAATCCCAGCTCAAAGTCAACTAACTTGTTTACGCGGTAGCCACCCCCGCCATAGGTTCTTAACTGGTCGAAGAATTTGTTATTTACGTAGGCTGCTCCGGTTGTGTTAAAGAAAAATTCATTTTGAATAGTACCATAGAATCCTGTTGAAAATTGTTCTGTTTTTTTCATTGGAATCATCAGCCTAGTGAAATACCTAAGCTTGCTGTTAAAATTTTCGCCATTTTTCTTGAATGCGCCATTTTCTACACGAACAACTGGAATCCATCTTTCCTCCAATCTCACTCTATGCTGCAGGATTAATGAACCATATTTTTTTATCTTATTAAACTGCTGCCAGATTCGAAATTCATCTGCTCTGTCACGCACTTCATCAATTGTTTTCCAGCTGCCAATTGATGCTATACCAAGACCAACTGCAGTTGTTGTGTTGATCATGTATCCCAGCAATGGCCTAAGTATTAGCACTTCTGACTTTTCTAAATTATTGGATGAACGCAGTTGTGCATCAAATTGAATAATTATTTTCGGATTGAGCTGTATCGTATTCATGCTCATGGCCCAGCCGCTGAATTTTCTTTCTTGCGCAACTGTTGTTAAACCAAACATGATGAATACAATTGCCAATGCACAGTATTTTTTTTTCATATAAAAATGGGATGCAGATGATTTTTGCGAAGGTATTGTTCTGTCCGTCTTCAAACATGATATTTGTCACAATTTCCTTTCTAATTTTCCTTGATATTTATACTACCGATTTTCCCGTAGTTGACCAAAAATATTTTTTTTAAAAAGTGAACAAAAATGGAAACCCAATGCAGTTGCGGATTGCTGCAGTTATCAACACCCTGTTGATATTTAGGGCCTTGAAGAGTAGACAAGTAAAGATATTTTCGTACTCTGTCTAGGAAAACAACTAGTATACTACTAACCTTCAATAATAGCAAGATGGCCACAAACAAAACCAAAGCAACCGCAAACAGTCAGGGACTAAAGTTCGACCGACATTTTACTTCAAGTAAGGTAAGTGTGTTTGAAATGTTCGAATACGACTACCGCACTTCGATTATCCGTAATCCGAGTGGTGAAGTGGTATTTGAAATGACCAATGTGGAAGTGCCGAAGCAATGGAGCCAGATTGCTACAGATATCATTGCACAAAAATATTTCAGGAAAGCAGGTGTGCCACAGCCCGATGGTTCTCTTGGAAGGGAAACTTCTTCTAAGCAGGTTGCCCATCGTATGGCTCATTGCTGGAGGGTATGGGGAGAGCGTTATGGCTATTTCGCTTCAACTGAAGATGCTAATGTGTTTTATGAAGAGCTGGTTTTCTCAATACTTAACCAAGCCTGTGTGCCAAACTCACCACAGTGGTTCAATACTGGATTGCATGAAAGTTATGGCATCAAGGGTAAGCCACAGGGACATTATTATGTAGACCAATTGGATGGTCAGTTGAAAAAATCTACTTCTGCTTATGAGCGTCCTCAGCCACATGCTTGTTTCATTCTCAGTGTTGAGGATGATCTTGTAAACGAAGGGGGTATCATGGACCTCTGGGTGCGTGAGGCCAGAATCTTTAAATATGGTTCAGGTGTTGGAACAAATTTCTCCAACATGCGTGGCGAAGGTGAAAAATTAAGTGGAGGCGGAACTTCATCCGGATTGATGAGTTTCTTGAGAATAGGCGACCGTGCAGCAGGAGCCATCAAAAGTGGTGGAACAACCCGTCGTGCGGCCAAAATGGTTTGCCTAGACCTTGATCATCCGGAGATCGAGCAATTTATCGACTGGAAAGTGGAGGAGGAGAAAAAAGTGGCAGCCCTTATTGCTGCAGGTTATGCAAGCGATTACGAAGGGGAAGCATACAAAACAGTAAGTGGACAAAATTCCAATAACTCAGTAAGGATACCGAATGCATTTTTTGAAAAACTTGCTGCAGGGGAAGATTGGGAACTTACCGGAAGAATGGATGGCCGTGTGATGAAGAAAATATCTGCAAAAGCATTGTGGGATAAAATTGCTTACGCTGCTTGGCGTTGTGCAGATCCAGGAACACAATATGATACAACCATCAACGAATGGCATACTTGTCCGGAAGGCGGACGAATCAGGGCTTCAAACCCTTGTAGTGAGTACATGTTCCTTGATAACACCGCATGTAACCTTGCTTCGGCTAACCTTAGGAAGTTCTTCAATGAGTCTGATAACTCATTTGATGTAAAGGGCTTTGAATATTCAGTGAGGTTGTGGACGACCGTTCTTGAGGTTTCAGTGTTAATGGCACAGTTCCCAAGTAAAGAAGTTGCTCAGCTCAGCTACGATTACCGTACACTTGGACTTGGTTATGCTAACCTTGGTAGCATGTTGATGGTGAGCGGTATTCCATATGATAGTGATGAGGCAAGAGGAATTGCAGGGGCAATTACAGCAATCATGACCGGTATTTCATATAAGACATCTGCTGAGATTGCTAAAATACATGGTCCGTTCCCTAGATACAAAGAGAACAGCGAGCACATGCTTAAGGTGATGAGAAACCACCGCGCTGCAGCTTACGATGCAGATCAGGCCTATGTTGGCCTAAGCATTAAGCCACAAGGAATCAAGGCGAAAGATTGTCCTGATTACCTCCTCAAGGCAGCATGCAAGGCCTGGGATGATGCAGTAGAATTGGGTGAGCAATATGGTTACCGTAATGCACAGTCAACCGTTATTGCACCAACAGGAACAATTGGATTGGTTATGGATTGCGACACCACTGGTGTTGAGCCTGACTTCGCACTTGTTAAATTCAAGAAACTTTCTGGTGGTGGTTATTTTAAAATCATCAACCAATCGGTTCCGCAAGCACTTGCGAACCTTAAATATTCAGAAGCAGAACAAGACGCTATCATTAAATACGCGGTTGGTTCTGGTTCTTTCGCCGGCGCTCCATTCATCAACCACGAAGTGTTGAGTGAGAAAGGATTTATTGCCAGCGAAATCAAAAAACTTGATGAAGCAGTTGTTTCTGCATTTGAGGTTGGCTTTGTATTCAATGTGTACGCATTGGGCGAAGAGTGTTTGCAGCGCCTTGGATTCAAACCTGAGCAGTACTTCAATTTCGAGTGGAACATGCTTCAGGCACTTGGTTTCAAGGGTTCCGAAATTGATGCAGCCAATGATTTTGTTTGTGGTACCATGACGATTGAAGGTGCGCCACATCTTAAGCCAGAACACTATCCTGTTTTTGATTGCGCAAACAAATGCGGCAAAAAAGGAGAGCGCTATATTCATGCACATGGCCATATCCGCATGATGGGAGCAACGCAACCATTCATTAGTGGGGCCATCTCTAAAACCATCAACCTTCCAAATGAGGCAACAATCGCCGAAATTGCTGATAGCTACCAACTCAGCTGGGAACTTGGCTTGAAAGCTTGTGCACTCTACCGCGATGGTTCAAAGCTTAGTCAACCACTCAGCAACAAGAGCGATAGCAAGGTTACCGATGAGGAAAAAGCTGAAGAAGCTGCAGCATCTGCTGATAGTCCATTCCTTGATGTCAGCAAACTTACGGTAGATGAGTTGTTGGACGAATTACAAAAAAGAATGCACGCCTCACCTGATACAAAATTGAAGCGTCAGCTTTCAAGAATTGTTGAGCGTAAAAAACTTCCTGCAAAGAGAAGGGGATTCACACAAAAAGCAAAAATCAACGGCCAAGCAATTTTCTTGCGTACCGGAGAGTATAACGACCAAACCCTTGGTGAAATATTTATCGATCTTGCCAAAGAGGGATCAACCCTTCGCAGCTTGATGAACAGCTTTGCCATTGCGGTTTCAGTTGGACTTCAATATGGTGTTCCATTGGAAGAGTTTGTAGAGAAGTTTGTGTTTACCAAGTTTGAACCTTCAGGTATGGTAGACCATCCAAATATTAAGTCAACTACCTCTATTGTTGATTTCGTATTCCGCTGCCTTGCTTACGAATATTTGAACCGTACTGACCTGGTTCATGTGCTGGATAAGCCAGAAGTGATGAATACAGGAAAGGATGAGTGGGATGCTACTGAAATGCCCCGCTTTGAAAGCGATTCAAAGCCTGAACTTTCTGATGTTCGGGTAGTTGCCCCAACACCAGGCGCTGCTCCTGTACCAAAAGCTCAAAAGGCACCGCAGGCGGTAAGGGCTGAGAACAGTACCCAAGAATTCATGAAGAGCATGCAAAGTGATGCTCCTGCATGTAATACTTGCGGACACATCACGGTAAGAAGCGGAACCTGTTACAAATGCCTCAACTGTGGAAACAGTATGGGTTGCAGCTAATTACTCACGTGAAACTCGAAATAAATTACAATAAAGGAAAGGTACTGCAGGCTCTGCGGTACCATTTCATTTCTAGGAGAGAGATCAAGTTGATGATGATCTTGGTCAATGTATTTGCGCTGTTGTCTGTTGTACTCTATGGCTTGAAATTGATATCGCCACTTCCCTTTTTGATGAGCTCCGTGCTATGGATTGTGATGATGGGGGCATTCTGGATTTGGTTGCCAGCATTGATTTATAGGAAAAGTAAAACCTTTAGGGATCAGTTTACTGTTTCCATCGAAGAGGATCATTTTTTTATTAATACTGCAACTGGCCAGCAGAGCTGGGCCTGGAGAGAGTTCTCGTCGTATTATGAAACACCAGGGTTCTTCCATTTGTATTTTGACAGCAAGACCTTTTTCCTGATCCCGAAAGATGCATTTTCCGAAGAGGAAATGTTGGACGAGGCAAGAAGAATATTTAGAAAGGGAATCGCAAAATCCTAGATTAGTCTTTTTCGCATTTCCAGATGGGGCAGACCAATTTCCAAGAATTCGCTGCCATGGATGGTGTATCCCATTTTTTCATAAAAGCCAATTGCTGTTGAACGTGCATTGATGATTATGGTATTAAAGCCTGCATCTCTCGCCAAATTATCTGCAAACTGCAACATGACAGCACCTATCCCTAGCTGCTGCATTTTTTGATGAACAGCCATCTGTCTCAGTTTATAGCTGGTCTTCGACAAAGGAGTTAAAATGCAGCAGGCAAGAAGCCTATCGTCTTCATAGGCACCAATCAACAAATCTTTCTTTTCTTTTTCCAATTCCTCAGGACTGAATGTTAGTCCCAATGGCTTGCGAAGAATTTCCATCCTCAAGGCCACCATTTCTTGGTACTCAGACGTTCCGTGTTCTATGACTTTAATTGCCATTCTACAAATTAGATTAATTGCTGCAATCCTATACTTGAATGGATGATTTTTTGTTCAAAATCGGGTTGCTATTATGGCTTTTTTACTTGTTATCATTTTTTTATCTGATTATCAATGAGTTACGGCAGTTTTATCGTTGAAAATAATTACATAGAAATTGCCTCGAACAATGGTTTTTACCCTAAATAGTTTAATTTTGCAGACAATAAACCAAAAAATAAAATCATGTCAGACATTGCAACAAGAGTAAAGAAAATTATTGTTGACAAACTCGGTGTTGAAGAGAACGAGGTAACTCCTGAAGCTTCTTTTACAAACGATCTCGGTGCAGACTCTCTGGACACTGTTGAACTGATCATGGAATTCGAAAAGGAATTCAATATTTCCATCCCTGATGAGCAAGCTGAAACCATCACCACTGTTGGCCAGGCTGTCACTTATTTGGAGGAACACGCGAAATAATTAAGGGCCTTCCCTTTATTGTACACGTTACATATGGAACTGAAAAGAGTAGTCATCACCGGCATAGGTGCAATCACCCCCATTGGCAATACTGCTCAGGCTTTCTGGGACGGTTTGGTCTCTGGTATATCTGGTGCTGACAATATCACACTCTTTGATTCATCAAAGTTCAAGACAAGGTTTGCCTGTGAAGTAAAGGGGTTCGATCCGGTTGACTACCTAGACAAAAAGGAAGCACGGAAAATCGATCGTTTTGCACAGCTCGCACTTGTTTCAAGCGATGAAGCCATAAAGCACGCGGGTATCAACAAAGAAAATGTCAATCCTGATCGGGTTGGTGTGATTTTTTCTAGTGGAATCGGCGGACTGCTTACGTTTCAAGAAGAAGTCATGAGTTATGCAAGGGGTGATGGAACTCCACGCTTCAATCCTTTCTTCATACCCAAAATGATCTTGGATATCGCTGCTGGTCACATCTCCATGCGTCACGGATTTCGTGGTCCAAACTTCGCAGTTGTCAGCGCCTGCGCATCTTCAACACATGCAGTTATTGAAGCTTCTCATTATATCAGGCTTGGAAAAGCTGACATCATGGTAGCGGGTGGAAGTGAAGCTGTGATTTGTGATGCCGGTGTAGCTGGATTCAATGCGATGAAAGCACTGAGTGAACGCAACGATGATCCCAAAACTGCATCAAGGCCCTTCGATAAAGACCGTGATGGGTTTGTAATGGGAGAAGGCAGCGGCACCTTGATACTCGAAGAACTTGAACACGCCAAACGCAGGGGCGCTACCATCTACGCAGAGATTGCTGGAGGCGGTGCAACGGCTGATGCATACCATATTACTGCACCACATCCAGACGGACTGGGTGCATTGAATGTTATGCGGGCATCCCTTGAGGAAGCACAAATGACGCCGGAAGACATCGACTACATCAACGTCCATGGTACTTCAACCCCACTGGGTGATATCGCTGAAACCAAAGCAATCCTTGGTGTATTTGGTGATCACGCCTACAACCTCAATATCAGTTCTACAAAATCAATGACTGGCCACCTTCTTGGCTCAGCAGGAGTGATCGAGGCCATTGCATGTACCTATTCAGTAATGCATGATCTTATTCCTCCAACAATCAACCATTTCACTGATGATGATGGACTAGATCCAAAGCTTGACTTCACCTTCTGGAAATCACAGAAAAGAACCGTTAGGGCCGCACTCAGCAACACCTTTGGTTTTGGTGGTCATAATGCTTCTCTCATTGTAAAGAAGTATCTTTAATTGCATTCATTCCGGAAAAGCCTTCTGTCCGGAATTCCCCAAACGACAAATATCACTGCTTGTTTTACAGGATCAAATATATTTTTAGCAGCAGACAAAAAAAGGATTTTCTGAATCAGCTGTGCAACGTACTTGGATTCGCACCTGATAGGGTTAGTCTATATGTTGCTGCACTTTCCCATCGTTCTGTCAAAGAAAGGGCTACGGACAATAACGAAAGACTAGAATACCTTGGCGATGCTATTCTCGGCAGTGTTATTGCCGACTTTCTTTTCATGAAATACCCTTACAAAGGAGAAGGCTTTCTCACTGAGATGAGAAGCAAGATGGTGAACAGGCAAATACTCAACGACATTGCCATAAAAATGGGGTTGAAAAAAATTACTTCGTTCAACCGGAGTGATGGATCCCTCAGGTCTAGCCAGATTTTTGGCAACGCGCTGGAAGCCTTGATTGGTGCGGTGTACATCGACTGTGGGTATATCAAAACCAAGCAATGGGTCTTAAAAAAAATGATTCTTCCGCACATGTTTATGGAAGAACTAGAGGCTGCTGAAATCAACAAGAAAAACAAACTCTATACCTGGGCTAACCGAAATGCTCGCTTGCTGGAATTTGAAACGCTGGAAGAAAAAATTGAAAATGGCAGGCGTTTATTTACTGTAGCCGCAGTAGTGGATGGTGAAATTATTGCAGAAGGTAAGGCGTTTAATAAAAAAGATGCCAGTCAACTTGCTGCCCAACTTGCTGCTGAAAAGCTAAATATCATATCCTAACTGCTATACTGGCAACACCTGTTGGCAAATCTCTACGAGCATCCCATTGGTGCTCTTGGGATGAAGAAAGCAAACCATCTTATTGTCAGCCCCTCGCTTAGGCTCTTCGTTGATGAATTTAAATCCTTCTGATTTAAGCCTTTCAATTTCCGCCTTCAAATCATCTACCTCAAAAGCAATATGGTGCATGCCTTCGCCATTTTTTTCAACAAAGTTTGATATCACGCCATCGGGATCCATGCTTTCCAAGAGCTCAATCTTGCTCTCGCCTGTTTTAAAAAAGGCAGTGTTCACTTTTTCAGACAATACCGATTCTGTTTTGTAACAAGGGGTACCTAATAGTTTTTCAAATAAGGGGATGGATAGCGACAAAGAACGAACTGCCACGCCAATATGTTCTATCTTATTCATAATTAAGTTTTCTTGTGAACCTGGGGGCGAGTTTCTTCGCCGGAAGCCATAAATTTACAATTCATTTATCAATACTTGGACAATCGCATTTATCTCGACCATCTCTCTACAACGCCTTGTGATCCTAGGGTAGCAGAAATCATGTGGCCATACATGACAACGCATTATGGAAACCCCTCTGCCATCGTCCATTCTTTTGGCAGAGCAGCAGGGAGCGTAGTTGAACATTCAAGACAGACCATTGCGCGCCTGCTACAGGCTAGTGAAGAAGAAATCATATTTACTTCAGGCGCAACTGAATCCATCAACACTGCACTAAAAAGTATTTTGCCAGCTGCTTCAACTGGAAGGCATCATGTCATTACCTGTGCCACTGAACACAGCGCAGTGTTGGAAGTATGCAGAGAACTCGAAACCAGGGGCTGTGTAGTTACAATTCTTCCAGTGAATCATCATGGTGAATTGGATTTAAATCTGCTAAGAGCTGCCATTACCAAAGACACGGTTATGGTGGCCATCATGCATGCCAATAATGAAACGGGTGTCATCCATGATGTTAAACGTATAGGCGATATCTGCAGGGATGCAGGTGTTGTTTTTTTCTGTGATGCAACGCAAACCGTTGGTAAATTACCCATTGATCTTCAAGCACTAAACATTGATCTGCTGGCTTTTTCTGGACATAAGTTTTATGGTCCGAAGGGAATTGGTGGGTTATATATCAATAAGAAACATACACCCTTTGCTGTCATGCCCCTGTTGCATGGCGGTGGACAGGAATACGGAATCAGAGGGGGAACATTAAATGTTCCAGGAATTGTTGGAATGGCAAATGCATTAGAGTTTGCTGTTCAGGATATGGTATCTAATCAGGAACAAATGGATTCTTTGGTTGCTGCTTTCGAAATTGGCCTGTTGGAGCTGGGTGATGTTGTCATCAATGGCCAGCAAATGAATAGGCTGCCGGGGGTTTCTTCCATCTCTTTCAGGTGTATAGAAGGGCCACCCTTGTTGTCTAAACTAAACGAATTGCTTTCTGTCTCTTCAGGTGCCGCTTGTTCCTCTGCAACAGGGAAGCCTTCTCATGTGCTAATGGCAATGGGCTTAGGCGATCAACAGGCCATGGCAACAGTGCGCTTTTCTTTTGGTCGCTTCACTTCTACAGATGATTTTAACAAAGCCTTGCGTCATGTGATTTCCTCCATAAGCCAACTTCGGGAGGAGAGCATGACATGGCAATTGTTCAAGAAGGGAAGTCTTGAAGCTGTATCCGGATGGCATCATCCTGCAAGTTGATGAGAATGCATAACTTTGTAATCTAAATGTAGAATGATGGAAGCGACAACAATGATGAGTGGGATTTTCATTAGCGATAAAGCAAAGGAAAGGGTAATCGATCTTCTTGCTCAAGAGGGAAGGGGAGATGATTATTTTGTGAGAGTAAGTGTGGTAAGCGGCGGCTGCTCTGGCCTTACATATAAAATGGATTTTGATAATGAGATGAAGGCAGGTGATCAGGTGTTTGAAGACAAGAATGTAAAGTTGGTTACGGATAGAAAGAGTGTTTTATATTTATTCAGCACAACCCTTGAATATTCAGACGGACTCGAAGGAAAGGGATTTCATTTTATGAATCCAAATGCAAGCAGAACCTGTGCATGTGGTGAAAGTTTTTCAGTCTAGTTACTTTTTATAAAGGGATACACTTCCTTTTTCCCATCAGAAATTACAATCAGCCGATACAGACCATTAGCCAGGTGGGCAATGTTTATTTTCATCATCTTGGTTTCGAATGAAATACTGACAGGGATTGCTCTTCCGAAGTTATCCATCACTTGAATGTCAGCTTTTCTTCTTTTTATTTGATCCGACATCCTCATCATCAATTCTTCCGATGCAGGGTTTGGATAAAGTTTGCTGAAACTTTTCTGGCCTCTGATGAATACTACGTTTGAAAGAAGTTGTCTATCCAGTATATCACTCCCCAGTATTCTGAAGTATGCCTCTTCATTCTCATCGAGATTTACTTTTCTGATGAACTTGCTTTCGGTCTGATTCATTGCTACATCTTGCTGTCCTATCGCGTTGAACTTTATTCCATCGGTACTCTTTTCTATGATAAATTTTTCCAGGGTATGGTCTTGGATAGTCCATTCTAGCGTGGCTTGTTGTTTGTCTTTTTTGAATGATAAATTTATCTGTTGCGCTGTGAGAATTTCTTCTTGCATGCTGCCTATTGTGTAAACTCCATCCTTTAGGAACATTGTAGAGGCTATGGTTGAAGGCGATGAATCATAGGCTGAGTTTGCCAGTAAACTCCATTCACCCATAAGTGAATCGGCCCTTACAATAAACGGATGGTTGGTTGTGTTGTAATGATGCGTTGGCCTTAGGCTTAATATGATGGATTCGTTGGTGGTTGTTGTATCTAAAGGCGAAGTTGATTTTATATCCCAGTATTCTTTGTTGCTTATCGATTTGAGTGGAGGTATTAGCTTGTTGTTTATTGCTATTGTATTATTATGATATTCTATTTCAAGTTCTCCACCGGTGCCATTTTTAAACTGAATCTTGAGTGGTGCAAAAACTCCGTTCTTGCCAATTGGGAAATAGGCCTCTGCTTGCATGGTTAATCTCAATCTAAAGGGGCCTTCAATAAAGCTGTTGTTGCCCCCGCCTGCCCATCCATATTGGTTTATTCCATCAGCAGAGATGATGCCAGTGAGATGAAGCGTACTCGAGATTGAACTCATTACCCTGCCGCTTGATAATCTCAGGCTATCACTAACCTCAAGTGGCGACGTTAGTCGCAGATCGCCATTTGTCTTGTTGATTTCCAGTGAGGCAACAGACAGGGGATAGCCAGTCCCGCTTACCTGTTCTTGATTGCCATAGAAGATGAACGATGTTTTTGGACTAAACACTTGTTGAGCTGTTCGAATATTGCCCTTTGATGAGTCTACTGAAATGCCATCAGGGGAAGCGATGCCCAAGACTGCAGCGCTATCGCTTTTAAACATACCCTCTCCAACAATGCAGAATGTATCAAGCATCACCCGCGTATTTGGCCCAACAATAAATGCGGAGCTGGCTTGATTGATGTGGATAGCGGACTTCAGCCATAGCGTTCCTTTCTGTACTCGAATGTTTCTGAAATGCGTTCCAAGCACTAAGCTGCCGTTTGAAAAATAGCTGGAAGAGTCGCCCACGAACATCAGTTCCCGGTTGGTGGTGTCAGCCACAGATGGACTTAGTAAAAGTGTGCCGGATATACTAAGGTTGCCATGAAGATAGATGTTGCTATTGAGCGTTGAATTGAATTGGGTGCGTTCGCCAACCACTAGGTTCCCCCTAATGGTCAGGTCATTATTGCCACTCCCTACATAATTTCTTTTTTCTTCTGTGCTTGATATAAGACGCAGGCTTCCATATTGTTTGCCTGAAACAGAGATTGGGTAGGATGCAGTACTTGGTACATCAAATTCAATTGTTCCCAGTTCAGTGCCAGTGGCCACTTCGTTTTTTGTGATGATGTATGCGTTGCCTCTTAGGGTCTGGTGGCTATATGTTCCTCCATTTTCAATTCTTATTTTGCCATTCATTTGAATGGTATTGCCTGCAACGGCACCGCTTCTGTTGATTAAGTGGCCTCCGTTGCAGATGGTAATCGACTGCTGGGCTGAACTCAGGTTGATTGCTGGAACGGCTATATTGGTTTCTGGTATGATTAGGGTGATGGATTGGCCTGGGGAAGGCTGAATGCTCAGTGAAATTAACTTGATCTGGTTGGCTCCTGGAGGGAGTGTGATAGTATAGGAAATTGGGATGATGAAGTTGTCAAATACTAATAAATCAGTACTATCAGGCACCCCATTGGGAGACCAGTTGGCTTCAGTGTTCCATAAGCCATCTCCAGCTTCCCCATCCCATCTTTTTTGTGCATCTGCTTCATGTAAAAGCAGGCATAAAAACTGAAATACTCCCATAACAACCGTCTTCCCCCAATTCATGTCTCCCAACTTTAATACGCACTGAAGTTATTAACAGCGCTTTCGCTTAAAAAGGTTTTTGCATCGTTTTTTTTCCGTTATTTTCACGGCTTCTTGTAACCTTGCATATGATGATGATTGCTATAGTAAAAAAGGAATTGCGTCAGTTTTTTAGTGGCCTGCTGGGATATATCACCATCGGCTTATTCCTGCTTATTACAGGGGTACTTGTATTCATCGTGCCAGACACTGGAATACTGGATAGCGGTTACGCAAGCCTTGATCCATTCTTTCAGTTTGTTCCATATATCATGTTGTTTCTGATACCGGCCATTACCATGAAGAGTTTTAGTGAGGAGTATCGCAGTGGAACGTTTGAGTTGTTGAGGACGGCACCCGTTTTGGCAAGCCATCTTGTGCTTGGTAAGTTTTTTGCAGCTTTGGTTGTAGCAATCATGTCGCTTTTAGGAACACTTGTTTATGTTGTTTCGATTGACATGCTTTCTGTTGATGGAATTGATGCAGGAGGAATATTGGGTTCTTATATTGGACTTATCTTGCTTTGTGTGGTGTATGTTTCTATCGGCATCTTTACAAGCAGTCTGCAATCGAATTCCGTAATTTCTTTTTTATTGAGTGCACTCCTGTGTTATATCATCTATTCCTTGTTTTCATCTTTAGCCGGCATTGATGCATGGAAGACGGACATTGGATATTATATCTCGCTTGTTGGTATACAAGTGCATTATGAAAATATCAGCAAGGGCAATATCGACTCAAGGGATATTGTTTATTTTGTTAGCATGGTATCGTTGTTTATGTACTTGACCATATTGAAAGTGAAAGCAAAATGATCTGATGGGAAAAAGAAGAATGCATATAAAAAATTTGTTGCTGCCCCTGGCGGTTATTGTTGGCATTAATGTAGTTTCTTATTTTTTCCATGGCGGAATCGACCTTACAGCTGAAAAGCGATTTACGCTTTCGCATGCGAGCAAATCTTTGGTAAGAAAAATTAATGAACCCCTAACGCTTACAGTTTATCTGAAAGGCGATATGCCTGCGGGATTTAAGCGGCTTGCCAATGCTGCGGAAGATATGGGAGGCAGTTTTAATTCCTTGAGTGGCGGAAAGTTTAGGGTTGAGTTTGAGAGGCCAGGAGAAGGACTTAGTGATTCTTCCAAGTCGATACTATTCGATTCGCTGCAGCGGATGGGAATCAACCCAACCAATGTAAAGGCCCAACAAAAAAAGGGTGAGCAGACTGAACAAACCTTAGTTTTTCCGGGTGCTATTTTATCTGGTCCGAATGGACAGCTTGGCATTGATTTTCTGGAAGGGCAAAGCAGCATGAACGGATTGGAATCGCTTAACAATGCAGAAGCATTGATGGAATATAAAATTGCAAAGGCAATTGTGATGTTGCAGCGGGATAGTCTACCTACCGTTGCCTATCTGTCTGGCAATGGCCAGCCCTTAGACCTGAGGGTATATGATCTGATTGAGGGGATCATGCAGAGAAATTATCGTTTTTCTATTTTGCCGATAGACAGCGTGTCTTTTATTCCTGCAGATTTTTCTGCGGTAGTTATTGTGAGGCCAATCACAACGTTTAGCAAAAGCCAAAAGCTGAAGATTGATCAATACATCATGGGTGGCGGAAAAGTATTGTGGGCGTTGGATAATTTGTTTGCCAGCATGGACAGCTTGCAGCGAAGCAGTGGTTCTTTCATCGCATTTGATCTGGGACTGGATCTTGATGATCAGCTGTTCAAATATGGGATCAGAATAAATCGGGACCTTGTTCAGGATTTAGAGTGTGATAAAGTTCCTTCGGTGATTGGAAGTGTTGGCGATAAGCCCCAAATCGAGTTATTGCCCTGGCCATATGCCCCCCTATTGAGAAACAGTGGCGGACATCCCATTTCAAGAAATCTGGATTTTGTCCTTTCGTCATTTCCGCAATCAATTGATACGGTAGCCTCTCCGGGCATCAGTAAGCATCTGCTGTTGACCAGTTCCGGATATTCAAGGTCGCTGCAAACGCCTGCAATCGTTGAGTGGAGAAGTATTAAACAAGAGGAAGATCTTAGCCAGTTCAACAAGCCTAACATTCCAATTGGCATTTTACTTGAAGGTCAGTTTTCCTCTGCCTTTACCAATAGGGTTTCTTCAGCTGATTTGGAAATCATGAAGACCCAATACGGCAGGCCTTTTGTGGATCGATGTGCTGAGTCCAATCAAATGATTGTGCTCTCGGATGCAGACATCTTGTTGAATCCGATTAGTGAAGAGGATGGTCCATTGCGCATGGGAACAAATGCCTATACTCGGCAGCAGTTTGCGAACAACGACTTTGTTGGAAACTGTTTATTTTACCTTACGGGTGGGGCTGATATCATGGAGGCCAGGACAAAGACATTCAGGCTCAGGCTGCTGGACAAGGAGAAAATTGAGCAGGAGACTGGCTTCTGGCAGGCCATTAACGTATTGCTTCCACTGCTATTCCCCATTGCCCTTTTCTTTTTGTATGCTTTCTTTAGAAAAAGGCAATTTGCATACCGCAGTTAAAGATTCACCATCTTGGATTGACTATCTTTGCTGCCATTAATTTATTTAAGTCATGAGTGTTGACCAAATTACGTATTTGACCTTTGGATTATTGCTTCTAGTGGCCCTCGTTTTCGATTTGGGTTTGATGAGTAAAAAGGGTACTTCAGTCACTATAAAGAAGGCGCTGTGGCAGACGGTTTTTTGGGTGGGACTTTCTATCGCGTTTTGTGGATTCTTGTGGTTTGAGAAAACTCCAATTGTTGCAACCAAATACTTTGCCGCTTATTTGATGGAGTGGTCGCTCAGCATCGACAACATATTTGTATTTATACTCATCTTCACCTATTTCAAGGTTCAGGAACAGGATGCTGCCAGAGCATTGTTGATAGGGATTCTGCTTGCCATTGTATTTCGCATAGCATTTATTGCTGTGGGTATTGAGCTCATCGATCGTTTTCATTGGATCCTGTATATTTTTGGCGCCTTTCTTTTGTATACTGGATACACGCTTTTTTTCAAAAAAGATGATGCAGAGTTTGACCCAGGCCAAACACGCATTTATAAGCTCATTACTCAAGTCTTTCGCATTAGTGAAATGGAGCCTAAGGGGCGATACATCATTAAGGTTCATGGAAAAGTCTTTTTTACAAACCTCGCAGTAGTTGTTTTTATGTTGGCTGCAGTGGATATTGTTTTTGCATTGGATTCAATTCCTACAGTAGTATCTCTGGTAAGGTCATCTGCCAAGGCTGATTTTACAGCCGACGATATTCTGGTCATTTATTCCTCAAATATTTTTGCACTTCTCGGCCTGCGTTCACTTTTCTTTTTGCTGAAGGGAGCTGTTGACAAATTTGATTATTTACAACAAGGCATTGCGATTGTGTTGGTCTTTATTGGGGTTAAAATGTTGATCGAGTTTTTTGGAGTTCATATTTCGATAACTGTTTCATTGTTGGTTATTGTTGCATGTCTTGTGGGGTCTATATTGTATTCACTTCGCGCTCCACGCCCCAGGGCGAGGCAGGATTAATCAGTTGACATGATAGGTTGTAATGCAGACCATATAGTTTCTATGACAGGCGCAAGGCTTGTTGGTAAAAGTCCGTCAGGCCTTATTCACCACCTGCTTATTGATAGTCGGAAATTGGTTTTCCCAGAAACAACTTTATTTTTCGCCATCAAAACGGAAAGAGGCGATGGACATGGATATATAGAAGATCTGTATTTACGTGGCGTGCGTCATTTTGTTGTTGGCCAGCTTCCAGCAATTGATAGATTTCATGAAGCAAGTTTTTATCAATCAAGTAATGTAGTAGAATCTCTTCAACAGATTGCATCAGCACATCGTGCAGCATATAACTATCCTGTCATTGGAATCACGGGCAGCAATGGAAAAACCATTGTAAAAGAGTGGTTGAATTATTTGTTGACTGAACAAAGAAATATTGTAAGAAGTCCGCGTAGTTATAATTCTCAACTTGGCGTTCCCTTGAGTGTTTGGCAGATGCAGGCTGATCATAATCTTGCCATTATCGAAGCAGGCGTGTCGCAACGCGGAGAGATGGAAAAGCTAGAGGGTGTTATTCGGCCCGACATCGGAATGATTACCAATATAGGAGAAGCACATAGTGATGGTTTTTCTTCCATCCATGAAAAGCTCGCTGAAAAATTACTTCTTTTCAGAAACAGCAAACTGCTGATTTATAGAAGAGATCAGGAGTTGGTGCATTCATATATTCAAAAACATATTTCAGAAGGGTTGATCGCTGATGCGCTTAGCTGGGGCGAACATCCTGAGTCTGATATTGTAATACACTTTTCAACAGCTCATGAACATGCTACTGCCGTGGAGGCCAAGTATAAAGGGAGTAGTTATCATATGGTGCTGCCTTATCGCGATGTTGCTGAGCTCGAAAACGCCATGCATTGTTTTGCAGTTTGCCTCCATCTGAATCTTGCTGAAAAAGTGATTGATCGTTTTCGTGAGCTGCCGCCTATTTCCATGCGTTTGGAAATGAGAGAAGGGCAAAATGGCTGTGTAGTTATTAATGATAGTTATAATGCCGATTTTAACGGATTGGTGAGTGCGCTTGAATTTGTTGGTCTTCAACATCCTGGGAAAAAAAGAACAGCCATCCTTTCTGATCTGACAGGTGTTTCAGGGGTTGATGATGAAATTTATGCGCAAATAGCGGACCTGCTAAAGGTTAAGAAAGTGCTCACTCTGTTCGCTGTAGGTGATCGGTTTAGTCACCATGCACCGCTATTCAAGGCCCAGGGCATCACCGCGCATTTCTTTAACGATCTTGAATCGTTGATGGCAAGCATCAGGCCTATTGATTTCATGAATCAACTCGTCTTGGTCAAAGGTGCCAGATCGTATAGGTTTGAGCGTGTAAGTCAGCTGCTTGAAAGTAAGGTTCACAGAACGCGATTGGAAATCGACTTATCTGCTCTTGCTCATAATCTGAAACAATACCGATTGCATATTCAGCCAGGCACAGGTGTCATGGCTATGGTCAAGGCATTTTCTTATGGTGCGGGTAGTGTAGAAGTAGCCAACCTGCTTCAGTTTAATCGTGTCGAATACTTGTCGGTTGCCTATGTTGATGAAGGTGTTGTGTTGAGAAAGGCCGGCATTAGTTTGCCCATCATGGTGATGAATACAGAGCCCTCTGCATTTTCTTCATTGGTAGAATATGATCTTGAACCGGAGATCTACTCAACAGAAATTGCTACCAAGTTGATTTCATTTTTAAAGACTGAGGGCGTAACATATTTTCCTGTTCACATCAAGCTTGATACAGGAATGCACAGACTTGGATTTGATGCATCATCGATCAGGTCTTTGCTTGATATGCCTGCGTTGAATTCTGTGTTCATGGTTAAGTCGGTGTTCACCCATTTGGTGGCATCGGAAGATCCTGCCCACGATGCGTTTACTGCAAAGCAAGTAAGGATCTTTGATGAACTCTGCCTTGATCTGCGCAACGGATTGGGCTATGACTTTCTTCGTCATGCTGCAAATACGGCAGCGATTTCAAGACATCCAAATGCACAGTATGATATGGTGCGCATTGGTATTGGTTTGTATGGCGTTGATCCGGGGAATGCGCATTTGGGACTCATCGAATCGGGTACACTTAAAACAACGATTGCGCAAATCAGGCATGTTGCTGCTGGGGAGAGTGTGGGATATGGACGAAAGTCTTTGCTATCGCATGATGCCAAGATTGCTACCATCAGGATTGGTTATGCCGATGGATATCCAAGGTCATTGGGCAACGGAAAGGGATCTTTCCTGATACGTGGGCATGAAGTTCGTTCTGTTGGCAATGTGTGCATGGATATGACGATGGTGGATATTACCGGGCATGATGATATTGTGATTGATGATGATGTGCTGGTATTTGGACCTGATAAATCAATACTCGAAATTGCCAAGGATGCGGGCACAATCGCCTACGAGATTATGACGGGTATTTCAGAGCGGGTTCCACGCGTTTACTTTGGAGAGTAGTTGAAGTGTTCAGCTATACTGTTGATATATTATATTTGTAAAAATATTCCCTGTGAAGCTTAAACATGTATTGTTCCTAACCTTTCTCATATTGCTGGCTGATCAGGCACTTAAAATATACATCAAGACCAATTATTATATGGGGCAAGAAACGATTTTGTTTCAGTCCATGCCCTGGTTCAGGTTGCATTTTATAGAAAATGAGGGGATGGCCTATGGATGGAAGCTTGGTGGCGATTGGGGTAAGATTGCCCTCACTGTATTCAGGCTTATTGCTGTTGGTTTTGGATTGTATTATATCCTTGGCATCATCAAGAAGAAATATCATTCGGGATATATTTTTTGTGCAACCATGGTGTTTGCTGGTGCAATAGGAAATCTTGTCGACAGTCTTTTTTATGGGATGATTTTTGAATCCAGCGATGCCTACATTCAAAATCTTGCTAATGGAATTTGGAGTGCGAAATTCACCAATGGATATGCAGGATTTCTTCACGGTAAGGTGGTAGACATGTTGTATTTCCCGATCATTCAAGGTGCTGTGTTTCCATCTTGGGTTCCATTGTGGGGAGGAGAGTCTTTCGAATTTTTTAGGCCTGTATTTAATCTGGCTGACATGGCCATTTCTAGCGGGGTATTTGCGATACTTATTTTTCAGAATAAGTTCTTCACCCCCCCCGCACCCCCCCCAACGCCCCCCCTTTAACCGCCCCAACCTTCTCTATCCAGGTTTCTGTAGTGAATAGCTTCTGCGATATGCTCCGACTTGATCTCATCACTGGAAGCAAGATCAGCAATCGTTCTTGATACCTTTAAGATTCTGTCGTATGCCCTGGCCGATAAGCTTAGTCGCTCCATGGCCTTCTTCAGCAAGGCTTGGCTTGCATTGTCTAGGGCACAAATTTTTTTTAACTCCCGAACACTCATTTGAGAATTTGAGTAGATGCCTGCTTGATCTTGAAATCGTTGGGCTTGAATTTTTCTTGCCGATATCACCCGCTCTCTAATGGCCGCGGAAGACTCTGCAATATGTGTAGATGTAAGTTGAGAGAATACCACGGGCGTTACTTCTACATGCAGGTCTATTCTGTCAAGCAACGGGCCTGATATTTTGTTTAGGTATTTGGTGACAGCGCCAGGCGGACAAGAACATTTTTTTTCAGGGTGATTGTAGAATCCACAGGGGCATGGATTCATTGAGGCCACCAGCATAAATGATGCAGGAAAATCAACGGCAAGTTTTGCTCTTGATATCGTAACCCTTCTTTCCTCCATGGGTTGCCGCATTACTTCAAGCACGGTTCGTTTAAATTCGGGGAGTTCATCCAAAAACAATACGCCGTTGTGTGATAGTGAAATCTCTCCGGGTTGAGGTGTTGAGCCTCCGCCGACTAAGGCAACATCACTGATTGTATGGTGCGGATTTCTGAATGGGCGTTTTGTGATGAAGGTTGAATTCTCAGGAAGCTTCCCTGCTACGCTATGAATTTTTGTGCTCTCCAATGCTTCTTCTAATGATAATGGTGGTAGTATGGATGGCAGTCTTTTTGCCAACATGGTTTTCCCGGCACCGGGCGGACCGATGAGAATTACATTATGTCCGCCCGATGCCGCGATTTCCAATGCGCGTTTTATATTTTCCTGTCCTTTTACTTCTGCAAAGTCTGACTCAAATTGTTGCTGAGCATCATGAAATTCTTTTTGAATATCTATTTTGACAGGAGACATGGAGGTCCCTTCTGATCGTATAAATTGAATAACCTCTTTGATGCTTCTCATGCCATAGACATGCAGGCCATCTACCATTGCGGCTTCTTTTGAATTAGATTCAGGAAGTATAAGCCCGGAGAAAGCATCTTTTCTTGCCTGAATGGCAATGGGCAGTGCGCCACGTATCGCGCGCAGTTCACCATCCAGACTCAGTTCACCCATCATCACATGGTTGGCCATTGATGGTGAAATCTTTAATTGCTCTGAAGCTGCAAGAACGCCAATGGCTATTGGTAAGTCAAACGCAGTGCCACTTTTTCTGAGGTCTGCCGGAGCGAGGTTTACAAGAATTCTGGTTCTGGGCATTTCAAAGCCAATCGATTTTATGGCACTCTCCACACGTTGCATACTCTCCTTGATGGCAGAGTCTGGCAGGCCAACAATACAGTATTCCTTTCCCTGAGCGGTCCAGTTAACTTCTATGGTAATGGTGATTGCCTCAACCCCATGAACAGCACTTCCAAACGTTTTTACGAACATGAAGTGAAAGTAGAAATGCGGGTGGACTAAGAAATGGTGATTAAACGAAACTCGGTAAGTTTAATTCTACGTATTGAGCGTTTTTTACTCTCTTTATTGGGTGTTCTTACCAATATTTTCCAATAGCGAAGTAACGCCCTCGCGCTGGAGGATAAGGTAGCCCATCCTGTCTTTGCTGATGCCATCTTTTAATTTGTAACTGAATAGCAACTCATTGTCTTTTAGTTCTGTTTCAAAATACTTGAAACTGATGGATGGGATATTTTTCAATTCCTCGCCAATTTCATACAAATGCGATGAGAGGATGAAGAGTCCATTTTTCATTTTATTTAATCCCTCAATCACCGCAAGTGAGCATTTCATGGCATCCTGAATATTTGTGCCTTTAAAGAGTTCATCAATGAGGATGAGCCATCTTCTTCCATCATTGATGCGGAGGATGGTTTCCTTGATGCGTTTCACCTCGTTAAAAAAATAACTTTCACCCTTGACGATGTTGTCGGCTACATTGATGTTGCTCAATATGCCTTCAAAGAGGGTAAGCTTCATTTCATCTGCTGGCACACCCAAACCCAGGTGGGCCAAATAGACGGAAAGTCCCACGGCTTTGATGAGGGTGCTTTTCCCTGCCATGTTTGCACCAGTGAGAAAAATAAAGTTTGTATCTCGATTCATTTCCAAATCATAGCCAACAGGATTGCTAAGCAAGACATGTTTCAGTCCTGCCACATGAATCATGGGATCCTCTTGCTCAATGAATTGAGGGAAATGAAGATTGAGTGTTTGATTTGCTTTTGCCATTGCATACCAGGCGTCCAGTATGCCATAATGCTTGATTAGTTTTCTGGTTTCTGAAATAAATTTAACATGAATCAACCGCGCGTAATCCAGCAATTCAGGAGTGGTGAGGGCTGAAAAGTCCTTCTTTGTATAGCTTGCCTGAGGGGCGTTGTTTGAAAGTATCGATCTGCACTCCTGCAGGATGTCATCAAGTTTTTTGGGATGGGATGAATTGGAAAAGAAAGTGACTATTTCTCTAAATCCGCTGAAAAATTCAACAACTTGTTTCATCGAGAAAACAATCATGGAAAAATCCGCAGGATGCAACAGCTTGTAGGCAGTGGCATTAATGATGTTGGGTGATGTTGGAATAGGCTCGGGCTGATCGTCTAAAAACTTTTCAATTACGAGCAGGTTGCCATTGGTGATTCTTAGTGGCCAATCATGAAGCTTGGCCTGATAAAATTTTAAAATTTCCTGAACGGTTTTTATATCTGCTATGCTTTCTAGCGGGACAGAAAATATTTTTTTCAGAACTGCTCGCCCTTCGTTGGTTCTGCAGTAATCAAACCGGTTGAATAGCGAGTATTCTTCATCAGCATGAAAAACAGATAAATCGTTGAGTGTGGTCTTGTCGATTTGCATTTGATGCGCTTAGCCCCTGTTAAATTTGAGGCGCATGCCCCTATAGGATGCATCCACCTTGCCATTTTCATATACCGGGTAGCCATTTACAAAAGTTTTTTCTATTGTAGCTGGCATGGTGAATCCTTCAAACGGACTCCATCCACATTTATAGAGGATGTTATCCTGGCTGATCGTGTAAGGTGTGTTCATGTCAACCATTACCAAGTCTGCAAAATATCCTTCACGAATAAATCCGCGGTCTTTTATCTGAAAGCATTTGGCAGGTGCATGCGCCATTTTCTCTGCAATTTTTTCCAGTGATATCTTTCCTTCTTTATAGTAATGAAGCATGAGTTGGAGGCCATGCTGCACGAGCGGCAGTCCTGCATAAGATTGTTCATAGCTGCCAAATTTTTCCTCTTTGGTATGGGGTGCATGGTCTGTTGCTATGATATCTAATCTATCGTCTAGCAGTGCCTCCCAAAGTGCTTCTTTGTTTTCTTTGGATTTGATGGCGGGATTGCATTTTATTTTGTTGCCCAGCAGTGCGTAGTCATCTGCAGTAAAATGAAGGTGGTGAACACATACTTCAGATGTAATTCGTTTGTCTTCCAGTGGAATGAAGTTGGTAAAGAGTTGCAATTCCTTTGCTGTTGAAATATGAAGTATATGAAGTCTGGTATTATTTTTTTGCGCCAGCTGTACCGCCATCAGTGATGATTCAAAGCAGGCTTCAACATTTCTGATGATGGGATGATCTGCGGGATCTAACTCATTTTTCTCAAGACGAATTTTTTCGAGATTGGCCTTGATGATGCGCTCGTCTTCGCAATGGGTTGCAATCAGCACTTCACTTTCATTGAATATTCTATTCAGCACAAGGTGATTGTCTACCAGCATGTTTCCTGTTGAAGATCCCATGAAGATCTTGATGCCACAGATGTTTTCTTTATTGTCGTTGGTTCTCAGTACTTCATCGGCATTGTCATTTGAGGTGCCCATGAAAAAGGAATAGTTTGCCGGGGAAGAATTTGCTGCAATAGCATATTTTTCTTCAAGCAATTCTTGTGTTAGTGCAGCTGGCTTCGTATTCGGCATTTCCATATAAGAGGTTGTTCCGCCGGCTACTGCAGCAATCGACTCACTATGGATATTTGCCTTGTGGGTCAGGCCGGGCTCTCTAAAATGGACTTGGTCGTCAATTACGCCGGGTAAGAGATACTTGTTTTCACCATTAATCTCTCTTGCGTTGTATGTATTGTCAATAATCCCATCAATTTTTAAGATCCGCTGATCGCCAATCAGTATATCTGCAGAGTTAATTTTACCTTCGTTGACAATCTTGATATTTTTGATTAGGATTTTTGACATAGACCTTTGTTTTAATTTATTCTGATGCAAATTATTAAAACCTTTTTAGTTGCCTTTGTTTTTATTCTACCGTCTGCTGTATTGGGACAATCAACTCTTTTTCAGCAGGGATCCAAAGAAAATATCCTGTTGGAAAGACTTGAAATTAAGATGCAGACCGATACGGTGCTTAATTTCGCACAAATCAAGCCTTTCAACCGTAAATGGTGGGCTTTATCGCTTTCAAAGGCAGTTGATTCTGCTTCACAAATTAGACTTTCCAAGGTTGATCAATACAATATTGAGCGCTCTAAGATCAATAATTTAGAGTGGACTTCCCCCGACGCAGAGTTGATCAGGAGCCGTAAACAAATCTTTAACACTTTTTACGCTGATCCTGCAAATTTCATTGGAATCAATCAAAAAGACTTTTTTCTTTCCGTCAATCCAGTCCTTCAGTTGCAAGCCATCAAGGATGATGCAAGTGATGAGATGCTGTATCTAAATACGCGGGGTGCAATGGTCAGGTCACTCGTAGCTCGTAAAATTGGTTTTCAGGCCTATGTTACAGAAACGCAGGAAAAAGCACCGGTTTTTGTTCAAGACAGAATCAACCAGTTCAGGGCCGTTCCTGGAGCAGGGTTGAATAAAATATTCAAAGGCACTGGGCGTGATTATTTTGATGCCAGGGGGGCTGTATTTTTTAATGCCGCTAAGTTTCTTGATTTTCAATTTGGCTACGATAAGATGTTTCTCGGTAATGGTTACAGGAGTTTATTTATTAGCGACTATTCCAATAGTCACCTCTTTCTTAATATGAACCTCAAAGTCTGGCGCCTCAATTATGTCAGCCGCATCATGGAGCTTCAGCCTCAGTATACCAGAAGATCACTTGGTGCTGATACCCTTTTCTCAAAGAAGTATATGTCGCTTCACTATCTGAGCGTTACTGCACCCAAGTGGCTCACCCTCGGATTTTTTGAAGGAGTTGTTTTCGGTCGGGCGAATAAATTTGAGTTTGCTTATCTAAATCCTGTAATGCTTTTGCGTGTGGCTGAACTGCAGATTGGCAGTCCGGATAATGCATTTATCGGCTTTGATGCAAAGGCAAATATTGCAAAGCGTGTGCAGGTTTACGGTCAGGTTATGTTGGATGAGTTTTATACACGATACATCAGAGAGAAAAAAGGTTGGTGGGGAAACAAGTGGGCTTTTCAAGGTGGATTGAAATATATTGATGTGGCTGGAGTAGACAACCTTGATTTGCAGGTTGAAACAAATTGGATCCGACCTTTTACCTACTCGCATACCGATACAGTAGCCAACTACACCCACTACAATCAGCCCTTGGCGCATCCGTTGATGTCTAATATCAATGAGTACATATTTATGCTCAGATATCAGCCTGCTCCAAAATGGTATGCCCAGGCAAAGGCAATCTATTGGAAAAGTGGAATTGATAGTGTGGGACGAAATTACGGCAGCAATATTTTTCTTGACAGCGATACGAGGTCAGCTGATGAAGGACTTGGCTATGCTTCTCCCATTGCTCAGCAGAACCTGAATGCAAACCTCTGGGTAGCCTATGAGGTAAAAGAAAATTTATTTCTGGAGGCTAATTTGAGTGCAAGAAAATATGGAGCAGCAGCAAAAAATATTTTTGCTTCATTTGGGTTGAGGTGGAATATGCAGCGGAGAGAATATGATTACTAGCGATCTAAGCAATTTGCAGGATTAGCTGTTGCAATTACTTCCCGCTACCACCGCCTTCAAAATGAAGGGAGAACATAATCATGCGGCTGTTCATTTTATCAATTACATTGGAGTAGCGGAGCGTTTCATCTCTGCTGTGTACATTACTCAGGCCGTAGCTAAATTTTATTTCCGGAGAGAGGATGAAGTAAGGAAAGAAAATTTGAAACCCTATTCCACCCTCAATTCCGTAGTCGCTCTTTTTTACCGTAACAATATTTTCTGAATTTCTTGCACCCGAGTTACTGGCCAAATCAAAATCATATTTCATTCCGGCAAGGGTATATACCCTGAAGTTATTGATGCGGTCGCTCTTTAATCGAACTTGTATCGGGAAGCTCATGACAATGGACTCAATGCTCTGTTGCTCAACACTGGTTGTGGCATCTGATGGCAACTTTTGTGTGTAGCCGAATTTCTTTTCACTAAAAATCAAATTGAGCGGGTAGAAGCGAAGGTCCAGATGTTTTGAAACCTGCAGATTGGCCATGATGCCCAGGTGAATTCTTCCGCTGTTTTGAGATTCAACGCCTTGTATGGTATCTCTTCCTAAAAAATATGGGTGATGCGTAATGTTATAGTGAGAACTGTTGTAGCCCAAGATGATTCCAAAGTAATACAGCTTATCATCATGATCAGGCAGATTCAGCTCAATAGCCCGCTGCGCTTGAAGATTTCCAAGCGTGAGCGCAAAGAGCAACATGGTGATTATTTTTCGGAGCTGTAGATGCTGCATATACCCAGACTCAGTCTTTTGAATGATGAATTTCTAAATCCTGTTTTTTCAAGAATGGCAATAAAGTCTTTTCCTTCCGGAAATTTCTGCACGGAGTCGTTCAGGTATTGGTAGGCATTTTTATTTTTAGAGAAAAGTCTTCCAAGGCCAGGGCTCACAACGCCCATATAAAAATTATACGCTTGTTTCACGATTGGCAGTGATGGTCTTGAGAACTCCAGCACCACCAGTTTACCCCCTTGTTTAAGTACGCGGTTGATTTCCTGCATTCCTTTTTCAAGGTGCTGAAAATTACGGACACCAAAGGAGACGGTTACGGCATCGAAGGTTTCGTCAGGAAACTGAATTGATTCGCTATCCCCAGATTGAAGTTCAATGATGGAGGTTAGTCCACTTGAAACTATCTTTTTTCTTCCCAGGCCCAACATTCCTTCAGAAATATCGATGCCCACGATTCTCTTTGGCTGGAGCATGTTTGCCGCCATGATGGCCAGGTCGGCTGTGCCGGTAGCCACATCAAGTACCTGCTCTGGTTTATGTTTTTTAAGGAGGGAGAGTGCCTTTTTTCTCCAATAGATATCGATCCCTCCTGAAAGAAATCGGTTCAGGAAGTCATATTTAGGGGCAATCTGGTCGAACATGAGAGCCACCTGTTCTTTTTTCGGTAAATTTGATGCCAGGTCTGGAACTACTGTATCGTGTGCAAAATTTCCCATCTGAACAAAAATAATCAAATTAGACACAAGGGGTCTTAAAGTAATTGTAAATCTGATCAATAAACATGAATATACATAAAGCAGAGTATGTCATTAGCAGTCCGGATGTTGCTTCTTGTCCTAAAGCCGACAAGCCAGAGTATGCATTTATAGGGAGGAGCAACGTGGGTAAATCTTCGCTGATCAATATGATCACCGGTATTCATAATTTGGCCAAGACCTCTTCTACCCCTGGTAAAACCCAGTTGATTAACCATTTTACGATTGAGAGCAAGAGCAAGGAACAGGCACCCTTGTTTCGCTGGTATCTTGTTGATCTTCCGGGCTATGGTTTTGCAAAAGTTTCGGCTTCGCAGAGGAAGCGATGGGAGAAGATGATTGAGGGTTATATCCGCACAAGAGAGACGCTTGTTAATATTTTTATTTTAATTGATTCGAGACATTCCCCGCAGCAAATTGATCTTGATTTTGTAAATAAACTCGGTGAGTGGAAAGTACCTTTTGCAATTGTGTTTACCAAGTGTGATAAAGAAACACAGAAGGTGGTGAGTGCAAATGTTAAGGCATTTACTGAAGAGATGAAAAAGCAGTGGGATGAACTGCCTCCGATATTTGTTACCAGTGCCGAAAAGAATACAGGAAAGAATGCTATTCTGACATTCATCAGCAATTTGAACGATGATGCGCAGCTGACATTTAAACCAACGAAGGCATGATGCTGCCGGCAACTACACCTGCAATTATTGAATATCTTTTCTCTGGCCGCATGTGGCGCATGCCTTCGGCTGACAAATCCCTCTACCTCACCTTTGATGATGGTCCACATCCCCGCATAACAAATAATGTATTGGATCTGCTCGCGCAGTACAATGCAAAGGCAACTTTTTTTTGCATTGGACATCGCGTTGAAGAATATCGGGATACTTATAATCGAATATTGCAAGAAGGCCATGCCGTTGGAAATCATACCCACAGCCATTTTAATGGATGGAAGACCGATACCGATCAGTATTTGGCTGATGTGCATCAAGCAGCAGGTGTTATTGATTCAACGCTGTTTCGTCCGCCTTATGGAAGGGTAAGTGCCAAGCAGTTTAGGCAAATTAAAATGATGGGGTTCACGACTGTGATGTGGACGGTTCTGAGTGGTGATTATAATAAAACGTTGAGTAAAGAGGCATGTGCAAAACGCACATTGAGTAATACTAAAACTGGGGCCATCTATCTCTTTCACGATTCAGAGAAAGCAGAGCAGAATATGATGTATGCTTTGGAGGCCTTGCTGAGAGCCGGCAGGGAGCGAGGTAATTCCTTTAAAAAAATTGAGTTTAAAAGTTTAGTGTAGCTATGATAAATCCGATGATTGATACCCATAGTCATTTGTATGCTGAGGAGTTTGATGAAGATTCATCAGCTGTTATTGAGCGGGCTATTGCGGCAGGGGTGGAGCGTGTTTATTTACCTGCTATAGATTCATCCACTCATGACCGAATGATGAGGTTGGCCAAGGCACATGCTGGATATTGTTTGCCGATGATGGGCTTGCATCCTTGTTATGTAAATCAGGACTATGAGAAAGAGTTGAGTTTGGTAGAGGATTGGCTTGGTAGGGAGAAGTTTTATGCGATTGGGGAAATTGGACTTGATTATTATCATTCAACCGAATTTAAAGTGCAACAGGTTGATGCCTTTGCAAGACAGATCAGCTTGGCGCTTGATCATGATCTTCCCATTGTGATTCACTCTAGAAGTTCAATGGATGAATGCATTAAAATGATTGCCGAGTATGGCAAGGGAAGGGCTAAGGGTATATTTCACTGTTTTGGAGGAGACCTCAGGCAGGGGAGGAAGATTATTGAATTGGGCTTTGTCTTGGGAATAGGAGGGGTTATAACCTATAAAAATGCTGGATTGGCCAAGGTGGTTGAGGACTTGCCATTGGAGAGCTTGGTGTTGGAAACAGATGCTCCATATTTAGCGCCCATGCCATTTAGGGGCAAAAGAAACGAGACCGGCTATATTGGTTATGTCGCAGAAAAAATTGCAGAGGTAAAGGGTATATCTGTTGATGAGGTCAATGAAATGACTACTGCTACTGCCAAAAAAATATTCGAGTGCTAAGGATTAAGGGTTTATTTTTGCCCTCCGAATTTCAGGAGACTTGTCCGAGTGGCTGAAGGAGCACGCTTGGAAAGCGTGTAAACGGGAAACTGTTTCGAGGGTTCGAATCCCTCAGTCTCCGCTGAATATCTTGCAAACAAATGCAAAACATTGCAACTTCAACATTGTCAATGCTTTGCATTTTTTATTGATGCAAGGCGAAGCAGACAAAAGCAGGGTTTTTTGGTAAA
>JBILBU010000040.1:0-15841 GCA_044353505.1 Chitinophagaceae bacterium | reverse complement strand
GAACAAATAGGCATCAGGATTGAAAATAATGTATGGATTACCAAAAATGGCAATGTAGACCTCATGAAAAATATTCCTATTAAGGCAGATGATATAGAGCGGCTCATGAAATAACTTGTATACATACCCTTTAAAATTAGCTAGAGCCGACATTCAGCCTGCTTATTTCATTGCTAGCATAAACCTACACATTCAAGATGAAGCAAATTCCCAACATATTTACCCTGCTGAACCTGTGCATGGGCACTATTGCCATTGTCCTGACCCTTCAAACAGGAGAAAGCCTCATCAACATACAGGGTACTGAATGGAAAATTTACCTTCCAGAAAATATCTGGTGGGCATCTGTGTTTATCGGAATTGCTGCCGTAGTTGATTTTTTTGATGGCTTTGTGGCTAGGCTGTTTAAGGCAAGCTCTGAGATGGGGAAACAGCTTGATTCACTAGCAGATGTGGTATCCTTTGGCGTGGCTCCCGGAATTATCTTGTTTCAGCTGCTTCGTGTATCATTTGCAGCAGAACCAAATGGATTAGAAACGCAAATTGGCTGGATGCTCCCTGCCATGCTTTTCCCGATGGCTGCAGCATGGCGACTAGCGAGATTCAACCTCGACACAACCCATCGTAATTATTTTCAAGGCATGCCCACCCCTGCGGCTGGCTTATTAGTAGCCTCCTTCCCTATTTTGTTATTGTACAATCAGCCTGAAATACAGGCCGTTCTGTTGAATAAATGGACGCTCTATACAGTTTGCATTGCTCTACCCTGGCTGATGATATCAAACCTTAGTCTGATCAATCTAAAGTTCAGCAACTTCAGTTTCACTGATAATAAAGCTCGGTACATCCTACTGGCAGCATCTGCAGTGTATATTCTATTTCTTGGATGGCTTTCCATTCCTGCCATCTTCATCACATATATTCTAGTATCTTTGCTGTTCAAAAACCAGATCAAATGATATATCATGTTGCGATTAATGTAATGCCATTGAAAGACTTGCTTGATCCACAAGGAAAAGCAGTTATGGGCGGATTGCATAACCTAGGACTAACTTCCATTCAAGATGTGCGTATCGGAAAAAGAATTACCATAGAGATCGAATCAACCAGCGCTGAGGCAGCAACAAAAATTGCTGAAGAAGCTGCATCAAAACTCTTGGCCAATCAGGTCATGGAGCATTTTGAGATAACTGTTCTTTAGCCCGACTATTCTCCCCAACCTTATCAATAGCAATTATGCTTTATATCGTACCTACGCCAATTGGTAATTTGGGTGACATGACCTACCGGGCCGTGGCCGTACTTAAAGAAGTGGATACGATACTTGCAGAAGATACCCGCACATCCGGGGTGCTTCTAAAGCACTATGAGATAAAAAAAAGCATGGTGCCCTATCACCAGCACAATGAACATAAGATTGCAGAGCGGCTTGTTCAGGAGATATTGGCAGGTAAAACCATGGCATTACTCACAGATGCTGGAACTCCCGGCATTTCAGATCCTGCTTTTTATTTGATCAGGGAGTGTATAAAAAATAATATTAAAGTCGAATGCCTTCCAGGGGCAACAGCATTTGTTCCAGCACTCATCAACAGTGGATTACCCACAGACAGCTTTTGCTTTGAAGGATTTCTTCCATTGAAAAAAGGAAGACATACACTGCTCACCGCACTTGCCGAAGAAAAAAGGACTGTAATCATTTATGAATCCCCCGTGCGTTTGGTGAAAACACTCAATCAGTTCATTGAGTACTTCGGGGAAGACAGACAATGCTGCATTTCAAGAGAACTCTCAAAAAAGTTTGAAGAAAATAAAAGAGGTACACTAAAAGAGGTACACGATTATTTTAAAGAGAAAGGTGTGAAGGGGGAAATTGTGATTGTGATTGCAGGGAAAAAATAGCAACACAGGCACCTGCTATTTGCCACCAACTTCATTAAACTCAAGATTATTTTCTTGTTCAATTTTTTTCATGGTACTTTGCGCCCAACTGGTGAGTAACGTTTTTTCTTGTGCAGACAATATAGCACTTCGATGAATCAATCTGTAGCTCTTTAACGGCATTTCATCTTCCTCAACCATTTCACTTACTTCCTCCATTTTATGATGTGCTTTTTTGGGTGGCAAAGTCATGAATTCATCAAAGTTGATTTCTCCCTTACCATCTTTAACATGATCATTGAGCCACCATGCCAGGGGTTGAACTGAAGCATACCATGGATACCTGGTATTGTTGCTATGACAATCATTGCAGGATTTATCTAAAATGGACTTCACCTCTTGCGATGTAGCATAGTGAGCATAAATATGAGAAGGCGAGGGCGCAGAGGAGATATTTTTTTCGGGTCTTATGAACTGAATAATAATAAAAAGAACAACCAGTCCGATTAGAATTTTGTGCAACATTGCTTATTGATTTAAATCAAGGGAGTCAATTAAAAGAACAGGGTCTCTGCAATAATAACTGATTCTGGTTTGCCTACATCAAGAACCACATCGCCAGTATGGTTATACCCAACAACCTGACAAATGGCTGCAAGTTTTAGGTAGACATCAGTAATCGAGAATACGCCAGACGACGGCATCAAATCGAAGATGGCTGGACTCAACACCTGTATGCCCGAGAAAGAAAAGGGTTCAGCTGAAAGATATTCTTCATCCACCCACTTTGTCTCGAGTGCATTATTGTTTCGCCATCCCACAAGTTTCAGCTGATCATCAAAAAGGAATTGCCTGGAACTTTCCCTTTTTGTAACGGCCAGGGTAGCCAATGGACTAATTTTTTGATGGAACTCAAACATCCCGTTTAGGTCTAGATTGGTCAGGATATCAGCATTCATGACAATAAAAGGATTAGTCGAGTGTTTAAAAAAATCAGCAGCAAATGCGAGTCCACCCCCAGTTTCAAAAGGACCTTCCACTTCATGCGATAAATGAATGTTGATATCCGAACTGTGATATCGCTCAACAAAATCTGTAATTTGGTTTGCAAAATGATGCACATTGACAACAATATCAGCAATTCCAAATCCATGCAGATAGCTGATATTTCTTTCTAGAAGCGTCTTTCCATTAACCACAGCAAGTGCCTTGGGATGTGAATCCGTAAATGGCTTAAGCCTTGTACCCAGTCCGGCTGCAAAGATCATGGCCTTGGCCTCTTGAATGTTGATCATGATTGTATGTTGAGCTGCGTTACTAGCATATTTATACGTACTGGCCGAATGTGATAACCAAAATCAATAGGTCTCATTTACCCACCCTTTAGCCTCTTGTTCAATATGACATACCACGGTTTTTACGTTGTATTTCTCCTGAAGATGAAGCGCGAGGCTATCGGCGGCAAAAACACTCCTGTGCTGTCCTCCTGTACACCCGAAACTTACCGTTAGCCCAACAAAATCCCTCCTCAAATAATCCTCAACGGAAATATCAATCGTTCCAAAAACATGCTGAAGAAAAGCTGGCATGTTGGTTTTCTGCAACAGAAACTCCTGTACAGGCTTATCGCGACCTGTTTGTATTTTATATTCTTCAATTCTACCGGGATTAAGAATTCCCCTACAATCAAACACATAGCCCCCGCCATTGCCAAATAGGTCTTGCGGGATCCCCTTCTTGTATGAGAAACTGTTGATATGAACAACAAGCTTAGAGTTTTCGTTGGCCGTGATGGGTTCAAATTTTTTCATCACAGATTCGTCTACAATCGCATGCAATAATTTTTGCAACGCGGGCAGTCGAAGAGGAATTTGCTTGTTCTCAATAAACCACTTGAGGTTTTTTAGTGCATAAGGGATACTAGAAAGGAAGTGCGGCTTTCTTTCGAAGAGCCCACGAAAGCCATAGGCGCCAAGTGTTTGCAGCATTCTAATCAAGACAAACCCATCGTAGTTATCAAGAAATTCTTTTTTATTAAGCTGTCCTTTAAGGTGCAAATTAACTTGCTCAAAATAATAGTCAACCAATTCCTCACGCCACTGATATGGGAGTTGCGCCCTAGCCTGCCACAACAATGAGGCGATATCATATTGAAGTGCGCCTTGCATTCCCCCTTGGTAGTCGATGAAAAATGCGTCATCATTGACTACCATGATGTTTCTGCTCTGGCAATCTCGGTGCATGAAATATTGTTTCTCTTCCTGCATCAAATAATTACTGAGCATTTCAAAATCGTTCAGCAATAGGTTTTTATCGTAGGGCAGGTCAAGTGCCCTAACAAAATAATAAAGAAAATAAAGCAGGTCAGAGTATATGGCTTGTTTATCAAAAGACCGGGTGGCGATACAATGGCTGTAGTCGAGACCCTCCCCTCCAACAACCTGAAGTTTAGCTAAGGCATCACAGGTTTTTTTGTACAAGGAAAAAACATGTTCAGAAAATCCTTCTTTCTTGACATAATCAAAGAGATCGTCAGTTCCAAGATCTGTTTGCACATAAAACCCCAACTGCTCATCCGCATAAACTATTTCAGGAACCTGAATGCCCTTTGCAGAAAAGTGTCGGGTGAATTCAATGAAGGCCTTGTTTTCAGGAAGATTTAAAGGATTATATGTTAAAATATAGGTTTTGTCGGCATGACTAAATCTAAAATACTGACGGTTGCTGCCCGACTGCTGAATTGACTCAAGTGCAATAGTATGGCCAGGCTGCCACTGACTAAGGGAGTCTAGAATCTGTTTAAATCCTTCCTGCATAAGAAAACAAAGGTATCTTTTATTCTGAAAGGAAAAAAAGGGGCTCGTATCTTTGCATCATGCAGAAAAAAGGAATGGATGAGCTGCAGCGGCTTAGCAAGGAAGATTTTCGACTATCGAAAAAAACACCTGTTGTCGTAGTACTTGAAAATGTCAGAAGCATGAATAATGTGGGCAGCATCTTCAGGACTTCAGATGCATTTCTAATAGAAAAAATTTGCCTCTGTGGATTCACCCCCAAGCCCCCCCACAGGGAAATCAATAAAACAGCATTGGGCGCAACGGAATCAGTAGCTTGGGCAGGCTACGATGATGCTGGGGATGCAATAACAGAATTAAAAGAGAGTGGATACAAGGTTTATGCAGTTGAGCAGGTTCACGACAGCATGATGCTCCAGGATTTTCAAGTGATGCCGGGAGAAAAAATCGCACTCGTGTTTGGCAACGAAGCGGAAGGAGTAAGCGAGGGCCTGATAGCACAATGCACTGGGAGCATAGAAATTCCGCAATTTGGCAGTAAACATTCTTTTAATATTAGTGTTGCTGCGGGCATTGTACTTTGGGAGATTTACAAAAAACAAATGGGTTGAACACCAATAACATCTTGACATGAAGAGCATTGAACAATATTTATCCCTGATTAAGTTTTCACATACCGTATTTGCACTGCCCTTTGCGCTACTGGGTTTTACAATGGGCGTGTTTTCTATTGACGATAAACCAATTGGCGCTTCAGGATTTGAAATACTTAAAGACTATGCAACGCTGCACCCATTGGTATTTATGTACATTATCGGCTGCATGGTATTTGCGAGAAGTGCTGCAATGGCATTTAATCGCTATCTCGATAGGGAGTTTGATGCAAAAAATCCACGCACCGCTATTCGTGAAATTCCACGTGGAGTAATCAGTCCATCAAGCGCACTTCGCTTCACCATACTCAGCTCGATACTTTTTATGGGCGCAGCCTATATGATTAATGTGACTTGCTTTCTACTTTCACCTATTGCACTCTTGGTGATATTGGGCTATAGCTACACGAAAAGATTTACGGCCCTCTGCCATATTGTACTGGGCATTGGCCTTGCCCTGGCCCCTGCGGGTGCATTCATTGCAGTTACCGAAACAATGGAACCTTCTGTTGTACTTTTGGCATTGGCTGTAGTAGGATGGGTAAGTGGGTTTGATATTATTTACGCTTTGCAAGATGACAGCTTCGATGCTGCCAATGGCTTGTATTCAATACCAGCATCGTTGGGTAGAAAAAACGCATTGATGCTTTCAAGAATATTGCATGCTACCACAGTAACGCTAATCTTCGCAGCAGGCTATTTGTTTGGATTTGAATTACTATACACTGTTGGTGCCACAATATTTTCCGGATTGTTGTTATATCAACAAAGCATTGTGAAATCAGATGACCTCAGCAAGGTGAATATTGCTTTCATGACCGCAAATGGAATTGGCAGTATTGTATTCGCAGCTTTTGCTATTTCAGACCTTATTTTTTTAAGTTAACCAATGGGACGAATTCTTGCCTTAGACTACGGGAAAAAAAGAACAGGCATTGCCGTGACTGATCCTTTGCAAATTATTGCAACTGGACTAACCACGGTCGACAGCCAACAGCTCTTTGAATTCTTGAAGGACTATACAAAAAAAGAAGTGCTTGAGATGATTATCATTGGAGAGCCCTATAACCTTGATGGGAAGGCAACAGACGCAACTGCTGCAGTAAAACTCTGTATCAGGAGATTGAAAAATACATTTCCCGAAATACCCATTCAAACGGTTGACGAAAGCTTCACTTCAAAAATGGCTTCAAGAGCAATGGTTGAAATGGGCATGAAAAAAAAAGACAGGCAGAAGAAAGGCAACATCGATGAGATAGCAGCAACGATTATGCTACAAGAATACCTTGAATTCAGGCGTTAGTCAAAACCAAGTGTGATTTATTTTTTAGGCAAGAGCATTTTGTACCCTGCCTTAGCCCTACCGGCGGAAATATCGTCAAGTTTCTTTTTTAACAGCTTCTTTTTAATAAGAGAGATTCTGTCGATAAATAACTTCCCTTCAATGTGATCATACTCGTGCAATACAACACGAGCATTAATCCCTTTGAATGTTGCCGTTTGAGGCATAAAATGCTCATCACAATACGAAATGGTTACTGTACTCTCCCGGCTTACTTCTTCTCTAAAACCAGGCAGACTCAAACATCCCTCATCGCAAGACCAAGGTTCGCCTGTTAATTCAGTAATGTGTGCATTGATAAACACCAATTTCTTTCCCCCCTCACCTTCGAACTGCGCAATTTCATCCTCTTCACTTTTCTCGAAAACCTGTTGCGTGTCGATGACAAACAAACGAATTGGACGATTAATTTGCGGTGCAGCAAGTCCCATCCCATGTGAATTATACATGGTATCCCACATGTCTTCAATCAGTTTTTTCACTTCAGGATAATCAGGCGTGATATCCGAACAAACTTGTCGAAGTACCGGGTGACCGTATGCTACGATGGGGAGAATCATGGGGTGGTGGGGTTGAAGGGGTTGAAGATGTTGAAGATGTTGAAGGGGTTGAAGATGTTGAAGGGGTTGAAGGGGTTGAAGGGGTTGAAGATGTTGAAGGGGTTGAAGGGGTTGAAGGGGTTGAAGATGTTGAAGGGGTTGAAGGGGTTGAAGGGGTTGAAGATTAAACTTCTTCAACCGCTTAAACTTTGTATTTCTTCAACTGCTTAAACCTCTTCAACCGCTTAAACTTTGTATTTCTTCAACTGCTTAAACTTTGTATTTCTTCAACCGCTTCAACTATTTCCTTACCCATTATACAACAAATCATAATACTCCTGCGCCATCCGATTGGAATCGAACTTAAACCTCACATCTTTCATCCCGTTTTGAACGATTTGACGCCATGTGTCTGGTGCATCATAATATGTTGGCAGTACTTCTTCTGTTAAAATTCTATAAATTTCATCAAGGTCGTATTGATCTTGGTCTTGCACATGCATGTTCTCGTAATCAACAGGTGGAACAACGTATCCATTGTTTCCATGATCCACAAATTCTACAATCCATCCATCATTCGTAGACAAGTTAACGGCTCCATTCATGGAGGCTGTCATGCCACTTGTTCCGGAGGCCTCACGTGGCACACGGGGGGTATTCAACCATAGATCAGAGGCCTGCTTGAGGCGCTTACTTAATCCGAGTTCATACCCTGTACAAACGGCCATGTTTTCAAACCCCTTGCTTAAGTGTACCAAGTGATTAAACTCAGTGATTGCTGGATAATCAACCGGATAGGGCTTCCCCGCCCATATGCACTGTACTGGATATTTTTTATTGCTCATTAATTTCTTAAACCGATCCATGTCGCGGGTAATTAAATCTGCCCGCTTGTAACCGGCAAACCTTCTTGCCCAGACGATAGTAAACACATCTGGATTCATCAACTTGCCAGTTTGGTCTGCCACTAAATCAAAGGCCCTTTTCTTTAAAAATCTTTTTCTATCAATAAATCGCTCCTCGTTTTGCTCATCCATCGCAAAGTAAAGTTGCTTATCAGACCAATACTTCCAATTCTGGGAGTTGGTGACGTGTATAATTGGACAAATTCCTTCGTATTTGCTCCACATCGCCCTACTGACCTCACCATGCAGTGCAGACACCGCATTTGACAACCTCGCAAAACGCAGTGCCACCAGGGAGTGATTAAATTGGTCGTCTTGCAATCCTGTAATCTTCCTTACTTTTTCAAGAGGCATACCACAGAAATAAGACATTTTATTGCACAGGTAAATATCATGCTTCTCGTTTCCTGCTTCTTCAGGTGTGTGCGTGGTAAAAACAAGTTTCTTTTTCAGCTCAGCCAAGTCGCCACCATTTTTATTCAACAAATAAAAGGCTGCTGATATGGCATGTGCTTCATTAAGATGGTATACATCAGGATTGAATCCAAGCAGATCGATCAATTTTGCACCACCCACTCCAAGTAAAATAAACTGAGCAACTTTTGTTGCTACATTGGCATCATACAAGCGGTGTGTAATGGTCTGGGAAACGTAATCATTCTCAGGGAGGTCTGTACTCAATAAGAACAATGGCGCAGACTTGAAGGTTTCCGGATTAAGGTAGAAAACCTTCACCCAAACAGGTGCATCGTGGATCATGATCTGAAACTTAATCCCAGTATCTTCTAGAAAGTTGTAGATTTTTTCATTCCATTGAACTTGTAATGTTTGGTCTTGGTTTCTCGCCTGATCATAGTAACCATACTTCCACAAAAGACCAACACCAATGAGATTCTGACGCAGTTCGTATGCGCTGCGCAGATGAGACCCAGACAAAAATCCTAGTCCCCCACTATAGATTTTCAAGGGTTGATGAATAGCAAACTCCATGGAGAAGTAAGCGGATTTCTTTGAAAATTTTGGATCAACTGAATAGGGTACAGAATAATTTGTAAAACTCGACATTCCTCAGCTCTTTTAATTAGACTGCAAGATACCCCAATTTTTGCTTTGGATAAAGCAGTTGCTCAGTTTTCACAGATACTTAATTTTCAAAATATTGTGTTAATCTAAACAACAGCTCATTGCCGATTATTGAGAAGTTGACCAGTCAAATTGATGAGATTCACGAGTTTAGTTCACCTAAATTCTCTTACTTTGCTAAAACTAACAATGCGAGCAATTGCCCTATTTATAGCGTTAGGCCTGCTTTCCTATTCCTGCAATAGGAAGGTACAGGATATTAACCTTGAAGAAACTATAGAGAGTGTAGACTTCATTGAATCGTTCCCTCAGCAGGACCTCCCCATACGATTTGGGCAGAAAGAGTTGCAAAAAAAAGAATCAGACAGCCTTTTTATCAAGTCCTCTATAGTTGCACAATTTATACCAGATAGTATTTTTAAACCCTTATTCGGTAAACCAGAATCCATAAAATTTTACCGAAAAGGCAGATTTGCTGCTGAAGAAACAGGAGAGATCTATTTGTTTTTATCTGCAGAGGAAAAAGAAAATAAAGCAATCTATATCATTGTCTTCACGAAAGAAAATGAATACAGTACCAGCATGATGCTCGTAGAAAAAAGTGCTGATCCACTTGTTCAGTATGAAGGAAAAATCGACAACCGCCTTACCATTATCCAAACTAAAAATAAACCAACCGTTGATGGAAAATCGACGTACAATAAGAATGTATATGTGTATAATACCGAGGGCCTCTTTACACTCATCCTAACCGAAAGCAATGAACCGCTTAAGGCAAATGTAATTTATAACCCAATTGACTCCCTTGCAGCAAAAGATGCGCTTAGCGGAAACTACATGCAGGACAAGAGGAATTTTGTTTCCATTCGCGATGGGGGCAAGAAGGGCAAGCTGCTTTTCTTTATCCATACAGAGCTTTCTGGGGGCAGTTGTGGCGGCAGCTTAAAAGGAGATATGACTGAAGTTAGACCCCGGGTATATCAATACAACAAATCTGACGACCACTGTATTCTTGAATTTTCATTTAGTGGAAGAAGTCTTAAGGTGAAAGAACTTGAAGCTTGCGGAAATCACAGAGGTGTGAGGTGCAGTTTTGATGGGCGGTTTAAAAAATAGCTGGTGCTGGTTACTCTTGATAGTTCACCAGTTATTATATGAAAATCGGTGAAGTTTATTTCCTAAGATGCGTCTTTATAAAATGATGCCTTCCAGCAAATCATCAAGCGTCTCCCTTCGTCTGATCAGCTTGAATTCACCCTTGGTAACCAAGACTTCTGCAGGCCGGGTTCGGGAGTTAAATCGACTGCTCATTTCAAAACCATATGCACCTGCATTGTTAAATAATAAAATATCACTAGGCCTTACATCGTTTAATTCTCTATCCCAGGCAAAGGTGTCGGTCTCGCAAATATTTCCAACAACATTGTAGGTATTAATCGCCCCTGTTGGATTTGAAATGTTTGAAATCTTATGGTAGGCATCATAGAACATTGGCCTAATGAGGTGATTAAAGCCGCTATCAACCCCAACAAAGGTTCGTGCAGGACTGTCCTTAATAATATTTGTTTTGACAAGAAAATAACCACACTCGCTAACAAGAAATTTTCCCGGCTCAAACCAAACTTGGAATCTTTTTCCGGTGAGAGCAGTATGCTTTTCAAAAGTTTCAGCTAGTCTTTCACCAAGGGCTTCCATGTCGGTTCCCTTCTCATCAGGCTTATAGGGCACTTTAAATCCACCACCCAGATCAATTACAGAAAGGTCAGGAAAATAGCTGGCGAGATCAAGCATCAATTCAAGTCCACGTACAAAAACTTCTACATCTTTAATCTCACTGCCTGTATGAATATGAATGCCCTTAACAGCGATGTTTGTTTTGGCAACAACATCTTTTATCAATTCAATTTGGTCGATTGAAATCCCAAATTTACTGTCGACATGACCAGTTGATATTTTAAGATTGCCCCCTGCCATGATGTGTGGATTGAGGCGGATGATAACTGGATACGTATTGCCGAAATGATTGCCAAACTGCGCTAACAAATCGAGGTTGTCGATATTGATATTCACCTTCAGCGCAGTTGCCTCGAGATATTCATCGAGACCAACACTATTGGGCGTGAAAATAATTCGATCAGGAGAAAACCCTGCCTTCAATGCAAATTGCACTTCATTGATACTCACACAATCGATTCCTGAACCCATTTTCTCAAGAATGCGCAGGATGTTAATGTTTGTAAGTGCTTTGCAAGCGTAAAATATCTTTACATCAGAACGTCTGAATGCTTGACGAAGTTGTTCGTACTGAAATGTTATCCTATCCGCATCATAGACATAGAGCGGGGTACCGAATTCATCAGCAGCTTTTAGGAGGAGATTGTTTGGTAGAATAGGGCCCATGGGAGTTGAGAGAGTTGAGGGAGGTTGAGAGAGGTTTAGGGAGGTTGAGAAAGTTGAGAGAGTTGAGTTGTATTCCTAGTCCCCTGTCCCTTGTCCCTTGTCCCTTGCATTTTGCTCCTCGTCTCCAGACGCTTCGGTCTGGATCTCCGATGCATTCTCTCGCTCCGCTCGTTCTGCATCTCCGACCTGGTCCCTGGCTGTATCCTCTCCTTCAATTTCAAAATGCTCAGCATTCACCAAGGTTGGAGTGACCATTTGGTCAGCAAGAACTTCGCTAATTTTAGGCAATTCTTCTGAGGAGTTAATCCCAAAATAATCCATGAAATGTCTAGATGTGGAATAGATAAGCGGCTTACCAACCATTTCCTCGTTTCGTCCGGAAATGATAACCAATTCTTTTTCTAACAGTTTTTGGATGCTATAATCGCAATTCACACCTCTAATGGCCTCGATTTCAGACTTGGTGATTGGCTGCTTGTAAGCAACAATGGCCAATGTTTCCAATGCGGCCGTGGAGAGTCTCTTTAAAAACTTATCGCCATTCAGCTGAGCAATGGTTTGGTGGTATTCTTTCTTCGTCAGGAACTGCCATCCCCCACCACTTTGCCTAAGCTCGAAAGGATAAAATTCAGCTTGATATTTTTCGCGTATTCCATCGATTGATGTTTCCACCTGATCCATCCCTACTTTATCATCCATAAACCCGAAGGCATTGTTGATGAGCTCTACGATTTCAATTGGAGTCAACGGCTTTTCACTCGCGAAGATAAGCGCTTCTACATGGTTGATGAGGTTCGAGATTTCCATACCTAATTGGGTGCGACATCAACGATGTCGCCGATTTAATTAAATAAATGTAGTGCAAAAGCACATATATTATCCTTGCAATGCTGCGGCACCACTCACTATTTCAGTAAGCTCTGTGGTAATTGCAGCCTGCCTTGCGCGGTTATATGATATCTTAAGTGTCTTGAGCATTTCGTTGGCATTTTCAGAGGCCTTGTCCATCGCGGTCATTCTTGCACCATGCTCTGAAGCATTACAATCCAGAACAGCTTTATAGAGCTGCGTGTTAAGTATCTTAGGCATCAGCTCAGCGATAAGAAGATCTTGTGTTGGCTCAAATATGAAATCAGCTTTTTTAGAAGAGCCACCCTTTTCTATCGCATTTTTGGGGATAGGGAGAAATGCCTCTGCGATAAACTGTTGTGTAGCTGCATTTTTGAATTCGCTATACACCACCTCAATTGCATCAAAATCTTTGTTCCTGAAACCTTTGATTGCCTCATGTGCGCAGGCTTGTACAGTTTCAAAAGAAAGTTTCAAGAAAGTGTCTCTGAAGCGATTATCAACCTGATATCCCTTCTTTTGGAAGAATTCCGAACCCTTTTTCCCAATTGCCCAGATGGTAAGATCACCTGCCGCCGAAACTTTTGCGTAACGTTCTTCAATTGCAGCAATTGCCTTCTTCTGGATATTTGCATTGTATGCTCCACAAAGTCCGCGATCACTGGTAATTACAATCATCAACACTTTTTTAACAGCCCTTTCTTCGGCCAGGTCTATGCTTTCAGCTCCATCTAAATTGCTCACGATGTTGCCGAGCATTTCCTGTAGCTTCTTGGCATATGGGCGCATCTGGATGATGGAATCCTGAGCACGACGAAGCTTTGCAGCACTTACCATTTTCATGGCCTTGGTGATCTGCTGAGTGGACTGTACTGATTTTATCCTATTTCTTACTTCTTTTAACTGACCAGCCATTGAGCTATATTTTGGGGGCAAAAGTAGGAAAAAGAAGGGACAAATAAGCCTTGAGTTCTCTCCCTAGAAGTGAGAGAAAATGGGCTTAAAGAGAAATCTTCAAATTAATGAGTGAAAATCGTTTTTATCAAGTAAAAAAGGAGGGTCAAAGCTTTTAATCAGATCATGCGCAGCAAATCATGGATATGCGATCATTTATTGCACAATTACCCAGTTCGTAGCCTCTTCTCCGCTCTCCGGAAAACGTGTCAGAATATTGTACAGCCCCGGCTGATCATTATAAAGACGAAAAGAAGGTTCCAGGATGCCATAATACTGCTGAAGCACCCTGCCCGAGGAATGAATCACCTGTACATTCATTTTTACCCCTACATCAGTTCTTTTTATGGTGATGTTTCCATTGCTCGGGTTGGGGTAAATGATTGTTTGCTTATTATCCTCTATCCGAATCCAGCGCACTTCACTATAGGTCAATTTTCCATCTAAATCTAGCTGTGCCAGTCTGTAATATGAAGGAGCACCGTGTATAGGATCTTGATCAACAAAAGTATAATGCAATTGTCCTGAACTATTGCCATCCGCGGTTTGTAAAGGCAAGAATCCAATATGTTCAAATTTTCCGATGCCACTTGATTGTCTTTCAATGCCGAAACCCTTATTGACAGACTCTACGTCAGTCGTCCATTTCAGCTCCACTTTTTTCTTAGGGGTTACGCGCGCGTTGAACTTCTTGAGCATCACAGGAGTAGTTCGCTTCGTTGAAGCAATGCCATACGCACTAAAATTTCTAACATCATACATGGTAATTACTCCATCAGCATCTGTTCCTTCTCTCAACACTGTTGGATCACTGCTTGCCAACTCCCACTGAGGATCAGCTGCCGTTGCATTAAAATATCCGAATACATAATAGCTTTTACTTCTACCCGGTATATAATTAAGTGTATCTGATTTATCTGTATTTTATGTTGAATATTGTTTGGAAAAAGAAAATCAGTTTTTCATCTGAGTCAGGGTTAATAAACCACAACCCTTTGAATTGATTGCTCACCTGTTTCAGGATAAGTCAATTTGATATTATAAATACCAGGCTGACTGATGAATAGCTTATGGGTGGCCGACTCGATGCCATTGACTTGACGAATTATCTTTCCGGATTGGTCGGTTACTTGAAGATCCATTTTCTTACCATCAGCTGTTCGGCTGATTAAGAAATTCCCCTTGCTCGGATTGGGGTACACCAGAGATACAGACTGGCCATTCAAGCGAATCATACGCACTTCGCTGTTGGTGAGTTTGCCATCAATATCTTCCTGTGCCAATCGGTAATAAGAAGTTGCATTGGCTTTCGGTGCGATATCAGTAAAGTTATAGTAAAGCAATTGCGCGCTATTGCCGCCATAGGCTTTAGAAGAAACAAAAGGCAGCTTCAATTTTTTAACGCAACACGTTAACGAAGTTAACTTGTTGTATGGAAAAATATCAACGTTTAAGTCTCGATGAGCGAGAAATGATTGGTCAGCTGTTGTCACAGGGTAAGAGTTTGAGGTTCATTGCTGGATCTCTGGGGAGAAATGTCAGTACTATCAGCCGTGAAGTAGGGCATTTTACCCGACGTGGTTCCCGCTATAAACCATGGCTGGCTCATTATTGTGCAGATTATCTTTCTGCAAGTCATAATACTGGCAGAAGAATATCCCTTAATCCAAAACTGCATAGCTTTATCGTAGAGAAACTTCAGCTTCGCTGGTCTCCTGTTCAGATCAGTATGGAGTTTGAAAAGACTTTACCCCAATAATAAAGACATGCAGGCAAGCCACGAGACCATTTATACGTATCTGTATCTGCTTCCCAGGGGCGAGCTCCGCAAAGAGTTGATCGGTTACCTGAGGCAGAAAAAGAAGCTTCGTAAGAGCCGAAAGCTCAGCACAGATAAACGAGGTACAATATCTGATATGATTAGCATTCATGAGCGTCCCAAGGAAGTAGAGGACAGGATAATCCCCGGTCATTGGGAAGGTGATCTCCTTATTGGGAAAGATCACAAATCAGCATTAGGTTCAATTGTAGAACGAACAACACGAACTGTGATATTGGTACCGTTGAAGGAAAGGGATGCAATGTCAGTTAGAAAAGCTTTTGCCAAGGAATTGAAGACTTTGCCTGAACAAATGACTCTTTCTATGACCTATGATCGAGGTAAAGAGATGGCAGAGCATAAACTGTTTACTGAAGAAACGAAGATGCAGGTCTACTTTTGTGACCCTCATAGCCCTTGGCAGCGAGGAACGAATGAAAATACGAATATGCTGATCAGAGATTTTTTTCCGAAACAGACTGATTTTAGTAAGTTTACAAGGAAGGAGATCAAACATGTTCAGAAACTCTTGAATGAGAGGCCAAGAAAAACATTGGACTGGCAAACTCCTAAAGAGCGATTTAAGGAACTACTGTTGCGTTGAAAAGTTGAATCTGCCTA
>JBILBU010000039.1:0-16042 GCA_044353505.1 Chitinophagaceae bacterium | reverse complement strand
TTTGACCAAAACAAGGAACTCTTTGAATACACAATTAAGAGAACTGCTGAATCAGGAATTCCAATTTACCATGAAACACATCGTGGAAGAAGTCTATTTGCTGCACATGTAACAAGGTCATTTATCGAAAAGTTGAAGGACCTGAAACTCACCATGGATATATCTCATTGGTGCAATGTTCATGAAAGTATGCTTGAAGATCAAAAAGAAACGATTGGAATTGCATTAGGCAGAGCTGAACATATTCATGCCCGCATTGGTCATCCTGAAGGCCCACAGGTAAATGATCCTAGAGCTTCAGAATGGGATGCTATTGTTAAGATGCACATTGAATGGTGGGATACCATCGTAAATAGAAAAAGAGCAGAAGGAAAACCCATTACCATTCTCACTGAGTTTGGTCCACCACCCTACCTGCCAACAATACCGTATACCAACCAACCCATTGCCAATCAGTGGGATATTAATGTATACATGATGCAAATATTAAGAAAACGTTACAGCTGATAATCATACAATGAACATTATTGAATTCATAGGAAAACTTCACCCCTTATTGGTCCACCTCCCAATCGGTGTGTTTATACTTGCCCTGATTATGGAATTCATGATCAGGATACCACGCTTTGCTGCCATTGGCAATGCCATTAAATTTATTATGCTGATCGGCATCATCAGCGCAATCCTCTCGTTGATTACAGGGTATCTCCTATCATTGGAAGAAAGCAATAATGAATCAGGCGTTGATTTGCATAAATGGATAGCCATAGCAACAACAGCACTTTTTATTGTTTATTATTTTACCAGAGGATATGTGATTGAAAAAAAGCTTGCACATCTTTCTTCTGTCACCGTTCTTTTTTTCATGCTCACCATTACAGGGCACTTGGGTGGAAACCTCACCCATGGTGAGGGATACCTCACTTTAGGATCTGGCACTAAAAAAGCCGATACAGTGGCTGTAGTTCAAATTGCCAATATTGACGAAGCTGTGGTCTACACAGACATTGTTCAACACACGTTGAATCAAAAATGTGTTCAATGTCATGGAGAGCAGAGACAAAAAGGAAAACTTAGACTAGACAACCAAGAATGGATTTTGGCAGGTGGGAAAAATGGCGATGTCATCAACACAAAAAATCTTGATCGCAGTGAACTCCTTGCACGGTTGTATCTGGATATGAACGATGAAAAGCATATGCCGCCAAAGGACAAGGAGCAGCTGACAGACTTTGAAAAAGAAATACTGAGCTGGTGGGTTAATACTGGTGCACCGTTTGATAAAAAAGTTTCATCGCTAAAGCCCGATGAAAAGACCATGAAGTCATTAAATCAATTTAAAGATAAATATTCCAGCAAGAAAACCACTGTAATATCACGACCTGAAATTTCAAAAATTAGCGATGTTCAAAAGAGTGCATTAGAAAAAATTGGTTGGGTAATTTCCCCCATTAGTACTGTAGATAATCATATACGGGTAACAGGATTTAATCTTGAATTGCCCGTAGCAGAGGCCCTTAACATACTGAAGGAATACAATCAGCATGTGGTAGAACTAAAGCTATCCTATAGTGGAATCAAATCGGCTGACTTGAAAATACTTTCGAATTTCAGTGAGTTGGAAAAATTATGGATTGACCACAATAGTTTGAATGATGATTCAATTAACGAACTTGCTGGTCTAAAAAAGCTCTATTATATAAACCTCATTGAAACTGGGATTACGGAAAAAGGCTTGAGAGAAATTGTAAAAATTCCTTCCCTCAATACAGTCTATACTTATAAGAGTACCCTAACTGATGAGCAGATGAATGATTTGCGAAACAGCTTCAAAAATATCAAGTTTAATTTTGGAGTAGACACCATGCAGCAGTTTGAATCGGATACCTTATTTGTAAAAAAATAATAAAGTAACCCTTACTTGGTTTGTTGCTGGTAAAGCTCGAGCAAGTGAAGTTGATTGATGGTTCTATCGTAATTGTTCATCTCATATCGAATTCCATAATAGGCATCGTTATTAAGAAAATCAGTTAGAAACCTTAACGCTTGCATGTAGATGATGAATTCTCCTGAAAAGTTTATGGATGTCTTTTCATCTTCAGTCATTCGGTCTGCCATCTTTTCCAGATAACCCGAAACTATGGCCTTATAAAAGTCAGTTCGCACATATACTTTAGAAAGATCCGTTTCTTCTTCATTCCCAGGCGATAGATATGTCCTGCACATGTCTCCAACATCACTGATAAACAAACCAGGCATAACGGTATCAAGGTCGATTACACAGAGCCCTTTCCCCTGTTGATCAAACAACACATTGCTTATTTTAGTATCGTGATGAGTTACACGCTTTATGAAAGAAGATGAAGTATTGAATTGCTTAGACCTTGATACAATATCAAATTTACTATTGATCATCTCAATTTCTTTCCTTGCCAATTTGATTCTTTCAGGATTGCCATTGGCCAGTGAATCCGTGTATTGCTGCCACCTAAATTCAAGATCATGAAATTGAGGTATGGTTTCTTTTAGTGCTGTTGTATCAAAACCATCAAAGGCTGCAGTAAAATTTCCGAATTGAAATGCTGCCTGATAGGCCTGCTCAGGAGTTGAACAAGAATTAATCGCATGAGCTCCTTTTTCAAAAGGAGTTAGTCTAAAGTATTTATCATCAAGACATACATAATCATTACCATCGATCGTTTGAAGGGGAAGTGGGAAGAATATTTCTATTCCTTTTTGCTGGAGGAAACTGGAAAGACAATTCAGGTTGGAAGCAATGTCATAAGGTTTTTTGAAAACATTGGCATTGACTTCTTGCAAGATGTATTCCGGAGAACCCTCTTTACTCACTACATAGGTTTGGTGAATTAAGCCATCACCAAATAATTCGATTGAGTAATTGTCTATATCAGTAAGGTATGCCTTGAGTAGCTGGTTGTTATACATGGGTTTAGTAAAGAAGTCTGACTTTTACAGTACCCTTAACTTGTTTAAGCAAATCAAGAGCATTGTTTGAAAGCTTCTTATCGATATCCAACACAACATATCCAATCTCGTCGTTCGTCTTGAGATATTGTGCAAGAATATTAATCTTATTTGCAGACAAGGTGCTGTTGATCTCAGAGAGTACACCTGGAACATTGTTATGCATGTGAAGGATTCTATGTGTTCCTTCTTGAGGCATAAGATTGATCTCAGGAACGGTATGAGATCCAGTTGTAGCGCCCATTTCCAGATACTGCAACATCTTTGCACTTACATCTTCTCCGATATTATATTGCGCTTCTTCTGTTGACCCGCCGATGTGGGGCGTTAGCAAGACATTAGACAAATTTTGAAGAGGGGTAGTAAATTTATCGCCATTCTTTTCGGGCTCCCAAGGATATACATCAATGGCAGCACCGGATAGATGACCATCTTGCAAAGCTTTAGCAAGAGCATCCAGATCAACCACTTCTCCCCTTGCATAGTTAAGCAGGATTGAATTCTTTTTAAATTGCTTGATTACCGATTTGTTGATCATGTTCTTGGTCTGAGAAGTTTCAGGAACATGAAGCGTAATAATATCTGAATTTGAAACTACGTCCTTTAGAGATTTTCTGTTTTCTGCATTACCCAGTGGTAGTTTTGTAACAACATCATAGAACAACACCTTCATGCCAAGGGCTTCAGCAAGGATGCTTACCTGAGAGCCGATATTTCCGTAGCCAATAATTCCAAGTATTTTACCCCGCAATTCAAAACTGCCCTTCGCATCCTTTTTCCAAATGCCTTCATGCGCAGCCTTATTCTTATCAAGAATTTTTCTGATCAGAATAACGGAAGCTCCAATCACCAATTCTGCCACAGATCGCGTATTGCTGTAGGGTGCATTGAAAACAACAATTCCTTTTTTAGTGGCTGCCGACAAATTAACTTGGTTGGTACCAATACAAAAACATCCAATCGCTTGAAGCTTTTTGGCATGCTCCAGTACCTTGGCTGTAATTTGTGTCTTGGATCTTATTCCAACCAAATGAACATCCTTGAGGGCATCAATGAGTTCAGCTTCGGATAGCGCTCCAGCAATCTTCTTAATTTCAGTGTAACCTGCATCCCTAAACAACTTTATTGCTGCATCGCTGATGTTTTCCAAAAAGAGAATTTTGATCTTACTCTTGGGGTAGCTTGTAATGTTTGAACTGGCCATCTATTTTACTTAGTTTTGTGCGAAATTAACAACTTTATCTACTGCTTCCAATTTAAGCACAAGATGCAGAAACTGAAAATATTTATATCATTATTTATACTGTTCTGCTTATTATTTTATCTGGCAGACCGATTACTCCAGGAAAAGGCAGTTCCGAAGGCAGTCAAGCATGAAATACTTGAAGTAGCAAAGAACTATTCCAAGGTAGAAAAGGCTCTTTTTCGTTCAAGCGAAGATTTCTTCAACCAAACACTGCTGAGGTCTAGATTCAATGGAGCAATACTGGTAGCCAAAGGTGGGAAGATTGTTTTTGAGCAATACCAAGGGCTGACTGAGGTAAACAAGGGAAACCCGATTGATTCAACCACCTCCTTTCATCTTGCATCTGTATCAAAAACCATTACAGCAATGGCTGTACTGAAACTCTATCAGGATGGCCTCCTTCATCTTGATGATCTAGTATCCAAGCATCTGCCAACCTTTCCTTTTCCTGAAATAACCATCAGACACTTGTTAGCGCATAGAAGCGGATTACCCAATTATGTTCATTTTATTGAGGGACTTGGCTGGGATAACCGACGGCCGTTAACTAATGATGATCTGCTTGCTTTGATGGTGCTACACCAAAAAAAGCTCAAGTCAGGTAGACCCGGAAGATACTTTGACTATTGCAACACAAACTATGCTGTGCTGGCGCTGGTTATTGAGAAAGTGAGTAAAATGAGTTATTCAGCATTCCTCAACCAAGTTTTTTTCAAACCGATTGGAATGAACAAAACCTTTGTGTTTACAATGGATCAGGAGAATGCAGTCCTTCCCTCATTTAAGTTTAACAACCAAAAGGAGCCGTTCATGTTCTTAGACGCAATCTATGGTGATAAAAACATTTATAGTAGTCCACGTGACCTTCTAAAATGGGAAATAGCCCTGAATAATGGTCAGCTGTTTAACGCCTCTACCCTAGAAGAAGCATACAAAGGGTATAGTTATGAAAAACCAGGAATCAAGAATTATGGCTTAGGGTGGAGACTATATGAAATGCCTTCAGGCAAGAAAATCATTTACCACAATGGTTGGTGGCATGGGAACAACACAGTTTTCAGTCGACTTCCCTCAGATTCCACGACAATTATTGTGCTTGGGAACAAATTCAACAGAAGTATTTATCAGGCAAAAAAAATTGCCTCAATCTATGCTGGATATGGACTTGACGATGAGAATGAAGAATAAAAAGATTGATGGTATTTTGCTTGATCACGAACAGCTGAGAAGATGGAGGAACACATTGATAGAATTACCTCCCTTTTCCCCAATTCTACTGCCCTAATCATTCTGTAAAAAGCATTTGTTTTTGTCCTTTTTATCCTATTTTTGCCCCCCTAACTTAGAGAAAACCGTTTCGTATAATCACTGAACAACAACTGTTTATGGAAAATTTGATCTATCTCGTACCAGTAATGGGCATAATTGGCCTTTTGTACACGTTTATAAAGTTTAATTGGGTATCCAAACAGGATGCAGGATCCGAAAGGATGAAAGAAATCAGCACCTATATTGCTGAAGGAGCTATGGCCTTTTTAAAGGCTGAATGGAAAATTCTGGGCTATTTTGTTGCCATCGTGGCCTTGTTGCTTGGCTTTATGGCCAATACCAATCCCCATAGTCATTGGACCATCTCGATTGCGTTTATCATTGGTTCTGTTTTCAGTGCCACCGCTGGATATATAGGCATGAAAGTAGCCACCAAAGCCAATGTGCGCACTGCCCAAGCAGCAAAAACGAGTTTGAGTAAAGCCTTGAATGTTTCGTTTACCGGAGGTGCTGTAATGGGACTAGGGGTATCGGGGTTGGCTGTATTGGGACTTGGCGGCTTATTTATTCTTCTAAAAAATTATTTCGCTCCAGATGGTGATGCAGAAGGCATGCTTCGCACTATTGAGGTGCTAACAGGTTTTTCATTGGGTGCTGAAAGCATTGCCCTTTTTGCCCGTGTTGGTGGTGGAATTTACACCAAGGCTGCGGATGTAGGTGCTGATCTAGTGGGAAAAGTTGAAGCTGGTATACCAGAAGATGATCCACGTAATCCTGCTACCATTGCAGATAACGTAGGTGATAACGTCGGAGACGTTGCAGGTATGGGTGCTGATTTGTTTGGAAGCTATGTAGCTACCGTATTGGCAACAATGGTACTTGGACAAGAAACCATATCGATTGATAATTTTGGAGGAATTGCACCCATCTTGTTACCGATGGTAATCGCTGGTGTTGGAATCATCCTATCTATAATTGGAACTTTATTTGTGCGTATTTCAGATAATGTAGGTGCAAGTACAAGTGCAGTTCAAAATGCATTGAACATGGGAAACTGGGGTTCAATGGTGTTAACCGCCATTGCATCTTATTTCTTGGTGCTTAACATTCTTCCTGAAACAATGGTACTGCGTGGGTTGGAATTCACCCGCAATGGTGTTATGGGTGCTATTGCCGTTGGTTTGGTCGTAGGAGCGCTCATGAGTATCATCACAGAATACTATACTGCAATGGGCAAACGTCCAGTGCTGAGCATCATACGCCAATCAGCAACTGGACATGCTACCAACATCATTGGTGGCTTGGCGATAGGAATGGAGAGTACATTTTTACCGATTTTAGTTCTTGCTGGAGGTATTTATGGTTCATATGCATTTGCTGGTTTATATGGTGTTGCGATTGCCGCAGCAGGAATGATGGCCACTACTGCAATGCAGTTGGCGATAGATGCATTCGGACCCATTGCTGACAACGCAGGTGGTATAGCTGAAATGAGTGAACTACCTGCTGAAGTAAGGGAAAAAACGGATATCCTTGATGCCGTTGGTAACACAACAGCAGCGAGCGGCAAGGGTTTTGCCATTGCTTCTGCAGCTCTTACATCGTTAGCGCTTTTTGCTGCCTTTGTAGGAGTAGCCATGCCAGACAATCAACACATCGATATTTATAAAGCCGATGTATTGGCTTCTCTTTTTATCGGAGGAATGATTCCATTCATTTTCTCATCGCTTGCCATTAGGGCAGTGGGAGAAGCAGCAATGGCGATGGTTGAAGAAGTTCGTCGACAGTTCCGTACCATCCCTGGAATTATGGAAGGTACTGGCAAACCAGAATATGACAAATGCGTAGCCATCTCCACAGAAGCGTCGTTGAAAAAAATGATGCTCCCTGGTGCCATCACCATTATATCTCCTCTATTGGTTGGTTTTATATTGGGTCCTGAAGCCTTGGGTGGATTTCTTGCTGGTGCTACTGTAAGCGGTGTATTGATGGGAATTTTCCAAAACAATGCAGGTGGAGCATGGGATAATGCAAAGAAGAGTTTTGAAAAAGGTGTTGAGATCAATGGAGAAATGTATTACAAGAAATCAGAACCACACAAAGCTTCTGTAACTGGGGATACTGTTGGTGATCCATTCAAAGATACTTCTGGTCCATCAATGAATATCTTGATTAAACTGATGTCTATTGTTTCTCTGGTGATTGCTCCTAGCCTTGCACAAATTCACAATACGGGGGCACCGGAAGTTTTACAAACAGAGAAAAATATTGAAATACAAGTTGCTAGTACTGAGTCTATTCAACAAGTTGATCCTGCTGGTGCAGCGTTGATTGAAGCACTCAAAGCAGATGGTCAATTTGCTGAGGGTATAAAAACAATTGATTTTCAGGAAGGTATTTTAAAGATCAACGGAACCATTGTCACTGATGAGAAATATATCAATTTGATTAAAGCTGATAAGTTGTCAATTGAAATCAAGTAGAAAGATTTCAAATTAAATATACTGCCAACATAAACAAAGCCCCTTCGGATGAAGGGGCTTTGTTGTTAGAAACTTTTTTATCTATTTCAACTTTATACTAAAAGATTTTGTAGCGGTATTTAAAGGGCTGGATACTTTCTGACTGGAAACAACAACTGTCACAGAATAGGTTACGCCAGAAACCAAAGGTCCGATTGAAAAATTGTTTGAGGCAACGCTGGACTTGTAATTTATTGGAGATCCAAGTGCCTCATTATTTGCAACATTTTTTGTGGTGATGTCAATGCTTATTCCAGCCGCAGGCATAGTTGAGGTTAAAACAACCTGAAAGGTAAAGGGAGACGATAAGGACGTATACACATTGTTACCTGGATTTGGATCGGTCCTGAAGGCTATTTGAGTCTCTTGAACAGGGGGGACCACAGGGGTAGATCCACCACTAGTCTTTTTTTTACATGATGGGGTTAATGATAGTGCAATGAGTGCAAAAAATACAATGTGTTTGATAGACATACCTTGATTTATTTAAAATTAGGAAGTTTGGATTGCTAAACCCAAATAATTTTTGGAACAAAAACAAAAACCAACCTTCGTTGTATGATTGAAAGGGGAATCATGCTAGTGTTCAAGTACCCGTTGACCAGCCTCAGGTCCTACATTAAATAACATATCCAACATGGAAAGGTTGGGAAGGAACCCAACACGATCTTCAAAAACCTGTGGGTATTTTATAAAGTGTGGTTGCTGGTTATAGGTTTTGGGGGTATATACATCTGAGTAATGCTTTACATCGAGTTCATTTGAAGGGTCTTTGTCAGTAGAATTAAGCCGATCTGATAACCTGATTTTGGAAAGCAACCAGGTTAAACAGCGCATATTCCATTCAAATAAAAGTACGGGAGGGACTGAAAATAGCAGCTCCAGTTCATCACGATAGTGTTGGAAAAAGGGAGAGTTTCCATAGGCTGTAACCAGAGTACGAAAATGGGTTTGCTGCCATGCCGACTGGTTATCAATCTCAACCTGATTAAAAGGAAGGTGGGTTGACCTTGACCCAACTATCGGAATGGATAGATTGATTGGTCCGGCTGAACCTGCGATGACCATTCTGTTCCTAAAAGAAGAGCGCTTGAAAGGAAGATGAGCAGAAAAATCTACAGCATCCGATTTGCATAAAGTATTGATATAGTTAATGCACGGAAAATATTGTAAATCAATTGATAGCACAGAATAAAATAGGTTTTATGAGCACAGTTTTCCGCAACCCTGCGCTATTTTTTTGGTTTCTTACAGCATTTTGGAAGTTCGTTATACGAGTCAACAGATGCGACCACGTCATCAGCATCATAACCAGTATTTGATATTGCGGTTTTGATGTTCTCCAGATTGGTGCGGTCTGCCAGATACTGAACCGTGGTCTTTTTTTGCTTGATATCGACTGTAGCTTTCAGGATCCCCTCTTCATATTTAAGGTAATCTTCAATTCTCTTTTTGCACATCTCACATTGAACAGTTGGGGTACTGATCTTTACAGTGATGGGCTTTTTTTGTTGGGCATTTACTGAAAAAGAGAAAAATATAGCGAAGATCAGCATGTAGGTTTTCATATGAAAGTATTTATGTCTAAATTAAATATTCCTTCCCCATTCTGAAGGGTTCTGGCTCCAGTTTAACAAGGTTTTTTGATCCGCAGGGTCGATACTCCCCTTTTCACTCGCCAGCTCGATTAGCGTTGAGTAATTGGTCAGGGAAATCGTTCTTACTCCTGCATCAGCGCAGGCTTTTTCTGCCACGCTGAAGCCATAGGTAAAGATGGAAACCATTCCAATAACATCAAGTCCGGCAGCCTTAACCACATCAACTACCTGTAAGCTGCTCTTGCCTGTGGAAATCAGGTCTTCGATGATAATCGTTTTCATTCCCTTTTCATAATACCCTTCGATCTGGTTGCCCATTCCATGTTCTTTGGGTTTTGGTCTTACATAAATGTATGGCAGCTTTAATTGATCAGCAGACATTGCGCCCCAGGCTATACCTGCGGTGGCCACTCCTGCCAGAAGATCTGCATCAGGAAATTGCTCGAATATCACATTGCACATTTCGCTTTTAATAAAATCACGGACATACGGATATCCCAGCACCTTGCGGTTATCGCAGTAAATCGGACTCTTCCAGCCGGATGCCCAGGTGAAAGGTTCTTTGGGACTTAGCTTGATTGCATTAACTTGTAAAAGTTTTTCAGCTACTGTTTTTTCGTTTGTCATGGTTCAAAGTTGACAAATGCCGGGAACATTCAAAAATTAAGTTATGTACATTATTATACACCAGCCTGAGGGTCAGCTTACGATCAACAATGAGCAGGAACTGCATCAGTTCATGAAAGGCAAAATAATCATTGAGGCAGCCGGGGGAATGGTGTTCAACCCGGCAGGTGAATTGTTGATGATGAAACGCCGGGGATTTTGGGACATGCCCAAGGGCAAGCTGGATGAGGGCGAGTCGATCGAAGACTGTGCGATAAGAGAGGTGTCTGAGGAGACCGGAGTGCATAACCTGGAAATCGTGAAAAAATTACAAGTCACCTACCACACCTACATATATAAAGGATCACCAGCATTAAAGCCATCACATTGGTTCAAGATGTTACAGTCAGGGTACGAGATTCTGATTCCACAAACAGAAGAGGATATCACCGAGATCAGGTGGGTGAATAAAGAAGAGGCCCGGTCGTTAGTCGACCAGGCCTATCCTTCCATTGCGGAGATGATCGAATGTTACTATATCAATGTGTAGATGTTAGAAACCATTCTGATGATCAATTATTTTTTGATGCCCTCGATAAGCGCTCTCAGTTCATCAATCTCTTTTTGCTGACGGTCAAGCTGTTTTTTCAGTTCGTCTGTTACTTTAGACTTTTCCTCGATCTGATTTTGTTGCTCCTGAATGGCCTTGGTTAAAAGAGGAATCAATGAGATGTAGTTAACAGAAAGAATTTTATCATTATCAGCACCTTCTTTTACAACCATTGGAAGCACCTTTTGAATTTCCTGTGCGATAAATCCCATTTCCTCTTGCTTGTATTGAGTTGAAGCAATACTATCTTTTTTCTTATAGCTCACAGGGTTCAATTTTTTGATAACATCCAATGAGTTATTTAATCCAATGATATTCGTTTTTAATCTTTTATCAGAGGTCATGGTAAGAGAACCAGTTAAGATTGAATTGGATTTAATTTCATTATAAGCATGTAAAGCATCATTTGAATATGTTATTTCTTTGGTAAAGGGATCATAACCTAAAGCTAAAGTGGTAGAACTTTGCGGGCGAATTGGGTTAACAAAAAATCCTTCTGAACCAGCATTTGTTGAATATCCTGAAGCATTAAGGATAATGCTGTTTGCATGTTGATTAGTTTCACCTGCTTGAGTACCAATTGCAACAGCATACGCACCTTGGGAGCTAGCTCCAGCTGAATTGCCAATTGCAACAGCATCTTGTGCTTGTGACAAAGCTCCCGACGATACTCCTATAGAAACGGCACCAGTACCTTGACTGGAGATTCCAGCTAAATTACCAATCGCAACAGCAGTTGCACCTTGGGTACTATATCCAGCGTCATAACCAATTGCAACGGCCTTAGCACTTTGTTGATAATTTCCAGCATAAGCGCCAATTGCAACAGCAGCAATATCTTGGGTAGTTTTACCAGCATTATCACCAATCGCAATAGCATAAAGACCTTGGGAAGTTTTTCCGGCTTCACTACCAATCGCAACAGTGTAATCACTTGGAGAAGTGACTTGTGCATTCGGGCCTATGGCAATTCTTGAGGTATCTTTCCTAACATAGATAGTACTATCAATAGAGCCATCCGCTTTTAGAAACTGAGACAAAGTGCCCGACACCGTTCTAAATCCGGGTGCAGTTAAATTAGAAGTAAAAGTTTTTTCACCTGCAAAAGTTTGTGATTCTGTACTCACTATACCTGGATTGGTAGCATCAGCAGCAGTAAGCACGAGTGTATTTGATGCTAAATCTACGTATGCACCAGTAGATGTTGAAGTAAGACTCATTGGAGCAACTGTACTTATCCCTGAAGAAGCTGCCCAACTCGCAGTTCCAGATTCGGTCATCGTTAATACATGACCAGCGGTTCCTGGTTCAGTTAAACCAGTACCTCCATTAGCAATAGCTATTGCTGTCCCACTCCAAGTTCCACTTGTTATAGTTCCAACGGTTTCTAAATTAGGTAGTGAAGTTATTGTTGTATTGCTTGAAGTCAGGCTTAAGGCACCAGTAAACATATCTTTCTCTAGACCAGAATTAGACGCTAATTTAACCCCCAAACCCCCATACATATTATCTTTCTCTAGACCAGAATTAGACGCTAATTTAACCCCCAAACCCCCATACATATTATCTTTCTCTAGACCAGAATTAGAAGCTAATTTAACATCCAAATTCCCATACATATTATCAATCTCTAAAGCAGAATAAGACCCTAATTTAACCCCCAAACCCTCATTCATGATATTATCTTTCTCTAGACCAGAATAAGACTTTAATTTAATACCCAACCCATCATTCATGATATTATCTTTCTCTAGACCAGAATAAGACGCTAATTTAACCTCCAAAACCCCAGACATGTTATCTTTCTCTAAACCAGAATAAGACCCTAATTTAACCCCCAAACCCCCATACATATTATCTTTCTCTAGACCAGAATTAGACGCTAATTTAACATCCAAATTCCCATACATATTATCAATCTCTAAAGCAGAATAAGACCCTAATTTTACCCCCAAACCCCCATACATATTATCTTTCTCTAGACCAGAATTAGACGCTAATTTAACATCCAAATTCCCATACATATTATCAATCTCTAAAGCAGAATAAGACCCTAATTTAATCCCCAAACCCTCATTCATGATATTATCTTTCTCTAGACCAGAATAAGACGCTAATTTAATACCCAACCCATCATTCATGATATTATCTTTCTCTAGACCAGAATAAGACGCTAATTTAATACCCAACCCATCATTCATGATATTATCTTTCTCTAGACCAGAATAAGACGCTAATTTAACCCCCAAAAGCCCAGACATGTAATCCTTCTCTAAACCAGTATAAGACCCTAATTTAACATCCAAAGTCCCATTCATATTATCAATCTCTAAAGCAGAATAAGACCCTACTTTTATACCTCCTAATGTGCTTGAACTTGCAGTTGGTAAAGAATAGGAAGAAGCAGACCATATTGGTAATCCACTTGAGAGCATAAGCACATCGCCATCCGTACCTTTAGATAAAATTGTTGGTATGCCATTGGTACCACCATACACAAGATCACCAGATGACACAGGTCGTAATGAATCAATTCTACTTGATAATGAAGCAGTATCACTTCCAGATAATTTCGAGTCTATCCTGCTTGATAAAGAGACGGTGTCTCTCGCAAATCGGTTGTCCAGCATTGTAGACGTATCGGAGATATTCAACCTTTCATCAATTCCTGTTGTTGAATACTTAACTTCACTGGTAGTTGGGTCAAAATACAAGTGATTTGTACCTGAACCATTACTTCCTGATCTTATTGGTTTAACAAAAAATCCATCTGATCCAGCATCCAATATTGATCCTGAAGCATTAAGAATGATACTGTTAGCAGATTGATTGAGTTTCCCAGCACCATTTCCAATGGCAATTGCATTTTGGCCTTGGTTTTGGTTCCCAGCTTCCGTACCAATTGCTATGGCATTTGAAGCTTGACCCAACTCTTCTTGACTTGGATCATTAACATCAACTATACCTGCACCGGCACCTGCACCATTACCAATTGCAATTGCGTTGGTCCATTGATACTTATTTCCGGCATTGTTTCCAATTGCAATTGAATTTTCATGTTGACCGTGGTAACCTGCAGCTTTGCCTATTGAAACTGCATTATCCCACTGATCCCAATAACCAGCTTCTTTACCAATCGCAACTGCATTTTGAGTTTGCAATCTAAAGCCAGCCCTGTATCCAATAGCAACTGCATACTGCGCATTTTCAGAATAGGCTGCTTCTGTGCCAATTGCTACTGAATGTGCTTTCTGTTGATCTGATCCGGCAGAACTTCCAATAGCAATAGCATTTTCACCTTGGGAAACAGCTCCAGACTGGAGCCCTAAAGCAATGGCATTTTGACCTTGTTGAAAGCTAGCAGCACCAGTTCCAATCGCAATCGTATTGGTACTTTGTTCTGTAATTCCAGCATCGATACCTATGGCAATTCTGGTGGTATCTTTTCTAAGATAGATAGTACTATCAATAGAGCCATCGGCTTTAAGAAACTCAGACAATGTACCCGATACCGTTCTAAATCCTGATGCAGTTAAATTAGAAGTAAAAGTTTTTTCACCTGCAAAGGTTTGGGATTCTGTACTCACTATACCCGGATTAGTTGCATCAGCAGGAGCAAGTACAAGAGTATTAGATACTAGATCTACGTATGCACCGGTTGAGGTTGAGGTAAGGCTAATTGGTCCAACGGTTGTTATTCCAGAACCGCCTGAAGCAGCAGTCCAACTTGCTGTACCACTTCCATCGGTGGTTAAAACATAGCCATTACTTCCAGCTGTATTGGGGTAAGTAATGACTCCTAATTTCAATTTACCAGCGGTAACAACAGAGTCAATGCTGCTGTTACCCAATTGGATGGTGTTGCTGGCTGTTGCGATTGCACCATTACCAATAGCCGTGGCATTTGTAAGATTATTTGAAGCAACATCTGAAGCATACCCTAAAAGTGTGTTATTCGTACCTGTGATATTTGAAATCCCAGCATTATAACCTAATGCAGTATTCGCGTCCCCAGTTGTAGCTACTAAAGCTGCTTGTCCAACTGCCAAATTAAAAGAAGCTGAACTATTACTGGCCAGAGCTGCAGATCCCAATGCTAAATTATAATTACCCGAAACATTACCATAAAGCGCATTTGAACCAAAAGCTGAATTGTAGATCCCAGTTTCATTACCATAAAGCGCACCACTACCGATTGCAGTATTCATAGAACCAGTTGTGTTAGAATATAAAGCTTGAAAACCGAATGCATTATTATAAATAGCGGAGGCATGGTAACTAGTTTTTAAAGCTTGAGAACCAAATGCTGTATTTCCAAAAGCTACATTTGATTCAAGAGCCTCTTTACCTACTTTAGTACTTTCAGAACCTGAACCTATTCCAATAGTTAATCCATTTACTGTAAGATCAGAGTTAAATGTTTTTTCACCTGTAAAGGTTTGCGTTTCGGTGCTCACGATACCCGGATTGGTTGCATCAGCAGGAGAAAGCACGAGTGTATTAGACACTACATCTACGTATGCACCTGTTGCGGTTGAAGTAAGACTAACTGGACCAACTGTTGTTATCCCTGAGGCGGCAATCCAGCTTGCAGTTCCAGCGCCATCAGTAGTCAATACAAAACCCGCCGTGGTATCCCGATTTGGATAGGTAACTGCACCCAAGGTTAGATTTCCAGCAATGGTTGTATTACCACTCTTTAGTATTGTCATTGCATTGCTTCTATTGTTTTCATCCAGTCCATTTCCGATAACAAATAATCTATCATTGAAATCAAAACTGGAAGGAGCTGTTGGGGTATAGTTTGTATTGAAAATACCTAAAACGGTTTCTCCATAAGATACCGCCTTTACATTATTACCTATTGCCACCGATGAATTTCCACTGGCCTTACTATCCAATCCCATCGCTATTGATTGTAACCCACTGGCTGTATCTTTGTTGCCAGCTGCAAAGGATTGATCGCTGCTCGCTATAGATTGATAACCCATAGCAAAAGAATGATATCCTGAGGCCTTAGTTTCATTACCCATCGCAACTGATTGGTCCGCACTGGCTTTTGTTTTATAACCCACTGCAAGAGAATGATAGCCGCTAGCAGTATCTGTATTACCCATTGCCACTGATTGATCGCCACTAGCAATCGAAGAATAACCCATTGATGTAGCGTGATTGCCACTCGCTGTAGTAGTATTTCCCATCGCGG
>JBILBU010000038.1:0-16163 GCA_044353505.1 Chitinophagaceae bacterium | reverse complement strand
TAGGAGTAAATTACAAAGGAATTTGCGCTTGAACAAGACTTTGACCGTTCATGTAAAACAAAAAGAATTAACACAGAAAAAAATACAATAACTGGAAAGAACTTAAATTGCATCAAACAAACTTTTATGAAAACAATAAAAAATTTAACGTTATCAATTCTTGCGCTATTAATTACGTCTCTGTCATTTGCACAAACTGCAGATGAATTGATTAACAAACACATTGACGCAATAGGTGGAAAAGAAAACTGGAAGAAAGTTAATTCAATTCGTCAGGAAGCGGCAATAAGCATCCAGGGAATGGAGATTCCGGTAATCACAACAACGATTCACGATAAGGCAACAAAACAAGAGTACACTGCAATGGGGATGAGTGCATATTCCATTATTACAACTGAGGGGGGATGGAGCTTCAATCCAATGCAGGGTCAGGCTGAACCTGAAGCCATGAATGAAGAACAGCTTAAATATGGCAAACACCAACTGGATGCTCGGGGCGAATTCATTGACTACAAAGAAAAGGGACATACCATTGAAAAAATTGAAAATGAAGATGTTGATGGAGTTTCATGCTTCCGTTTGAAAATCAACAGAAAGGAAGGAACCTCAACCATATTTTGTGTAGACCCAACCTCATATTATATTGTACGGAATTCATCAACCATTTCAGCAGGCGGACAAGTTGTTGAAGTAATTACTAACCTAAGTAACTATCAGAAGTTGCCAGAAGGGATTGTTGTTCCTTTTACCATGGAAAACAGCCAGATTCCAGCACCGCTCAACATTTCAAAAGTTGAGATAAATGGTATAATAGACGAGGCGATATTTAAAGTATCTAAATAAACAGAACCATATTCAATAAAAAAACCCGGCGTATTCGTCGGGTTTTTTGTTGCTGCAATATGTGCTACTCTTCATCCTCCGGCTCAATCCGAGTAAGCCTTAATGTTTTAACTGGGGCAACTACAAGTGGAAATTTTTCAACTGTAACATTGCTGGCATCCAACCCAAAACCCCTCTCCTCTGAAAGAGAAACCATCTTCAGCCAAAAATATAATTTCATCACTACCCTTTCCCAGAAAGGAAGCTCGTTGTCTTGACTAAGAAACTTCTCCATCACCACAAATTCAAAATCACCTGCAATATTATTGCGCTGCAAGCTTTCATAGCGCGAAGTAATGTTAACCTCTTTGTTTGATACCATATCCTCTACAACTTTCCTGAACATGAGGTTGATCTTTGGCTGAACCCTAAAGCCCAGGCGAAACTCAACCCTAATCACTTCATTGGGGATGATTGTTTGTACTTCATACTCACAAGTATAGGGATCATCCATGGTATCAACGTGCACGAACCAATAGATATCAGCACGCTTAGGCTTCTTATTTAATATGGAATGAATAATCTTGTATTCAATCTCTTTGGGGTTGTTGGCACTGCTTAAATAAACCAAGTGCGTTGCATACTTATTGATTGTCTGGTCATTGCTGAGCTCCTGAAGAACGGGCAAATAGTTCTCAAGGCGTGCAAACTCCACGTATCGATTTTTGATTTTTCGTGATTTGTGCCACACGTACATGATCAAGACAAAAACACCACCCACAACAAATGTAGCAAACCCTCCATTCGGGAACTTATCAAGGTTTGCAACCAGAAAGGCAAATTCAATGGTGAAATAAACCGCCAAATACAAATAAATCCAAATGGGACTAACCCTATGGATAACCAAATAGTTAGCGAAGAGTATAGAAGTGGCAAGCATACAGAGGGTTATGGCCAATCCATAAGCCGCCTCCATGCTTCCAGAGTTTTTAAAGTAGAGCACAATTCCGCAACAACCTATAAAAAGCAAAGCATTGATTGCTGGCACAAACAATTGTCCGCGCTCTTCTGTAGGATAGTTGATCTTGAATTTAGGCCAAAGATTCAATCGCATGGCCACACTAATCAGCGTGAACGACCCACTGATCATCGCCTGGCTCGCTACAATTGCAGCAGCCGTTGCAATGATAATTCCGAAGATCAAAAATGAATCCGGCATGGATACATAAAATGGATTTCTAAGCAACTCTGCTGAAGGATTGCTAGCAATGAATTCAGGGTCTTTCATTAAGCTGGAATTCGCAAAAATCCTTCCATTCAGCCCCAGCAAGTAGGCCCCCTGACCGAGGTAATTGAGTATGAGACTTGTTTTTACCCAGATCCAGGTGATGCGGATATTTTTTCTGCCACAATGACCCAAATCAGAATAGAGCGCCTCCGCACCAGTAGTACAGAGAAAAACTGCTCCCAATAACCAAAATCCTCCCGGATATTGCGTGAGCAACTTGATGGCATAAAAGGGATTTACAGCCTTAAGCACGCTTAAATCAGCAGATATATTGTATACCCCCATTGCAGCAAGCATCCCGAACCAGGTGAACATGATCGGACCAAACATCTTACCAATAGAGGCAGTACCAAACTGTTGCATAAAAAATAGGAATGCGATGATTCCCAATACGATATAGACAATCTGCATTTCGGTGATGCTGGCAAAACGAGGAAGTTGGGCTAAGCCTTCTACAGCAGAGGTAACTGAAATTGGGGGGGTAATAATCCCTTCTGAAAGTAGGGCTGCGCCGCCAATCATAGCAGGTACAACCAACCATTTTTTTCTTCGTCGAACAAGGGTATACAGTGAAAAAATTCCACCCTCCCCTCTGTTGTCCGCCTTTAATGTCAATAAGACGTACTTCACAGTAGTTTGAAGGGTGAGTGTCCAAATAATACAGGAAATGCCCCCTAGGATCAGATCTTCACTGATTACACGACCGTTGATAATGGCACTAAAAACGTAAAGAGGAGATGTTCCGATATCGCCGTAAATGATTCCCAGTGCGATCAGTAACCCGGCTCCGGTTACCTTATTCATTTGTTTACTCACCGTGCAAAAAAATTTGAATTATGATATTGCCCTCAAAGGTATACGTAATATCGGTTTGAACATAAAAAGACAAAAAAATTAAAAAATCTATAAAATATAGCTATTGTGCGCATAAATAGCCCCAGATAAAGTTGAGTTTAATTAGGTTAACCTAATTTTATATGGAAAGTCAAATCAATGAAAAAGCTCATCATTATACTCTTACTTGGATTTCTTCAAATAAACTCCACCGCCCAAAAGGTAGCCTACTCCGAAGTGGACAGAGAAGACGTGAAAGACATGAACTTTGAGATCATTGGCAAAGTTGGCGGAAACATCAACATATATAAAAATGTTAGAAACAAACACGACATCTGCATTTACGACAACGAAATGCAACTCAAGAGTAGGGTAAGTCTTGAATTCCTGCCAGACAGAGTGCTTAATGTTGACTTCATTGCTTACAGCGACTTTTCTTACATGATTTATCAATACCAAAAAAGAGGGCTAGTCCATTGCTCTATGGTTAAACTCAATAGTGTTGGCAAGTTAATGTCTGAACCCGTTGACCTTGATACCTCAGAAATTAGTGGTCAAGGTGACAATAAAGTTTATACAGTAATCAATAGCGACGATAAGAAAAAAATCATGGTCTTCAAGATCAAAAGGCAGGGAGACAAAAACTATCTGATTACTTCTATGCTGTACGACAACCAGTTGACCCTGCTCAGAAAAAATACATTCCCCCTTTCTGCCACAACCCGAGAAGGAATGTTCACAGACTTCCTTGTTGATAATGATGGAGATTTTTTCTTCGGCAGATCTGGTAGATCTGGGAATAGGGAAAATATCAACAAGCTTGACTTGGTATACAAGCAAGCAAGTAATGATACAATAAAGATTATGCCCATCGAATTGAATGGAAAAACATTGGATGAGGTAAAACTTAAAATTGATAACTCGAATAAGAAGGTCTTGATCACAGCCTTTTTCTACAACCAAAAAAGAGGAAATATTGACGGGCTATTCTCAATAGCTTGGGATAAGATTAACCCATCTGCCTCAATGGAGAATTCTATTGTTTTTGATGATGCCATCAGAGTAGACGCAAAAAGTGAGTCAGGAAATTTAAAAACCGCATTCAATGACCACTTCATTCGACATGTGATTCCCGTTCAGGATGGTGGCTATGCTGTTGTGTCCGAGCTCTTTTATTCATCTTCAAGAAACTCGCCATGGAATAGGTTCGACTACCTCTATGGCAACAACATGTTTCTCCCATACAACCCATATTATTTTAACCCAATGAATAGGATGTACGGCTGGGGCTATTCTCCTTTCAATAGATTTGGACAACCGAACAACATGACTCAATATGTTTCAGAAAATATCATGGTTTTCTATTTCAACCCGGCTGGTAAACTTGCCTGGAGCAACACGATTAGAAAAAATCAGTTTGACGACAATACAGATTCATTCATATCGTATCAGTTATTCAACACAGGCAATGAAATCCGCTTTTTGTTCAACCAGCGCGAAAAAAGACAATTGATTCTAAATAGTGCAACCATAGACTCAGAAGGTAAAACAAAGCGGCAGCCAACACTAAAAAATATGAATAACGAAATTGATTTTATGCCAAAATTTGGAAAACAGATTGGCCTAAGACAAATTATCCTGCCCTGTGTATACAAAAACTATATTTGCTTTGCCAATATGGAATTCTGATAATATACCGTGATATCACTCCTAAAAAACAACACACCTTTCGCATTACTCATTCTTGTATGCCTTGCTGCATTGCCGCAGTTCACGCATCATGAAGCTGCACAGCCATTTTCATTGCTGCTTGGAGCAACAGCAATGCAACAGATATTTACTACAATAACTACTTTTTTAGGCATGGGCACCCAAGCCATGGGGAAAATCTGGTCAATCGCATTGCTGCTCACCAACGCATTGTTGATCAACAGACTGGCCTCCACCCAAAAATTCATGGATCGAGCAGGGATGATCCCGGCCATCTCTTTTTTATTACTCAACGCCCTAGTTCCAGTAAGCATCTCAACAATGATGTTGTTGTTTACTGCGATACTAATTGTTGTGCTTGAAAAACTCATTGTCTCCTACAAAAATCCAAAGCCAAACAACACCCTCCTGATAGCAGGATTTTTCACCGGATTGGCCACAGCCCTTGGAAGTCCATTCCTCATCCTGTTCATTTGGCTCACAGCCTCGGTGCTGATCATGAGGCCGGCCTCGATGAAAGAATGGCTACTCACCAGCTTGGGCTTTCTTCTTCCTTTTTACTTTTTAGCCTCAGGATTATACCTCACTGATCAGCTCAAACTCGAAAAAATCATTCCGGAATTTGCCCTTCAGATTAGCTGGCCCAAGTTGAGCCAAGTAGAATGGATTCGGATATCTCTCTTTGTGTTCCTCCCATGGCTAAGCCTATTTGTAGGTAAAAATTTCTTTAATAAAATGATGATCCAACATCGGAAGTCGTTTTCCCTGATGTTGATTCTTTACCTGGCCATGCTCCTGATTTGTATTGCTGGGTTGAACAAACTACCTCAACTTCTTCATTTGCTACTGATACCCGGATCAATAATGCTCTCCCCATTGTTTAGCTCCTTCAAAAAACAATTTATGCCCAATTTGATCTTTTGGGGCATGGTGATTGTTTCATTATTGCGTTAAAATTCATTCGCTACAAGCCACATTGGAAGAAAGGTCATATTTTTGCATAAATAGTATAACATGAAATTTGGTGTTGTTGTCTTCCCTGGGTCGAATTGCGACCAAGATATGATCGGAGCATTGAGCAATGAGCTTGGTCAAGAAGTAGTCGAACTCTGGCATAAAGACAATGATCTCTCGGCTTTCAGCACTGAAGATTGTATCGTTCTTCCAGGGGGGTTCTCTTATGGCGACTACCTTAGATGCGGGGCAATTGCCAGGTTTAGTCCAATGATGCAACAAACAATCGAGTTTGCCCACCGTGGCGGTAAGGTATTTGGCGTATGCAATGGATTCCAGATATTGTGCGAGTCTGGCCTCTTGCCAGGCGCTCTCCTAAAAAATGCAAATCAGCAATTCATCTGTAAAAATGTTTTTATTAAGGGTGACGAAAATAAAGCCCTCAAAATACCAATAGCCCATGGCGAAGGAAGATTTTATGCAGATGAAAAAACAATCAATGGCCTAATTGTTAATCGTCAGATTATTTATCGCTACTGCGATGAAAATGGAAATGTCACTCCAGTAGCAAACCCCAATGGCACCATGCACAATATAGCCGGTATTTGCAACGAAAAAAGAAATGTATTTGGCATGATGCCCCACCCAGAGAGGGCTTGCTCTTCTAAGCTCGGCAATACGGATGGGAAAACAATATTCAATACCCTGTTTCTCAGCGCTGTCAAAGAAGCTGTTCATTCTTAGAAATATCTTTATGAAAACATCTTCTGTCTTACTCTCGCTAATATTCTTACTTGGAACTGGAACAGCTTTTTCACAAAGCGGATCCGCGAAGCAAGTGACCTGGATATTTTCATCAAAAAAAATTGCAGATAAAAAATTTGAGGTGAGCATCACGGCAACGATTGCTGGCGACTATCATCTCTATGCCCAAGATGCCGGCGTTGAAGGCCCGATTCCTACTAAGATTTCTTTTTTACCAAACCCATTGCTCACCTTAGCGGGTAAACCAATTGAACGGGGAAAGAAGATCAGTAAGGTTGAATCAGTTTGGGACGGCAAAGTGAATTTTTATAATAAGACTGTAACTTTTGTACAGCTTGTTAGTGCCAAAACAAAAGCAAAAACAATGCTCAATGGCAATATTGAATTCATGGTATGCAATGATGATGTTTGTTTACCTCCATCAGAAGTTCCTTTCAAGATTGCCATAGGACAATAGTCATTCCATCATGATAAGATCAATTTTTATATGGGTCATTTGCATGATCACATGCACCAGCGCATCTCATGCCCAGGAACAACTTCCATCCATTGAATGGAAGGCGGAAGCAAAAAAAATAGCTGATAAAACTTATCAGTTGATCTTTACCACCGAAAACAAAGACAGCTGGGAGATTTATTCACCATCTGCTGATTTCGATGGACTGCTGGCAGCTTCTATCGCATTACCCGATTCATCCATTGTTATCAAAGAACCACTTAGCTCATCCAAAAAAGGTGAAACAGTTAAGAGCATTTTGTTTGATGGAAAATCCTTTGAGGTATTTACCAAGAGTGCAGAGTTCACAACAACCATTTCATTCCAATCTACTGTTCCAGCAAACCTGCAGATCAACCTCAACTATACCTTTGGAAAAAAAGATTCCTTCTACCCCGGTGAATCCACTTCATTTGAACTGGCCTTGGAAGGTGGTAAAAAAATAGAAAGTCGGATGCTAATCCCCGGACTAGACCCTAGCAATCCGGTAATGGACTGCGGCAACAAATCAAAGGAGGACAAAAGCAGTCTGCTTAATATATTCCTGCTTGGACTATTGGGGGGCATTTTTGCCCTACTCACTCCTTGCGTTTTTCCTATGATTCCACTCACCGTTTCTTATTTCACCAAACACAGTGAAAATAAAAAATCTGGAAGACGTCTAGCCCTCTTGTATGGCTTGTTCATCTTTCTAATTTATGTGTCATTTAGCATCCCATTTCATCTTATCGGAAATGTAAATCCGACAATCTACAACGACATCGCCACCAACGTTTACCTCAATGTGGCCTTTTTTGCCATATTCATTTTCTTTGCCATCTCATTCTTTGGATACTACGAAATTAGCCTTCCCGGAAATTTAGCAAACTCTGCAAACGCCAAACAAGGCTCAGGAATAGCGGGAGTCTTTTTTATGGCACTAACCCTGGCCATCGTCTCTTTCTCGTGCACAGGGCCCATCCTGGGCACGCTGCTGGTTGGTACAGCAACCCAAGGCGCGTGGCCACTAACTGTTGGATTAGCAGGATTCGGAGTCGCACTAGGACTACCCTTTGGCCTGTTCGCACTATTCCCACAATGGTTAAACTCATTGCCGAAAAGCGGAAGCTGGCTAAATACAGTTAAAGTTGTTCTCGGATTTATCGAGCTTGCGCTGGCACTAAAATTCCTTTCCAATGCAGACCTGGTAGCACATTGGTCGCTTATAAAACGAGAAGTGTTTTTTGGAATATGGATTGCCATCTTCCTTGGCCTCTATGCCTACCTTATGGGTTGGATAAGATTCCCACATGATTCAAAGTCAGATAAAATCGGATGGGCAAGAAAGGCATTTGCATTTGCAGTGCTTGGGTTTACCCTTTATATCTCACCTGGACTAAGCAACACATCCTATGCAAACATCAGCTTGGTAAGTGGCTTCCCTCCCCCAGTCTGTTATAGTGTCTATACCACACCTGTAAATTGTGATGAGCCGCTAAAAGATTATGCCGAAGCCGTTGCGCTCGCAAAAAAACAAAATAAACCAATTCTGGTTGACTTCACCGGGTGGGCTTGTGTGAACTGCAGAAAGATGGAAGAGAATGTGTGGACAAAAAAAGAAGTACAGGAACTGATGGAAAAATACATCCTTGTATCACTCTATGTTGACGACAAGCAGCTTCTGCCTGTAGAACAACAACTAGTATACATTACAAAATCAGGTGCCAAAACAAGCATCAAAACCATTGGCAACAAATGGAGCCAGTTCCAAGCAGAAAACTTCAATGTAAGCTCTCAGCCCTGGTATGTAGTGATGTCGCCAGATGAGCAATTGCTAACCTCCCCAATAGGATATACCCCGTCTTCTTCCGAATATGCATCTTGGCTTTCATGTGGACTGAAAGCATTTGAGGCGTCAAAAAAATAAGGGGCCCGATGGAGCCCCTTTGTATTTCTAAGCATTGATCTCACACTAAAATGCAACCTCACACTCCACCATCATCTTTCTGATGTTGATCAAGCCATATCTCATTCTACCCAAAGCTGTATTAATGCTGCAATTTGTTTTTTCAGCAATCTCCTTGAAACTAAGGTTTGCAAAATGCCTGAGCACAATTACCTCTCGTTGATCTTGTGGTAAACTATCCAACAATTTACGCAAGGTTTCATTGCGCTCGGCATTCACGATCTGCCCCTCAGCACCTTCTTCAGAAAGATCAAGGGTTTCAAAAATATCATACTCGTCACTGTTGTTAAGCACAGCAGGACCCCGCTTCACCTTTCTGAAATGATCAACGCACATATTGTGTGCTATCCTAAGGGCCCAAGGAAGGAATTTCCCCTCATCAGTATAACTACCAGAACGAAGGGTATCAATGATTTTGATGAATACATCCTGAAATATATCTTCAGCAAGACTCTTGTCTTTGATCAATATAAAGATGGATGTAAAAATTCTCTGCTTATGCCTGTTGATAAGATCCTCAAGGGCATTGGTATCACCATTCTTAAAAAGCTGGATAAGCTCTTGGTCAGACAGGTTGTTTGTAGATCTCATGATTTTTTGTTTTACTAACTGGATTTAATGTTGATGATTTTTTGAAGAAGACCCGATGTTTTAATGTCTCGTTCAACGTACATCACATGTCAAAACTAGAATTATCAAGAGGCAGGCAAAATTTTGAAGCACCTAATTTTCTCAATTACGTAAATAGTTGTAGGGGCTTTAAGGGGCCTAATGCCAAAGGCTTGTTAATGGGTGAGGGAAAGTACGCGCACCAATGAATTGGCAATAGTTTTATCTTTGCACCAACAGTATGGCAAAAACCGCACCAGTAAAGGAAAAGAAGAAATCTGAGAAGAAATTGAAGGCAAGCAACTCCATTTTCATCCAAGGAGCACGCATGCACAATCTACGGAACGTATACGTAGAAATACCAAGGAATAAACTCACTGTGGTTACGGGTGTTTCCGGTTCCGGAAAATCATCACTGACCATCGATACACTGTTTGCAGAGGGCCAAAGGCGCTATGCAGAAAGTTTAAGCTCCTATGCAAGGCAGTTTTTAATGAGAATGGAAAAGCCGGAAGTGGACCATATTGCTGGTCTTTGCCCTGCAGTAGCAATAGAACAAAAGGTTACAACAAGAACACCGAGATCTACAGTGGGAAGCATGACCGAGATCTATGATTACATGCGGCTGCTGTTTGGACGTGTAGGAAAAACATACTCTCCCATATCAGGCAATGAAGTTAAAAAGGATGATGTGCGGGATGTGCTAAACCGAATTGCTTCTTTCAAAAAAGGTGATAAGGTATTCCTGCTTACTTCCCTTGATTATACAAAAAACAGAAAGGCAAGTGAGGAACTTGGCCTTTTGATGCAAAAAGGATTTTCCAGATTGTTTGAAGAAAAAACGAACAACATACTTCAGCTTGAAGAACTTATTGAAGTAAAAAACTGGAAGCCTTCCAAAGACACCTATCTGCTGATTGATCGATTTATAGTGAAGGAATTTGATGAAGATGAAGAAAATAGAATACTGGATTCTGTTTCACTCGCATTCTATGAAGGAGAGGGTTCATTATACATCAAAAGAAACGACGATACACCGATTAGATTTTCCGATCTTTTTGAAATGGATGGCATTCGCTTTGAAGAGCCTTCACCAAATCTTTTTTCATTCAACAACCCCTATGGTGCTTGTCCACTGTGCGAAGGCTACTCACAAATATTAGGCATTGATCCAGACCTCGTTTTACCAGACCACCGACTCAGCGTATTTGACGGAGCCGTGGCCCCTTGGAAAGGAGAAAAAATGAATTGGTGGAGAGAGCAATTCATCAAGGGGGCGAAACATACTAATTTCCCTGTACACAGGCCCTATGCTGAGCTTACTGCAGAAGAGAAAGAACTGCTTTGGAAAGGAAGCAAACATGCACATGGAATAAATGCCTTCTTCAAAGAGGTAGAAGAAAACTTATATAAGGTTCAATTTAGGGTGATGCTGTCAAGATACCGTGGCCGAACCCCATGCACCTCATGCAACGGATATAGACTCAGAAAAGACGCGCTATATGTTCAAGTAAATGGGATGCACATTGGTGAACTCTGCAGGATGCCCATGAGAGACCTTGCAACTTGGATGGAAAACATCAAGCTGAGCGAGCATGAAACCAGCATTGCAAAAAGAATACTGCTTGAAATCACCCAACGCATCAATACAATGCTTGATGTTGGATTGGGATACCTAACACTTGAGCGCCTTGCAAATAGCCTGAGTGGTGGAGAAAGTCAGCGTATTCAACTTACCCGATGTCTCGGAAGCAACCTGACGAATTCGTTATATATATTGGACGAGCCTTCAATCGGACTTCATAGTAGAGATACATCAAGATTGATTAAGGTATTGAAGAACCTCCGCGACCTCGGAAACACAGTTGTTGTTGTTGAGCATGATGAACAAATGATGCGCGAAGCAGACCATATCATTGATATGGGACCACTCGCCAGTCACCTTGGTGGTGAGGTTGTGGCAGAAGGAAACTATGATCAAATTATTGCATCAGAAAAAAGTCTTACTGCACAATACCTGCGGGGCGATCTAAAGATTGAAGTCCCAGCGGTACTAAGACCTTGGAGCAAATACATCCGCATAGAAGGTGCAACTGAAAATAACTTAAGAAATATTGATGTGGATTTCCCCTTGGGAATTTTCACCGTAGTGAGTGGCGTAAGTGGATCTGGAAAAACAACACTGGTCAAGCGGATTTTATTTCCAGTAATGGAAAAACTGATTACTGGAGTTTCAGACAGGCCTGGAGCACACAAAAAGATTTCAGGCGATGTTAACCTCATTCAGCAGATAGAGATGATAGATCAAAATCCAATTGGAAAATCATCACGAAGCAACCCGGTTACTTATATAAAAGCTTGGGATAGTGTTCGTGACTGCTTTTCTTCATTGCCGCTCAGCAAGATAAGAGGCTATCTCCCTAAACACTTTTCATTTAATGTAGATGGTGGACGATGTGATGCCTGTAAGGGCGAAGGTGAACAAACCGTTGAAATGCAGTTTCTGGCAGATGTACACCTAACATGCGAATCGTGTGGAGGAAAAAAGTTTAAGGAGGCGGTGCTAGAAGTAAACATCAGGGGGAAAAACATATATGATGTACTTGAAATGAGTGTAGATGAAGCAATCGAATTCTTCAAGGAAGAAAAAGATATTTCACTAAAATTAAAACCACTTAGCGACGTGGGACTTGGCTACATTAAACTCGGCCAATCAAGTGGTACACTTTCAGGTGGTGAAGCTCAGCGCGTAAAACTTGCCAGCTTTCTAGGAAGAGGAAAAGGACACCAAGACAAGGTGATGTTCATTTTTGACGAACCCACAACTGGACTTCATTTTAACGATATCAATAAGCTCCTCACTTCTTTCAATGCCCTCATTAATCAAGGACATTCAATCATTGTTATTGAACACAATACGGATGTTATTAAGTCGGCCGACTGGGTCATTGAACTCGGACCAGAAGCTGGTGTGGATGGTGGTGCATTGGTGTTTGCAGGCCCGCCAAAACTACTGGCCAAATCAAAAGAAAGCAGAACAGCACCCTATCTCAGTTAGTAGAATTGCCAGCGTAAAGAAGTTGTAATTTTTCGTAACTTTCACTCAAGTACTTTAAAATTATACGCATGAGCCAATCAAGAAGATCATTTATCCGCAATAGTGCGCTTGCCGCTGCAGGTGCTGCTTTTTTTCATAACGAACTTTTTGCCCATGCAAAAAAAGGACAGCTGACGGGAATTCAATTGTACTCTATCAGAACTGACATGAATGCAGATCCATTGGGCACACTCCAAAAACTTGCTTCCATGGGATACAAGCATGTGGAACATGCAAACTATATGAATAGAAAGTTCTATGGTTGGACTGCCGGTGAGTTTAAAAAAATACTCAATGACTTGGGCATGAAAATGCCAAGTGGACATACCGTGTTAGGCGCACAACATTGGGATAGCTCAACAAAAGATTTCACGGATGTGTGGAAGTATACCGTTGAAGATGCCGCCGCGATGGGTCAGTTATTTGTGATTAGCCCTTCTCTTGAAGCAGACAGCAGAAAATCACTGAGTGGCATGCAGGCATTCATGGAAATCTTTAATAAATCCGGAGAGCTGTGCAAAAAATCAGGAATGAAATTTGGGTACCACAATCACGATTTTGAATTCAGGGAAAAACTCGGAGACAAATCAGTGTTCGATATTATACTCACGGAAACAGATCCAAGCTTGGTCATGTACCAACTAGACATCGGCAACATGATCAATGGAGGTGCAATGGCTCTGGATATCATGAAACAATATCCTGGAAGATTTGAATCCATGCACGTGAAAGATGCTACCCCATCAACAGAGGGGGGAAATGATAAATATGAGTCTACCATCCTAGGAAAAGGAATCATTCCAATTAAAGAAGTCATTGACCTTGGGAAAAAATGGGGAACAAAACACTTTATCATTGAACAAGAATCTTACCAAGGTAAAACACCATTGGATTGCGCAAGAGAAGATCTTGAAATCATGAAGAAATGGGGATATTGATTAAATATTCAACATTGAAAAGCCGAACCCTAGAGTTCGGTTTTTTTATTTGAAATATATTCATCGAAATCAACTGTTTCAAAATGAATACTGCATGTCAATCAAATCACTAAAAGATAGAATAGTAAAAAAGTGGAGCGGGTCTTCGATCCAGGATTAATAACTGGGCGCATAACGATCCGGCTGATATTGCAACCTACCCGCAAGCAGGCCCGTTGTTAACCTAATTCTCCGCCCATCCACAAAGCTCCGGATACACTGCCCCTAGAAGCCCCTGTTACGGAACTCATGATATTCTCTTCTTCACGCCACCGCAACACACCGAACAAGGCCATAATCAATGCTTCTTTGTACATCACAGTAACCTGATCAGGAACTTCAACCTCCAGGGAGTAAGGCTTGAGCTGGGCTTCAATTCTTGAAATGAGATAGCGATTAAACGCCCCTCCTCCGGTGATGATTATGTTTTCGCTGGATAATACAATTGATCGCTTTGCAATAATTTGCGATACGCCATGAGCAACTTGCATGGCAATATGCTCTACATAAGTAGCCAACTTATCCTCGATAGATAGGTCATGGTTCATAATCATAGGAAACACAACATCGGTTCCAAATTCATTACCAAGTGATTTAGGAAATGCTGCATGATAATATTCAAGGGCTTGCAGTTGGCCTAGCAGTATTTCATGAATACGACCAACAGAGGCCATCTCACCATGCTCATCAAACTTCTTGCCCCTTAATTCACTAAGCAGATTGAGTACCTTATTGGCTGGGCAGATATCAAATGCATCGTAATAAAAACCGCCGTTGAAAGATATATTGGCAATGCCTCCAAGATTTAAAAAGAATCGATGCTTGGCAAACAGCAACTTCTCGCCGATAGGTACAATCGGAGCGCCTTGTCCACCTAGTGCCACATCCATAGAACGCAGATCAGAAACTACTGGCAATCCAGTCTCAGCAGCAATCGCAGCACCATCTCCCAACTGGGAAGAGAAAGAACCGGGAAAATGAAATGCAGTATGGCCATGTGAGGTAATGAGTCCGACACGATAGCCCAGCCCTTTATCTTGAATGAATTGATTGATTGCCTGGCCAATATAATGCCCATACTCGGTATGAAGTTTTGCATAGTCGATCGCTCCGAGCATAGCCGGATTCATAAGCCGCTCTTCCCAACCATCCTGATATGCAAAACAGGCTGCCTCAAGAATCTTATGTTGCCATGATCCACCCTGTTCTTCCAATTCAACAAATGCGATATCCAATCCATCCAATGAACTGCCACTCATGACACCGATCACATGATATACCATAGATTATGATTATTTTTGTGTTACACCCCGAAATTAAAGCATTGTATGGTTAAAAACCTAAGCGAACAACACTCCCTTATCAGCAATTGGATTAGCGAGATAAGAGACAGCTCAATACAAGCCGATAGGATGCGTTTTAGAAGAAATATTGAGCGAATAGGAGAAGCAACTGCATATGAAATCAGCAAAACCCTTGAATGGAAAGAAGTTGAGACAACCACGCCACTTGGAATCTCAATATCTAGGGTATTGAAAACACAACCTGTCATTGCAACAATACTTCGCGCGGGCATGCCTCTTCATCACGGCATGTTAAATTATTTCGACAAGGCAGACAATGCCTTCATTGCTGCATACAGAAAACATCACCCAGATGGAAGCTTTGAGATCAGCCTAGAATACCTATCCTCTCCCTCATTGGACGGCAGGCCTTTGATCATATGCGATCCGATGCTCGCAACTGGGGCATCGCTGGTCAAAACCATAGAATTTTTAAAAAGAGAAGGAAATTTCACCGAACTCCATATAGCATCGGTAATTGCATGTACCGAAGGCATAGATTTTATCAGAAGAAATGCACCCCAAGCAAAAATTTGGTGCGGGGCAATCGATGAAGAGCTTACCGCAAAAGGCTATATTGTACCCGGATTGGGGGATGCTGGCGATTTGGCATACGGCGAGAAACAACAGTCATAATTTTTAAAGCTCTGATGAATTTCCGACATAAGGTCATGTGCTCTGCAATAGCCATAATTATCGTGGCATCATCTGCCCGCGCCCAAGATCCACACTTCTCACAGTTTTTTGTATCCCCACTCACATTGAACCCGGCCTACACAGGAAAATTCAACGGGTCATACCGTTTTTCAGGAAATTATAAAAAACAATGGCCCGCCATCAATAATGCATTCACCACTTCTACTGCAGCATTAGATTTTTCGATCTTAAGCAACAAGATTCCTGAACAAGATACCTGGGGCATAGGGGTACTTGCCGTAAATGATCAAAGTGGAAACAAAATACTCAACAACTCCTTCTATAGCATCAGTACAGCCTATGCCAAATCGTTGGATGAAGACGGACTTCATCAAATTACAATAGGATTTCAGGCAACCTATGCAAACAAGCGCCTGGACATAAGAAGGGCAGACTTTGAGGATGAACTAACCGCATTAGGGTTCACAGGACTCACGCAAGAGACTTTGAGCAGCAATCCCTTCTCCATCAATTATGCCGATGTGAATACAGGATTCATGTACTCCCTAAGCACAGACGGAGACAACAGCTTTTATATTGGCACATCGGTATACCACATCAACAGACCCAACCAATCATTCAACGGGGGAAATTTTTTACTGGACACAAGATCAACAATTCATGGGG
>JBILBU010000037.1:0-16447 GCA_044353505.1 Chitinophagaceae bacterium | reverse complement strand
ACAATCGGATTTTCTAATGTTCCAGATCCACCAATATTCAATGTCCCACTAAACTTTTCGCCACTTTTAAAAAACACGCTATCGCCAGGCATTAATAACTGAGTGCCCTGATTAACTTGAAGAATTTTTTTCCACGGGTTTTCAAAACTCCCGTCAGTCACAGTGGACGATGAGGAAGGATTAGCATAATAATTCTTTGCAAAGGAACTGGTAGATATTAGAAGTAGAAAAAGTGCGAGGTATATATTTAATGAACGGAGGATAGCCTTCATAAAACACGAATTTCATTTCTATTTTATTTGAATTAATAAAAGTATCTTTCAAATTATCTACTCAATATGATACTCCAGCATACACGGGATGATTGTAGTCATTTGGGAACTCTATCCATAATTGATTAACCTGTTTGACTAACGACGACGGCATATAAATTTTAATACAAAATATACTACAAGCGATGATCGTTCATTTTTTAAAATGGGAAAGTTCTGTAATTTCAATATTGATATGCGTATTCTTTTCTGGTTGTTCAATTGCCAAGCATACCTATAATCTATCGAATGATTATTTGTTTATTCAAAAGGAAGAGCGCAGGAATGATTCCACAAAATGGAAGCTGGTTTGGGAAGATCAATTTGGCAAGGGAAAGTTAAATGAAACAAGTTGGACCCGGATCGGGTTATTCACCTCCCCGCAATGGAAAATGCCTGTCGAGCGCTGGCAAGAAAATACAGGATGTTTCAGATATATAACGTCAACTGATGAGCGAGTTGTTCAGTTTGACAAGGGCAACATTTTATTGCGAGGCATTGTAAATGAAGATACCTTAAGCGGTGATCCACGTCCTTATCTTACAGGTGGAATTTACTCCTGGGGAAAATTTGCTTTTCAGTATGGCAGAATCGAAGTCAGGGCAAAACTCGATCCCGCTTTTGGTGCCTGGCCTGCGATATGGATGTTGTCTGAAAAAGACGTCTATCCTAATCAGCATAATGGTGAGATGGATATAATGGAGAGACTTAACCATGATACCTTTGCTTACCAAACAACGCACAATCATCACACGATAACTTTAAAACAGGAATTTCCAAAAAAATTCAACACAGGTGCGATTGATCCTGATGATTACAATGTCTATAGTTTAAGTTGGTATCCAGACAAGCTTGTGTATGCTATTAATGGTATTGAGTCAATCACTTATCCCAAAGTGCCGAGTGCTGGCACCTATCAATGGCCTTTTGATCAGCCATTTTATCTGTTGATCGATCAGCAACTTGAAGGCTCCTGGCCAGGCAAGATCCGTGATCCTAAAGAGCTGCCCATCAGTATGACGGTGGATTGGGTGAGGTTGTATCAGTAATCCAATCGCTGTTAAAATTTCACTTTTCTTAATTTTGCGACTTACTTCCAACTCGATAAGCTATTGGAAATCACACATTAATTGGCTATCTTTTTGTCATGAAAAAATTATTGCTTTCTCTGTTTGTGCAATTATTATTCTTGGCAGTATCTGCGCAGCAACTCGAGTTGTTTAACAATAGTCAGTCTGCTTATACTATTGTGATGCCCTCGAAGCCAACTACTGTAGAATTAAAAGCTGCTATGGTGCTTCAGGACTACCTGCGAAGGATTACTGGTAAAGAATTGATAGTTCGACAAGATGACCAAGGCGAGCAGGAAAAGGAAATACTTGTCGGAAGGGTCCAACGAAAGGAGATGCTCGAATTGCCGCTAGCGGAATTGCAAGAAGATGGGGTATGGATAAAAACCGTTGGTAAAAAATTACTTATTACTGGTGGAACAAAGAAGGGGGTGCTGTATGGAGCGTATACTTTTCTTGATAAATACCTTGGCTGCAGAAAGTATTCATCGGATTTAACCATAGTTCCCAAAACCGCCACTATTGTCTTGAACGAGATAAACGACAGGCAGTTACCCGCTTTTACTTACCGGGAAGTTTTTTATAATGATGCTTATGATCAGGAATACACAGATTGGCACAAGTTACATTCATTTGAAGGCCGCGGAGTTGATAAAAGCCAATGGGGCTCTTGGGTACATACATTTGCAAGTCTGCTTGATGTAAAAGAATATGGTTCTACGCATCCCGAATATTTTTCTTTTTACGATGGGCAAAGACATGCCGAAGCCATTCCCAATTGGGATGGTACCGGTACACAACCTGAAGGACAATTATGCTTATCCAATCCTGATGTGCTAGATATTGTATGTAGAAACCTGAAAAAGGCCATGGATAAAAAACCTGATGCCTTATACTGGAGTGTGAGTCAGAATGATAATGTTAATCATTGCAAATGCAAGCCATGTGCTGCTTTAGACAGCACCTATGCCGCCTTCAAGCCGGAAGATAAAATGTATTCCACACATGGCGGAGATAAATATCCGGCATTGGGTATGGGATCGATTTTGAATTTTGTAAATCAGGTGGCAGATCGTTTTCCTGACAAGATAATATCCACGCTTGCCTATCAGTATTCAAGAGTGCCTCCAAAAAACATAGTGCCGCGCAAAAACGTGAACATCATGTTATGCAGTATTGAAAGTTCACGGAATGATCCGATGGAAACTGGGGACACATCTTTTAGCAGCGATCTAAAAGGTTGGGGTAGATTGACAGGGGATATCATCATTTGGGACTATACAATAAGCTTCAATCATTTATTTGCTCCGTTTCCAAATCTGCGTGTACTACAACCCAATATCCAGTTTTTACAGAGCAATAATGTATCTGCACTGTTTGAACAAGGCAACATACAACGAGGTGGTGAGTTTGCTCAGTTGAGGACATACCTGATTGCCCGTCTGATGTGGAATCCCCAATTGTCCATTGAAAAAGAAATGAATGATTTTTTAACTGCATACTATGGGCCTGCGGCACCTTATGTGAAAGAGTACATTAGTTTGTTGCATGATAATAATCAAGCAGGTAAAGGGGTAAAAATGTCTTCTTTCGGTTCACCTGTAGAGTATGCGGAAAGCTTTCTGTCGCAAGATCTCATAAATAAATACAATGCCATTTTTGATCGTGCAGAGGCAGCGGTAAAAAATGATGAGACATTCTTTTCTAGGGTTCGATCTGCACATATTGCCGTTTATTATGCCATGCTAGAGATAGCAAGAAAAGAAAAAATGGGACCAAGAGGCGCGTTCATAAAAGACTCAAATAATCAATGGATACCAAATCTTGTTATAAAAACAGCTTTGTATGATTTGTATTATCACTGCATGCGCACCAATATTTCGCGGATGGCCGAGTGGGACACGACCCCAACAGAGTATTTTGAGAAATATAAAGCTTTTTTAGAGGGAGGGCCGAGTATAGAATAGATAGTTTTTGGATTACTTATTTGTTGAGAGACCAAGGTTGAATATTAATATGAATGCATCAACCTCAAAAAAAGAGGTTTTCTTATTAGTGAGTGCCTCTTATATCAACCTTTTTAATCCCGTCAAGAATTGTTTCGAGCTAGATGCTTGAAGATGCGTTCACTTTATTAACATATTCCCTTTCAATCATTGTCCAAATCTAGTAGTAAAATAATAACAAATCCTATAGTAAAACAATGCCAAATCAGGAAGTGTTATTATTTTTAATCTGTTTATTTTAAAAGTGAACACATCTCACATGATTCATCTTCACGCTACCCGTAAGGTCCTCAATTTGGGGAAAATTGATGGAAAGACAATGATCACTCTACAACCAGAAGATCAAGAATTACAGAACTGGTACGTCACAATAATGGGCTCTTCCTTTCGGGGGAAAATGCTTGTTTATATATACATGAACCATCCCTGATAACCATCATTACACGTGGAAAGACAATACGAAAAACCTATCCGGAATTTGAGATTCGTCTGAAGAATCTTCTGCAGCGTTTTAGATTTCCTGAGCATTTTATCGAAAACGAGTTAACCTTCTTGGATGAAATGGTTATTGGAAAAACCACTAATAAAAGTATGCTAGGGTATATTAATCAAATTGTTTATCTACTGGACTACTGGGTTTATGATAATAGGGATTATGAGTCAATAAACTTGGATGACCTTGAAAACAAAATGATGAGTCATCTTTCATCCTCAAAAAATACTTCAGGATTCATTACACCCATAAATTTCTGGGAGAAAAAGCTCGACTGTAAATTGGTTTCATTTGATAAGTGGTAAAGTAGTCGCGAACGGAATCCCTCCTTATCGGTAGGCAGGCCTGACCACCTATAGGGAGGGGGCCCTGTACTAAAGTTTAGGAATGTAGACTTTACTAACGCTGGTTCTAACCTGGTAAAGGGAGATTTGGAAGCCCTTTCGAATTTTTGAACCAATCATGATATTATCAACAATCATTATTATTTTCTAAAATAATATAGTGGTCCTAACGAGTTTGAGTTCGAAGAGTTTGGAGGACGATTTGAAATTTATCATCGGATGGAATCCAACTCCTCCCATGAGATGAATTGAATATTCTCCTCTTCTGTAGGAGCATTTTTTCCCTGATAAAGTAATAGGCCGTTGGAATTGGGTTGATACTTTTTCCAAAACTTGAGGCCTTTTAAATTACTGCGGTCGGGTTTAGATGCAGATTTGATTTCTACAGCTATAGGCCCTGTTTCTTTTTCAATAATAAGGTCGATTTCATTTCCCAGATTATCCCGGAAATAGAAAATTCCATTGCTTTCGCCTTGGTTGCATTTGTTCTTTTTTATTTCTGAAATACACCAATTTTCAAAAATGGCACCCACCATTGGGTGATTCTTTAATCCTGATTTGGAGGAAATATTGAGTAGGGTGCAAAGTAAACCCGTGTCATAGAAATATATTTTCGGACTTTTTACAATCCTTTTATTTAGATTATTGTACCAAGGCTGTAATTGAAATAGGATATAACTATTCTCCAATAGGCCCAACCAGGATTGAATGGTTTTAGTATCAACACCCACCTGTTTGGATAATTCATCGCGATTAAGAATTTGTCCGGCATAGTTAGCACAGAGAAAGACGAAACGACTGAACAAGGCTAGATTGTAAATGTTCTTCAATTGCCTGACATCCCTTTGTATGTATGTTTGAATATAACTGTTCAGCCATTTTTGTGGAAGTAATTTTTCAGACCAAATTTCCGGATAACCTCCAGTCAACATATTCGTAAGAATATCTCCCACAGGTAATTTTGCAGCCTTTAGCTCCTGATAACTGAATGGTAATAAGGTCAGATATCCCGCTCGCCCGGCAAGAGATTGAGAAACTTGTTCTTGTAAAAGAAAGTTATTAGAGCCCGTAAGGATGAATTGACCCCTGGAAGTATTCTTATCCATCAAAACCTGTAAGTGCCTGAAAAGTTCAGGCACCCGCTGAACTTCATCAAATGTAGCGCCAGTGTTATAGTTCTTTAAGAATGTACGAGGGTCTTTTTGAAACAATTCCTGAACAACGGGATCCTCAAAATTTACATAAGGCTTGCCTTTGAAAAGCGCCTTGCTCAGCGTGGTTTTTCCACTTTGCCTTGGACCGGTAATGCAGAGTGCTCGAAATTGCGTTAGCACCAATTTAGCTTCTTCGAGTATTGCTCTAGAAATCATAAATTCCATTTTTGTATAAATATACATAAATGGAATCAAATTCCATAATTTACATTATTTACAAAAATGGAATTGATGGGCAAATTGTAAAAGAAATAATAATGGCAGTTCAATATTATTAGCAAAGACCATTATTATCTTTCGAAATAAAAAAGTGGTCCCGGCGAGAATCGAACTCACATCTAATGTTTAGGAAACATCTATTCTCAAAATATGTATTATATCATTGATTTTCTTTTATTTATATAGATTAAAAATACAATTTGAAGTTTACTATTGATTCAACTGCAAGATAAACTGCAGCATTTAAAACGAAAAAAGTGGTTCAATAAACTCTTTAAGTTCCTGATTTTGAATTGCCTGTTTGCAAACTATTTTACTGACTTACACTATATCTGATAAGACAAGGTTATTTAATTCTTGCAACCCCTCCATTCTATTTAGCTTAATCATTGCTGTAGTATCAAGGTCAAGATTCCTCAATTTTGTATTTTGAAAAGATGAGTTATATTCAAATGGATCATGAAATTTAGTTAGCCTAATTCCATTTTCCTTGTCGAAAAAAATCATAGCCAATCGTCTACACATTTTATTTTTTATTGTGAAATGGTGGGGATCGATTGAAGCTGTTTTCGGGGGGGCTTATCAATTATTTTATAATACCACTTTCAACATTCCTCTCATAACAGATCCATGTCCTGGATAGGTACACAAAAAGGTATATTCTCCTGGTTTTGTTGGTGCAATAAAGTAAATGGATTCTGAAGAATGTGGTTGTAGAAGTGCTGTATTAAATAATACATTAGATGACTTAGGGACATAGTTCATTTGAGAACCCTTTAAGCCAAGTTTTATTGCAAGATCTGCTACTTCATCAGCAGTCCCTGGCATAACCCCGACAATATTGTGCATCATATCATCATTATTATTAAAGACCAATCTTATTTTTGATCCTGCTTTAATTTCGAACATCGGTATATCAAATTTTAATCCAGGTTTTGTCTTAATCTGTAAAACCATATCGGGTTGTGTCCAATCAGCTGGCATTTTTAATTGCCTTTTTGGGCTCGATAGGTTTGTTATTTTTGAAGGGCTTATTGTAGTTGATGGATGATGTTGCATCTTCACTTTGTCCGCTTCAGTTAGTAACGTTTTCTCACCTTCTGGAATATTATTCAATGTATAATACCCAGTATTATGTAGTAGAGGAAGTTTTTCTATTGACTGGATATTAGCGAGTTTTATTTCATGTATATTTCCTTCAATTAAACTATCTAGTATCAGCTTTACTTTTAGGCCATCAGATGATGGAATGATCCCAATTATTTTTCTTTCTTGAAAATTAATAATTGGACTTCCATAGTCTTCATGATATTTATAGGTAAAACTGTTTACTGAATAATTCATTGAATTTTTCAAATCTGTAGTGTTTGCAGGTGTTGTAAATTCCACTTCAAAGCCATCTGTGAGGGCGTGAATATTTTTCATTTCAAATGGAGTTTCTCCATTCCAAACAAGGCGTTGCAATCCATATAGTTGGCCACCTTTGCTTGCCCATCCCCTGCTTGTCATTCCTGCAAAAATTGAATTATCTACTCCCCATCTTAGTCTAAGTAATCCGGAAGAAAATCCTTCAAAGAAAGGATAGCATGCTCCTTGATATTTGCCATTTACTTTTTCCAGAGACATTCTCATGATTTTTGAATGTCCTTGATCTGCTACAAAATATTGTCCGCTGAATGGGCCAAATGCTCCGTTAGTTATATCTTCTAAAATATCTGAAGTTGATATTCCCATAATGGTATGTGGAAACCAAACTGCCGGTAGTTTTAGCTCTTTGATTTTTTTTGCAGTTTCGTACATTGGTTTCCCATTAACAATTTCTTTTACCGTTTCTGGTCTTAGTGAAAGTGGTGATCCTGATTCCTTGGTCCATTTAAGTCCATCTGGATTTCCTGTAAAGTCTCCTTTTTCTACATGAGTAATTCTTCCACTACCCACCCAGTTACCTTGATTGTCAGCATAGAGCACTTCATCTTTACTATTAACAGTGAATCCGGCAGGGGAACGAAATCCAGTAGCTATTGGATTAATTACACCTGCTGGTGTAATTTTTAAAAGCCACCCATGCCATTTACCTAAATCTTCCCCTAATGATAAATTTAAGGCAACGTACATATCTCCATTTTGATCAAGCACAGGACCATATGCATATTCGTGATATCCCCCACTAAGATCAAAAACTGCAACTGGCGTAAAAACGTCTGCTTTGCCATCTTTATTGGTGTCTTCTATTTTAGTTAATTCTCCTCGTTGGGTGCAATAGAATGCACCGTCTTTATAGGCTAATCCTAGTATTTCGTGAAGTCCTGTAGCAAATTTTGTAAAATGGGGTGCTCCGGTACCATATGCATTTGCTATAATCCATATTTCACCTCTTCGTGTTGAAACCGCAATTCGTCCATCAGGCATTACAGCAATACCACCTACTTCAAGTTTTACATCTTCCGGTATCGGAATTGTTTTTAGAGAATAAAAATCTTTTTCCGTCTGTATAATACTTTTTTGAGCATACGAAGTGGATAGTATTATTGAAAGAAGGACTACAAGCATTATTGATTTAGTATACATCTGAGTAGAGTTAAAATTTATTTTAGTATTGATTACGATAAGGTGCTACGTTCGTTTACCAAATAATTTGGTAGGTTATCTCATTGCTTGTAGGAAGTAATAACACTTGTTGATTATTGTATGTTTCAATTAGTGGGAATATGGAAGGGGAGACTTGAATATAGTAGGATTGATTATCAATCGCATACAATCCTTTTCCCACTGGCGTAATTGTTTTTGCTTGTGCTATCCGAATCATTACATCTTCTATTCCTTTACCAGTTACAGAAATCGTTCTCTTTAATCCCCTTCCCTGCTCGAACGGCGAAATCATATCCTTAATGAACATCTCTTTATAAGCATAACTAAAAACAGGTAACCGGCCTTCGGTTAATGTGTATCCTTTATATTGATATCCAATTATTGAATCTATCGCATTTGTTTTATCATAGATTGGGCAATTACCGGCTAATACAATTGGTGATCCCATCGGAGTAGCTGTTTGGGGTTCCCCTCGTTCATACCACATATTCGTTACGTTAAGAAAATCAGTTTTCCATACTTGTAACAATGCACCTTGATGTAGATTATATGAATAATTTACTTGGGTTGGGTCTCCTACAGAAATAACATGGGTTAGTTTTTTATTTTTATGAACCATAAATGACCTGATAATCTCAGGTTCTTTTGCTGTTTTGACAGTAATAAGTGCCGGTGTTACTTCAGGCATGGAAGATGGGTTGTGAAGTGGTATGGCTTTACTATTTGCTCTTTCTATGAATAAGGATAGTCCATTTTGTGCCCATCCATCATTTTTATTTACCCATAAATTAAATGCATGTTCTCCTTTTTCAAGATGAATTGATCCAGAAATTGTTTCTCCCCCTATCCAAGTCCATGTAGGTTTTATAACACTCTTTCCATCTATTTCTAGACTTCCATCTCCAGAATACGAAGAAGTGAATAGGTAGGTATCCGAAGAGGGTATAGTCATTAAACCTTCAAATTGAAGCAAGAAGCCATCTTCTAATGCTGCAAGTCTAGAATTTATTGATTTTGTTTTCCCTTCTGCTGTTGGTTTAATTTTGATAGCTTCTGCTGGCGTTTTGATATTGCGTTCATAGTACTTGTAACTAATCGCTGATGTAGTTACATGTAAATTTTCTAAAAAGGCATAGTGTATATTTTTAAAAGCAACTACTCCATGATCTCCTTGAAACATGATTGGAGCTAACGATTTTTCATCTTCTGCAGCTGATGAACGAGTTGGTCCAGTTACAAAAATATTTTCATGCAGTATTGTTCCGTTAAGTTTTATGAAATTAAATTTCGCATTCATTATCTTTTTTCCAGTTGCATCAAATTTTGGTGCTTGAAAAGAAATTTCCATATGTTGCCAAAGACCTGGGGCTAGGCTTGCATTTTTTAATGGGGCATTGCCTTCAAAGCCTTTATCATCTCTCCATCTTTCATATATTCCACCCATATCACTTGAGGTGGGTGCTTTCGAATTCCAGCTATCTAGGATTTGTACTTCATATCTAGATTGGAAGTATATTCCTGCGTTAGACCCTTCGGGCACCATGATGTCTAGTTCCAAATATATATCGCCATGATTAAATTTTGTAAAGAGGTTACGGTCTTCTTTGAATTGAATCTCTTTTTTGAAGTTGTTGTATAAAATCCCAGTGCCTTTTGATGTATTCAATGATTCGCTGTCATATTTTCCTTGAATATCACCCACTATTTCCCAATTTTCTGAAGCGGATTTGAATCCTTCAAGATTATCCAGTTGAATATTATTTAATCTTGATGTAAGTTTTTGTGCATTGATATTATTGGTCAATAAAATAGAAAAGATAAATGGGCAAATTATTTTAGCAAACATGCAATTTATTTTAGTGGACGAATTTAATTAAAAATACTTGTCTCGTTATAGAAAAATCTTTTAAAAATTAATCTTGGATTTACTTTACAGCAGTATAGTGAAACCCAAAATCCTGTCAATAAATGAAGGTATTACTATTACTAATATAGAAGTGCATTTTGACTGCGATTAACCCTTTCCCGTGTTTATAAAATAATTTTGCGGTTTTTAGCCTAGGTGCTTAACTGAAATTTCGGGAATATCAAGACGAGCTATTATGAGAGACTAATAGTGGAAGCAATAGTGAGTTTGAAATAGACTGCAGTATTACTAAATTTTGTAAAAGTAAAATGGTTGAAAATCCGGTATAAAATACAGATAATCAACCAATGGTGGTCCCGGCGAGAATCGAACTCACATCTAATGTTTAGGAAACATCTATTCTATCCATTGAACTACGGGACCTGACAAAATTAAATATTGCCAAGGGTGGCAAAATTAGGGATTAAATCTGTTCGATAAAACTTAATTATGCTTCGGCTCGTGTAAATGAGGATTAAAATTCTCTTTTCATTCTTATCAGCTCAATTCGGGTCTCCGTTACGTCAAGAATCTCAAACTCATATTTACCGATTAGAATCTTTTCTTTGACTTTGGGTATTGACTCATTATAATGAATAAGATACCCAGAAAGGGTTTCAGAACTATTCATCTCAAGATCAAGCTCATATTTCTCTATGAGATAGTCCATTTCCAGCCGGCCAGAAAATTCAAACTCGTTATCAGTGATCTTTCTTTCCGTGAGCTCTTCTGTGTCATATTCATCTTTTATCTCTCCAAAAATTTCCTCCAAAAGATCCTCCATGGTAATTATTCCGGATGTGCCTCCAAATTCATCCACCACCCATGCCATACTTCTTCTTTCTCTAATCAACCTGTTCATCAACTCCGTGGCGGTCATGCTCTCTGGAACGGCTGGAATACTTAGTGTAACGGACTTGATGCTGGTTGGCTCTTTGAAAAGAGACAATTGATGTACGTATCCTATTATATTGTCTATGTTTTTTTCATAAACGACCAACTTACTGAGGTTGGTGGATACAAATTTATCTTTTAGCGTATGCACTGACTCATTTACGTTAATCGCTTCGATCTCTTTTCTGGGAACAAAACATTGTCTGATCTTTACATAAGGCAGTGTTAATGCGGCTTCAAAAAGTTCTTTGTTCAACTCTGGGTTGTCTGATTTGTTTTCATCGCGCTGCTGCACAAAGTGTTCTAGTTCCAATCTGGTGAAATTATTTTTATCTTTTCTGATTCGCACATTGATGATGTTCCTTAATATCCACTCGGAAATTGAAACAAACCAATTCGCAATGGGATAAAACAACTCATAAAAGAAACTCAGCAAAGGGGTAAGAAAAAACATAAGGGTATCACTCTTGGCTCGGAAGACTGCCCTACAGAAGAAAAAGAACAACATAAACATTGAAGAAGAAATCAACAGGTCAAACAGTATCCTGATATAGAGAAAATAGGGTACAAATCCGATTGGCAGATAACTTTCTGTATTTCTCCATAGTGGGCTTAGCAGTTCATCTACCAGTAGTCCATAGACTACAAGTGCGATAGAGATCCCCACAATCATGGCACTGATGAATTTCGAGGGCTGGTCAAGATAATCGGAAAGTGTCTGGGCGCTCTTTGATCTTTGTTTTTTTCTTAGCTCGATAGAGAGTCTATTGAGTGATACAAAGCCAACTTCTATGCCTGCAAATAACCCTGCAAGAATAAATGCAACCAATATACCAAGCAATAAAAGTGTTTCCATTAATTAATTTCTATCGATTCCTAACTTTACTTCAGACCAATGAATTGTTTTACAATCGCTGCCGTTTCAGCAGTTGCTTTTTCAATATCATCATTTAAAATAACTTTATCGAAGCTATTTTTATACTGCATTTCATCTCTCGACTTATTTACCCGCATGGTTATATTTTCCGCATTGTCTGTACCCCTTCTTACTAATCTTTGTTCAAGAACTTCTATGGATGGGGGTTCAATGAAAATAGATAAAACCTGATCGCCGAATAGCTTCTTCACATTCAGCGCTCCTTTTACATCAATATCCAGTAGTGGGGTCTTGCCTTCTTCCCAAATTCTATGTATCTCTTCCACAGAAGTTCCGTAATACATCCCAGGATAAACCATCTCCCATTCAATAAATTGATTGCTCTCAATATTGTTTTTGAATGCAGATTCGGCTAAAAAAATGTAATCAACACCATCAACTTCTCCTGCTCTTATTGTTCTTGTTGTTGCAGAAACACTAAAGGAAAGCTGGTCTGCCATCTCCTTAAGAAGCCTTGTTTTGATGGTGGTTTTGCCAGCACCTGAAGGGGCTGTAAGAATTATGATTTTTTTTTCGGGCTCGGTATTCATTGTATCAATAGTCGATGCGGTTGATCTCTGCGCCTAGCAAGTTCAATCTTGTGTCAATTTGTTGGTAGCCTCTATCAATCTGCTCAATATTTTGGATGATGCTTTTTCCTTCTGCACTAAGTGCCGCAATCAATAAAGCAACTCCCGCACGTATATCCGGGCTGCTCATGGTTATCCCTCTTAATGATTGTTCTCTTTCTAGTCCGATAATGGCAGCGCGGTGAGGGTCACATAAAATTATCCTTGCACCCATTTCTATCAATTTGTCAACAAAGAATAGTCTGCTCTCAAACATTTTTTGATGAATTAACACACTGCCCTTTGCTTGAGTGGCAACAACGAGCAGTATACTTAATAGATCAGGTGTCATCCCGGGCCAAGGATGATCGTAAATTGTCAATACCGACCCATCTATAAATTTTTGTATTTCATAGACGGACTGCTCATGGACGATGATGTCATCTCCTTTGCATTCCATGTTGATGCCGAGCTGTTGAAATTTTTGTGGGATAACACCAAGGTGCTCAAGTCCTACGTTTTTTATCGTGATATTGCTTTGTGTCATCGCGGCAAGTCCGATAAATGATCCCACTTCAATCATATCTGGGAGCATGGTGTGTTCCGTGCCTCCAAGTGAATCAACTCCATTAATGGTAAGTAGGTTAGACTTGATGCCAGATATCTTGGCCCCCATTCTGTTCAGCATCTTGCAGAGCTGTTGAATATATGGCTCACATGCAGCATTGTATATTGTGGTTGTACCACTTGCAAGCACAGCTGCAAAAATAATATTAGCAGTACCGGTTACAGAAGGCTCATCGAGCAGGAGCTCTGCACCTTTTAAGTTATCGGCAGTTAACCTGAAAAATCCTTCCCCTTGCTCATACTGGAATTTTACTCCCAACTTCTCAAAGCCTATAATATGCGTATCAAGTCTTCTTCTTCCTATCTTATCCCCGCCTGGTTTTGGGATGAAGGCTTTTTTAAATCTACCTAGAAGTGGTCCGGCTATCATCACTGAGCCCCTAAGTCGACTGCTATTTTTTTGAAATGCAGGATCCTCGAGTTTTTCAAGCAATACATTTTTTGCTTCAAAGATGCAGGTGTGTCTATCTATTCGATTCACCTGTACACCTAAATCAGCCAATAGGTCTATTAATAAATTGACATCAAGGATGTCTGGAATATTGCAGATGGTAACGGGTTCTGCAGTGAGCAATACTGCACTAATGATTTGCAGCGCTTCGTTTTTTGCACCCTGGGGCTCTATTTCCCCGTTTAGTTTTTTTCCTCCGTAAACTTCAAAAGCTTTCATGAAATATATTCGCCGGTCGGCATTTTATTTGAAGCGCTTTTTACCAAACTTTTGCTGGGGCCTATTTTTACTGCCACCATTGTTGTTGCGATTTCTTTGCTGGAAGCTGCCACCACCTTTACCGCGTTTCGTAAATTGATCGTCCTGCTCACGATAAGCTCTTACATAAGGCGTACTTGTAAAAGCAAGTTGTCCTTGTGTAATTGAATTGAGTTCACTGCGAATACTCTCGTCTGGGATAAGTTCTTTATGCCATGTGTTGTAGGCCAGCTTCATGTAATATGCAATAATGTGGGCGAAGCCAGAGCGCTTCTCTTCATTCTCTTCTGCTAGTGCTTTCTGAACGATCAATTCAAGGTGTTTGCCGAGATGCGAATACCGCGGATGTCGTTTAGGATAGGGAAGAGGAGCGGGTTTTGCTTGTAATGACTCGCGTGTAGGAATTGGATATGGACTCTCTACATCTAAATTAAAGTCGGCAATCAAAAAAAGATGATCCCAAAGCTTGTGCCTGTAATCCTCTACATTCTTGAGTTGGGGATTGAGGAATCCCATCAGCTCTATTACAGCATGTGCATTTTTTTGTCTTCTTTCTTTTTCTTCGATTGACAAGGTGTGATTAACCATCTTCTGCACATGCCTTCCATACTCCTTCATCACCAGGTGGTTCCTTGAGGTATTGTATTCCATTATAATTCGTTGAGAGCAACAAAAATAGGGATAATAGGGTGATTTTGACAATATTTTCGATTAGGAAGTGCATTTCATTTCTTGTCGGGGCCTAGTCAATGTTGGCCAGAATCGCATAAGCATCCCAATAGGAATCAATTTATGCCAACTACCAAGCACAGAAATGCAAATTGCAGCCGGATAAATGAGAAATTTGCCGTAAAAAATGGCTAAATTTATTTCCCTAAAAGCCAACAAATTTTTACTAAAAATCAGCTATCATGAAGATTAATATTGCTATTGTGGGACTTGGATTTGGCGCTGAGTTTATCCCTATTTACCAGAGACATCCCAATGCAAACATGTATGCTGTCTGCCAACGCAATGAGCAAAAGCTTAATGCCATCGCCGATGCCTTTGGGATTGAGAAGCGATATAGTGATTATGATGAACTCCTCAAGGATCTCAATGTTGATGCTGTTCATATCAATTCGCCCATCCCAAACCACGCTGAACAGTCGCTCAAGGCGCTTTATGCAGGAAAGCATGTGGCATGCACCGTTCCTATGGCTACCAGTGTCGAGGATTGTATGAAGATTGTTAAAGCGTGTAAGGAAACTGGTAAGAAATACATGATGATGGAAACGGTGGTATACGCGCGTGAGTTCCTGTTTGTCAAGGAGTTATACGAAAAAGGGGAGTTGGGCAAAGTACAATTTTTGAAGGCTTCTCACCAGCAGGATATGGATGGATGGCCTGATTATTGGCCCGGACTACCCCCCATGCATTATGCAACACATTGTGTTGGCCCTGTTGCTGGTTTACTGAAGCTTGAAGCAGAATATGTATCGTGTTTTGGCTCAGGTACCATCCGCGAAGAGCTTGCATCAATTCATAATTCGCCTTTTGCAGTTGAATCTGCACACATCAAATTTAAAAATAGCGACCTAAGCGCCTATGTATACAGGTCACTGTTCGACGTGGCAAGACAATATCGTGAGAGTTTTGAGGTTTATGGCTCAAAGAAATCATTCGAATGGGCTTTGTTAGAGGACGAAGAGCATGTTCTTCATACTGCAAAACTTCCAGAACATGAGATTCCTAAAAAAGTAAAGGTTCCAGATTATGCACATCTCCTTCCAGAGGAAATACGCGACTTTACTACTAAGGGAGTGTATGATGTTGCAAGCAATACCCACCTGAGTTTCACACAGGGAGCTGGCCATGGCGGCTCGCATCCGCATCTTGCCCATGAATTTCTGATGGCGCTAGTCGAAGACCGAGATCCTTTTCCTAATGCAGCACAGTCTGCGAACTGGACTTCCGTTGGAATTCTGGCTCATGAATCTGCTATGCAGGGAGGCAAAATCATTAACCTCCCAGATTATTTTAATATATAAAAGCATTGTGCCAGGCCTCAGCAAAAACACAGATAAGAACACAATTTAATCTTAACAAACAATGAGAATCCTTTTTATCCTTCTCTTCATTACATCCCAGGTTTTTGCACAAGAGAGCAGACGTCTTGAGGTTTTATTCTTGGGCGACAATAAGCACCACAGGCCTATAGAGCGTGTGCCACAGCTTATGGAAGCACTTGGTCCGAAAGGAATCAATTTCACCTATACAGGTAAATTGGAAGACCTTAATCCAGTAACTCTTGCGAAATATGATGCATTGATGATTTTTGCCAACTGGGATGTGCTAAGTCCCGAGGCTGAAAAAGCGCTTTTAGATTTTGTTGCATCAGGCAAAGGCTTTCTCCCCATCCATTGTGCTTCATATTGTTTTGCAAATTCGGATGCATATACAAAATTGGTGGGTGGTCGCTTCTGGCGCCATACGCTAGATTCTATTACAACCCAGACTGTACAAGCGGATCACCCCATCATGCAAGGCCTCAGCCCTTTTACCTCTTATGATGAAACCTATTTGCACAGCGATTTGCAA
>JBILBU010000072.1:0-5329 GCA_044353505.1 Chitinophagaceae bacterium | reverse complement strand
CGTATGATCGAGGTAAAGAGATGGCAGAGCATAAGCTGTTTACCGAAGAAATAAAGATGCAGGTTTACTTTTGTGACCCTCATAGCCCTTGGCAGCGAGGAACGAATGAAAATACGAATATGCTGATCAGAGATTTTTTTCCGAAACAGACTGATTTTAGTAAGTTTACAAGGAAGGAGATCAAACATGTTCAGAAACTCTTGAATGAGAGGCCAAGAAAAACATTGGACTGGCAAACTCCTAAAGAGCGATTTAAGGAACTACTGTTGCGTTGAAAAGTTGAATCTGCCTTCTCTTTAATGGATTTTTTCAAAACGCTAAATCTGTCATATGTAAATTGCTTGATTAGAATGCATAATTGGTAGTATTTGTCTCTTAATTCATTTAATTTAGTAATCTGGCCTAGGCGTATTTATATCTATTATTAATGAGAATCATCCTTTTTTTATTGCTGCTGTTGTGTGTTCTGGATGTTCATGCTCAGAGTAATGAATCATATCGTACAATTTCGATCGATCTTAAAAGTGGATTAAGCAGCAATGCTGTAAATGATTGTGTGGCGGATGCAAATGGGCATCTTTGGATTGCCACAAATGATGGTATTACAAGATATGCAGGGAAGCGAAGTATTTTATTTAATTCTGTTGGTTTAAAGTCGCTTAAAAATCCCGTAGTGAATAGATTGATGATAATGGATTCAATCCTTCTTGCTACATCTGGTGGAGAGATTTACCAAGTCAATATCAATACACTAGAACTTTCCTCGTTTGGTTTTGATGATAAGTATGGAATCATCTCGGACATGGTGTTATACAAAGATTCAATTTTATTGGCTTTAACTAAGACTGGTATTCTTGTCAGATGTGACATCATAAGTAAAAAGGTTTCGACAATAAGGGTAAATAATGTCGAGCTAATTAAGATTTGTCTTGATCAAAAAGGTAACGCATTCATATCTATGAATGGACCGACTAAAGTCTTTAAATATAACATACAGCTTCATAAGTTTGTAAAGTCTTACGAAAACCTAGACCTTGATTTTTATTCAAACGTAAAATATTTGCAAGGAGTCGGGGTTGTATTTTTTGGTACAAAAATGATGTTCAGATATAATGATCAGAAGGATTCTTTTGAGCCGTTTCAAACTAAAATGGGGCCAATTGTCGATGCTGTATACACAGACAATAATTATTTTTATGCGCCTCGCAATCATTCATTGTATTATACAGCCGACACAACCTTTCGTATAAGTAAATTGGCTTTTAAGAATAGTAATCCAGTTGTTAAAATTAATATTGATAGTCTTGGTAATATCTATTCACTAACTAAGCAGGGACTCTTGTTGTCTAGAAAAGTGTCTCAATTTCATCATATTAATGAATCCTTAAAGTTGGATTCAAGTCTCAAAGTTCGACGTAGTATTGTTGAGGATCATAAACGGAATCGCATTTTCTTTTTTAGTTATCAGGGCATTGAAGTCTTTAATACAAAGAAAAATGAATACGAGCATGTTTTTACTGAAATTAAAAATGCTTGTGCAACAAGCAAAGACGATAGATATATATGGATAACAACTGAAGGAACAGGCTTATATAGACTAGAGTTATCGAACTTACAACTTGAGCATGTATACTTCAAAAGGGGCACTAACAATAATTTTATTTCCATATTAAAAGATGGACCGGGAAATGTTCTTGTGGGGGGGTATAACTCATTGTTTCTTTATAATGAAATTGAGAACACGATGCGAGAGATTGACCTGACATTTGGTGGTCGTGTATACAAGAACTTGATGGTTCTTCATATTGTTAGAAGGACACCCAAGGAGATATGGGTTGCAACCAGTAAAGGCGTATTCGTTCTAAACAATACTTTTAAAGTGATTCATCATTATGGAAGTGATGAAAAAGGAGAATTTTGGCTTCCTTCCAACACGGTCAACACAATTCATTTTGCAGATAATGGATGTTTTTTGGGGTTAGATAATGATCTGTATTTCATATCATTCATAAACGACATTGGTAATTCTGTATTCGCTGCATCTTTTACTACATGTAAGAAGGTTGTCTCTATCCATAGTGATACTTTGAATCGTATTTGGATCGCAACTTATTCTGGCCTCTACTGCTATAATCCAACAAATAAATTAATTCGTCCTTTTAGTGCCCCTTATTATTATAAGAATGACGAATTTAATCGTACTGCATCAATGATTTCATCAGATGGCATACTTTATCTAGGTACAGTTAATGAGTATATTAAAATAGATCCATTAGACTATTCTGTAGATATCTCAAACCATCATATTGCTTTCAATGATGTCATTGTTTCGTATAATAAAGCTTCTAAAGTTTTTTACGACTTAAAGCATGGGGGTATTTTAAAATTGCCAACGCCAAATGCATCTTTAAAACTGTCTTTTATCCTTCAAGATTTCAGCTATTTATCCTCTGCAAATTATTTTTATAAAATTGAAGGATTAACTGCCGGATGGATTTCTCTGGAAGACCGAAACTACTTGGAGTTGCTATCACTTCCCGGTGGGGAATGGAATTTACAAATAAAAGCGATAAGTATTGATCAGCTGATGTATGAGCCAATAGCGCTAACACTTTTTGTTCCTATTTTGTTCTATAAAACTATTTGGTTTTATTTTATCGTGGCATTTCTTGTTGGATTATTGTTTTATGGAATTTTTCATTTTAGGTTAAATAACTACAAAAAATATCTTGCCTTTAGGGTTGAGCTTGCAAATGAATTGCATGATACTGTAGGTACAGCTGTTACCAAATCAATTCATGCTGCAGAGGGTCTTTTATATGAACAAGGCATTAAGGATGTTCGATTACAGAAAATTGCTGATTACGGAAGGCAGGTAAATGCTGCCTTTCGTGATGCATTGTGGAGTGCTGATGAACGTACTGATTCTTTGCATAATTTGGTTGACAGGATAATAGAGATCGGGCACTCATCTACTGAAGGCACACGCTTTAGTTTTCATTTTCATAAGCAATCAGCTATCTCTTTGATTAATTTGGATCTAAAGCAGAAGAGGAATATTCTTATGATTGTCCGCGAGGCAATTCACAATGTACTCAAGCATTCAAGTGGTGATGCGATCAATTTATTTTTTAAGATGGAAGCCATGAAGGTGCAAATTGAGATTTCAGACAATGGGCAAAACACCAATAAGGAAATTGCAGAGACCGGAATGGGTATCAGGAGTATGAAGCAGAGGGCTTTAAATATGAATGCTTCAATTAATTTTTCAGCAGATAGCAATGGTTTTTACATAAAATTGAAATTGAAATCTTAATTTTACATCATGATTAAAGTATTAATTATTGAGGATGATATTATAATAAGAAAGAATGTTGTTCATTTTTTATCCTCACAAGACTACATAAATGTTTTTGGTGAATTCTCTAGCATTGAGAATTTTAATGCTTCTGTGTGTGAAAAAGAAATTTCACCTGATGTTGTCTTGCTGGATATTGTACTTCCCGGACTCTCTGGCATTGAAGGTATTCGATTTATAAAAGATCGTTATCCTAAGACTTTGATCCTTATGTTCAGTGTAATGGATGATGGGTTTAGTATTTTCAGATCTCTTTGCGAAGGGGCTATCGGATATATCACCAAGGAGTTTACCATGGAGAGCCTTAGAGACGCTCTTATTGATGTATATGAGGGCAGGGGAAGTATGAGTCCATTCATCGCGCGGAAAGTAGCAGAATATTTTCATCCCAAAAAGAAACTTAGTGAATCACTTACTACTCGGGAAGTTGATGTTGTCAATGGGATCCTTGAAGGGCTTAGCTACAAACTGCTTGCAAGCAAACTGGAAATATCAATTGATACGGTACGAAAACACATCAAAAATATCTATCGCAAGCTTCAAATCAACAGCAAGTCGCAATTAATGAGTCAGTATTTTAATAATTAGATTCGCCCAAAATAGTGGAAATTTTGTACCATCCTGAATAGGATTTATCGTTGGGAATATCAAAAGTTAATGATTCTACCTCCTTGTCTTCAATTTTTATCGTAAGAGTTATTTGCTGATCTGCTAGTTGTGTGGGGTTTTGAACAAATGCCATTAATTCAATTCGATTGTTAGTTTTCTGGAGTCGATATGATTTTTGAAATTTATCCCCTTTTATTTCTTTCACTTTTGGTTCGTTATTTTCGTTTCGATGCCATATCTGAAAGTGGGTACAGAATGTAAGTTGTATTTCATAGCTTGCTAACAGTGTGTCAATTATTTTTTCATTGTTTTTCCTCGATGTAAATCTTTTTATATATTCAATAAATTTACTTTTAGATACATATGCAGATAGTGTATTCATGGTGTATTCGGGTTTAAAGTGAATTGACAATTCCCTAGGATTATTGGATTGTTCGGTCTGCAAGACCTGCATTTAGTAAAAGTAGTATGTTCTTTCATGTTTTTTATATATGGTATTGATTTTGATGGTACATGTTGATGGCAGTTCGCCTAGCAGCTACCGTAATCAAATCATATCCTCGCCTAGCTAATATGGTTATGTTTTCATTGACTTGATCTCTTACTGTGACAATCGAAATTTTTATTGTATAAATTATTTAGTTTAACTCTCGTGATTTTTTATTCCTGTTATCACATATACATGTACTTATAAAAAGTAAGGTCAATAAATTTACTTTGGAGGTACATGATAATGCACTCTGCATAATCATGTAATCATTAATAGAACTACTTTCTTTGCATTTTATTAGCAGTTAGATGCAAATACTTAATGATTTTTTTAAAATCATATATCATCAATGCTAAAATTAAACTTATCAAAAATATTTTTATATGTTTTTATTCGTCTCCAATTTGGCACAGCTAATTGTAAGAAAAAGTTTTATCGGCTTCTTTATTATTCTATACAATCTAATGCCTAAACATACTTTTCTCTTTTTTTCATGCAACTGGTGTATCAACTTAGAGTGCTACTCAAAAAATTCAATCATGTGCAGGGGACATTTCTTTAGCCCACAATATCTAACCACTTAACTTATCACCTTTATTTTAAACTGGGTAATCAATATAAACTAAAAATCAACTTTTATTTTGTACTTATAAATACAATAAAGAGAAATCCACCAAAGGATAAATAATCCAACTTATGAGTAATTTCCTCCTAAATTGTATTGCTCGTTTAGTTACGGTTAGTCGTTCTCAAAACAAGATTAACCTAAGCTCAATCAATCAACTGTGCCGTTCTGTAATGGCAACAATCACTTTGCTATTGCTATTGGGAGTTGGGAATTCTAAAGTTCACGCACAAACCAACGCCAATTG
>JBILBU010000071.1:0-5498 GCA_044353505.1 Chitinophagaceae bacterium | reverse complement strand
AGAGGACTCACCGAAGATGAGGTAGTATTTTATAAAGACACTTTGGAATTCGTTCCGATGTTTGGACGGGTTGCTACTGATGCAATTGCCGTGCTCACGCACAAGAAAGCAAAAGATTCTCTTTTTTCTGTTGCTGAGATTCGTGGGATGTTGAGTGGTGTAAGTAGCTATTCTTATGAGCTGGTGATGGATGGGGTGAAGGCAACCAGCACGGTGAGGTTTTTGATTGACTCAGTGCTAAGGGGTCAGCCGCTCAAGGGAAAGGTATTGGCGGCAAAGAATTCGGAGTCGGTGATTAACTATGTTTCAACACATCCAAATGCACTTGGATTTATCGGGGTGAGTTGGATTGGGAACCGGGAAGATACGGTGCAATTGAGTTTCATGAAAAAGGTAAATGTCGCTGCTTTGCAATGCGCAAATTGTGCGGAGGAAGTCTATGTTCGCCCGTATCAGGCAAATATTGCACTGAAGCGGTATCCCTTGAATAGGGGATTATATTATATACTCAAAGAAAATTATTCAGGTCTTGGCAAGGGCTTTGTTAATTTCTTAACACATGAAAAAGGTCAACTTATCTTCAGAAGGGGGTATCTTGTACCTGATAGAATGTCTCTCCAAATTAGAGAGGCGAAAGTTTCAGAATAAAAACCTGATTTCGTACTTTCACACATAATAAATTGTTCATGATGCGCATAATGAAGTTGACTATTGCAGTGGTGTTGGTGATTTTTGGTTTCACGGCTACTGCCCAATCTGTTTTGGAAGCAAAGAAATTTCTTTTCAACGGAAGGCATCATCTTGCCAAAACCACACTCGAAAAAATTGTTGAAACTACCCCCACAAATAGTGAAGCCGTCTACTGGCTTTCTCAGGTTATGTTCGAAAACAAAAAACACCATGCTGCTGTAAACCTGCTAAGGAAAAGCATGGAAGGGGCGAAGGGAAGTGATCCTTTGTTGCTCGTGGCAATGGGACAAGCTGAGTTGATTGAAAAGAAACCCAATGATGCACGTCAGCGTTTTGAAACTGCCATCTCCCTAACCAAAGCAAAAAATGCAATGGTGATGGTTGCTATCGGAAAAGCAAATCTTGAGCATGGTGGAGATCCTGCTTATGGTATTGAAAAATTGAAACTAGCAACAGCGATTAAAGGATTCAATGAGCCCGTTGCTTATGTATACATGGGAGATCTTTACAGAAAACTCAATGATGGTGGCGGAGCGGTATCGTCATATGAAAACGCATTGTTGCTTGATCCCAAGTTTGCAATCGCAAAGCATAAAATCGGAAAGGTGTATCTGACTCAGGGGAATGAACAAAAAGATATCTTCCTCGGAAAATTCAATGATGCAGTAGCCGACGATCCAACATTTATCCCTGCATTGTATGATATGTATGTTTATTACTACAACAGGGATGTTATCAAAGCGAGAACCTACTTTAATCTGTATAAGCAACACGCTGAACCTGGTCCGGCTCTTGATTATGAAGAGGCCAGTCTAAATTTTGCTGCTGCTGATTTCAAAACGGCCATTCAGAAAGCAGATGACTTGTTAAAGAGCCAGGGTGATAAAGCCGATGTGCGCCTCTACCGATTGAAGGGTTACAGTTACGACAAGCTAGGAGATTCAGCCAATGCACTCGCCATGATTGAAACCTTTTTTGAAAAGGCCACGCCAGACGAAATCAATCCAGATAATTATGTCATTGCAGCGTTTAACGCCGCCAAAGTAAAAAGCGATCCAGCCAAGGTAAATGAATACTTTACCAAAGCCATTGATTCCGATACAGCGGTAGCAAACAAAGTTGATTACACCAAGAGAGCAGCTGATTTTTTCAAGAAATCAGGGGATGTTACCAAGTCGGCCGAATGGCTAACCAAGCTGCTATACATTGCTCCAAAGCTCAGCAAGGTAGATCTGTACAATGCTGGATTCGAGAATTTTAAATCGACTCAATACGTTCGTGCGGATAGCATCTTCTCCGTCTATAAAACCAATTTTCCTAATGAGGTATATGGCCATTACTGGTCGTTTCGTTCACTTTCTCTGATTGATTCCACGATGGAACTTGGACTTGCCGTGAAAGATTGTGAAAATTTCATCGTGATAGCAGAGAGTGACAAGGTCAAAAACAAGAGCACCCTGATTACCGCTTACGGATACTTGGCTGGATACGCCGCAAACATCAAGAAAGACCTTCCTACTGCCATTACGTACCTCGACAAAATCATTGAAATTGACCCAAATAACCAAGATGCAATCAGCAACAAAGAGATTATTGCGAAGGCCTTGGTAGCCCCCAAGAAATAAGAGCAACATAGGGCATAGAATTAATAAATCGAGCCGGGGGGGTACCCCCCGGCTCGATCATTTTATTACCATTCTTTTTCTTTGTATTCACCCCCTTCTTCACTAACTTCGCGCCTTCAAATCGACACTGATGATAAGGACTTTTTTACTGCAATCAAACGCCCTTTCTGAGGTCCAAGAGATCGGCAGAGCGAGTGATTATCTCCCTATCGCAATTCAGCTGATTTTTGCCGTTGGGTTGGTTGCTGTTATGCTCCTTGGAAGTAGTTTGTTGGGGCCTAAAAGAAAGACAAGCGACAAGCTTCAGGTATTTGAAAGTGGTATTGAGCAATTTGGCAATGCGCGTCAACCCATGGCGGTGAAATATTTTCTGGTAGCCATTCTTTTTGTGTTGTTTGATGTTGAAGTCATTTTCTTCTACCCTTATGCAGTGAATTTTCGTGCGCTGGACTGGGATGGGTTTATGGCGGTGTTGATGTTTGTTGGTTTTTTTCTCGCAGGCTTTATGTATATCATTCGAAAAGGAGCCTTGCACTGGGAAGATTAAAAAAGTATATGCCTGACGATAAACAAGATCCTCAGGCATTTGTTATTTATATAAATTGTTTTTATGACACGTCCTGTAAGATTTAATCTGGTTCAAAAGGACATATCCGATAAAGGGATTAACCAAGTCCAACTTCCTGAAGGGCACATGGGTGAAGGCTTTTATGCCACTTCCTTTGATAAGGTGGTGGGTCTTGCCAGAAAGAACTCCATCTGGCCTCTTCCATTTGCTACTTCATGCTGTGGTATCGAATTCATGGCTACCATGGCTTCCCATTATGATCTATCCCGTTTTGGTTCTGAGCGTGTGGGATTCTCTCCGCGTCAGTGCGACCTGTTGATGGTGATGGGGACCATAGCAAAAAAAATGGGACCAGTATTGCGGCAGGTGTATTTGCAGATGGCTGAACCTCGTTGGGTGATTGCTGTGGGCGCATGTGCATCAAGTGGTGGAATTTTTGATACCTATTCAGTGCTTCAAGGTATTGATCAGGTAATCCCAGTTGATGTATACGTTCCTGGTTGTCCTCCTCGCCCGGAAGCCATCATCGATGGGGTATTAAAAATCCAAGACCTTGTGCACAACGAACCACTCAGAAGAAGAAACGGAGAACAATACAAAGCCTTGCTTGAAGGGTATGGCATTCAATAATGCAAACCCCATAAACATAAACACATGTCACTGACCCACGATATCATCATAGAAAAACTAACTGCACAATTTGGCGACAAGTTGATTGCTTGGGAAGAATCCTATGGTATGCTTGCTGTTACCGTGAAGAATGATTTTAACTTAAAGGTGCTCACATTCTTGAATGATGATCCTCAGCTTGGTTTCAAATTTATGACCGACTTAACCGGCGTTCATTATCCTGATAGAAAGGGCGAAGAAATTGCAGTTGTCTATCATCTGCACAACTTGGTGGAGAACGTAAGGATGAGGGTTAAGGTGTATGCGCCTATTGAAAAGCCGGATGTGTATACCGCTACTGGCTTGTTCAGTGGTGCCAATTGGATGGAACGGGAGACCTATGATTTCTATGGCGTGAATTTTATTGGTCATCCAGATCTTAGGCGTGTGTTGAATGTAGACGAGATGGATTATTTCCCCCTGAGAAAAGAGTTTCCGCTGGAAGATCAAACTAGAATTGATAAGGACGATGAAATGTTTGGCAGATAAATATAATCAATACCATGCTTGAACAAGTCAATATAGATTTACCGGAAGGTTCAATAGAAAAGCAAACAACCCGATTGAACCTGGGCCCGACACATCCTGCTACCCATGGTGTATTCCAGAACATCCTTGAGATGGATGGCGAACGCATCATCAAAGCAGAATCAACCGTTGGATATATTCATCGTGCATTTGAAAAAATTGCTGAACATAGGCCACTATACCAAATCACTACACTCACCGACAGGTTGAACTATTGCTCTTCTCCTCTTAATAACATGGGATGGCACCTGACCTGTGAAAAACTGTTAAACGTTACAACACCAAAGCGTGTTGATTACCTGCGCGTCATCATCATGGAACTTTCACGCGTCTCCGATCACCTCATCTGCAATTCGATTGTGGGTGTGGATGCCGGGGCCTATACGGGATTTCTCTATGTGATGCAATACCGTGAATTGATCTATGAAATCTATGAAGAAATCTGCGGCTCACGCCTGACAACGAATATGGGAAGGATCGGTGGGTTTGAAAGAAATTTCAACCAGACGGCCTTTACAAAGATTGAAAAATTCCTCGCAGAATTTCCGGAGGTATGGAAAGAGTTTGAAAACCTGTTTACAAGAAACAGGATCTTCATCGAGCGTACACGCGGCACTGGCGCTATCTCTGCTGATCGTGCATTGAACTATGGATTTACTGGTCCAAATCTTCGCGCTGCAGGGATCGATTATGATGTTCGTGTTCACTCTCCTTATTCATCTTACGAAGACTTTGATTTTATTATTCCAGTTGGTACAACAGGGGATAATTATGATCGCTTTCAGGTAAGAAATGAAGAGATCTGGCAATCGCTCAGCATCATCCGTCAGGCATATCAAAAAGTACAGGAGTTTAAAGGTGCTGAAGCCGAAGTGTTTCATGCCGACGCTCCTGAATATTATCTTCCTTCAAAGGCTGATGTATATACCAAGATGGAAGCATTAATCTATCACTTCAAAATTGTGATGGGAGAAATTGAAATGCCGGTTGGTGAAGTATACAACAGCATCGAAGGGGGGAACGGTGAGTTAGGATTTTATTTGATTAGTGACGGGGGTCGAACACCGTATAGGCTGCATTTCCGAAGGCCATGTTTTATATACTATCAAGCCTATGCGGAAATCGTAAAAGACACCATGCTCAGTGATGCAATTATCACGATGAGTAGTCTAAACCTGATCGCCGGAGAAATGGACGCATAAAACATATGAAATGGTGAAGTTTTCAGATGATAAATTAAAGGAGGTGCAATCGATGATCGATCGATATCCTGAAGGCAAACAAAAAAGCGCGCTTATTCCTTTGTTGCATTTAGCACAAGAGGAGTTCGGCGGTTGGCTCAAGCCCGATACGATGGATTATGTTGCCTCTCTGCTAACGATTGACCCTATTGAAGCATACGAAGTGGCAACCTTCTA
>JBILBU010000012.1:0-58397 GCA_044353505.1 Chitinophagaceae bacterium | reverse complement strand
GGATATATCCTTCTGCGAATTCAGTCTTATTTCTTGCATCAATCAGTTTTATTCCCTTCCCCATTGCTTCCATCATTTCATCATTGCTCAAGTGTTTCAACTTTGGAACTTCAGTAAGAAGTTTACGGTTTACTTTATTGAGTTTTTTCATCATAGCGAAATACTTTGGAGGTTCAGGCTGATCTTCCAAAAGGTATTTCACAAAACCATTTTCGTCATTGGCAAAGCGAAACGCCCAATTTCGAATTTTTTCATATCCTACTGTTGAACTTGGCACAGCACCAAGTGCTTTTCCACAAGCTGATCCTGCGCCATGGCCAGGCCACACTTGAATATAATCAGGCAGCTTATCGAATTTAGTGATTGAGTTAAACATATCATGTGCACCAGCATTCATGGTGCCAGTCATGCCTGCTGCTTTTTCAAGCAGGTCTGGGCGCCCAATATCACCAACGAAGACAAAGTCGCCAGTGAAGAACATCACCGGTTCTTGGCTTGCAGGAGTATCTGTGAGTAGAAAGCTTATGCTTTCTGGTGTGTGCCCTGGTGTATGTACCACGTCAAACTTAAGATTACCCATCATGAAGGTATTTCCATCTTTTAGTCCTACATGGTCAAATTCATATTCCCAACCCGGACCGCCTTCGTCGGACAGATATAGTTTAGCGCCGGTAAGTGCTGCCAATTCACGCGATCCTGCCAAGAAATCAGCATGTATATGTGTCTCCAGGATATGGGTGATCTTCATGTTATTTTGTTTCGCGATTTCGATATAGGTATCTACATCACGCTTGGCATCGATTACCGCTGCCACGCCAGCTTTTTGACAGCCAATGAAATAACTTGCTTGAGCTAAGGATTTGTCATATACGTGTTGAAAAAACATAATGTATAGTTTTAAAGTTTAAAATTGAATTTTAGTTATTGAAGAAAATTTCTTTGATTAATATGTAGACTCCCATTACAAGCACGAACCACCCAAACCCCTTTTTCAGACTCTCCGCAGATATTTTTTTACTGAACTTATTGCCTATAAAAATGCCGACAATTGCAAGTGAGGTAATAGATAATAATAATGTCCAGTCCATGGTTTGTTTTCCAAGGTCTCCAGTAAATCCAATCAGTGATTTTGCAGCGATGATTAACAGCGAGGTCCCGATGGCTTGTTTCATTGGCAGTTTACTGAAGATGACTAATGCCGGGATGATCAAAAATCCACCACCGGCACCCACCAAACCGGTAAGGGTTCCAACAACAAGACCCTCTAGGAGAATCATTGGGTAATTAAATACTTGTTTTTCTTCAACTGTACTTTCTTTTTTCTTTTCACGAATCATCGAGATGGAAGCAAAAAGCATGAGTACTGCAAAAAGGATCATCATCAAAAGTGATTTTGTGACTTCAAACGATCCTATGTTGAATACGTGCATTGGGATGGCGGGCACTAAAAAAGCACGCGTGAGATATACGGCGATTATTGAGGGGATGCCAAAAATGATGGCTGTTTTTAAGTTTATCTCTCCATTTTTATATTTAGGGAATGCTCCAACCAGGCTGGTTGCGCCAACGATAAACAATGAATATGCAGTTGCCAGTACTGGGTTAATCCCAAAGAGATAAACCAAAACTGGTACAGTAAGTATAGATCCACCTCCTCCTATAAGTCCGAGTGATAGTCCAATGATGAGTGATGCGATATAACCTGCAATTTCCATTTCATTCTTTTATAATGCAAATATGCATCTGGTTAAAAACAAATAGTGTGACGGATGTCACGAAAGGCGTATTAAGCAGTTAAATCTCCTGGCAGCGCTAATCTCCTTTTTTAGAAAAGAGGAATGGTCCAAGATTTAAGCCCTTATTCAGGGAAAGTCTTTAAAACTATCAAGATTTTGCAGATTGGTAGTCTTATTTTATATTTGCAGCCCGTCTTTACAGACAATGGGGAGATGTAGCTCAGTTGGTAGAGCATCGGACTGAAAATCCGTGTGTCGGCGGTTCAAGTCCGTCCATCTCCACAAAACCTCAGCAATTGCTGGGGTTTTTATTTACCTGCTTTGCAAGTCTGAGCAATTGACCAACATAGAGCGTTAATTTTTTCTGCCAAAAAATCTTATCACAGAGCCCTTTCCCCTGTGGAATTCCCCTTCGTTTAAGATCAATTCTGTTTCTTTTAGTTCCAGAATTGTATAGTTAGGGAAGTCATGTTGGATTTCATCTATGCTATAAAGCATATCTACATCTTTTGGGCCCCCAACTTTATCGTTTATTCTGTTGTAGTCAATATGATTTTTGCTGAAGGCCTCTAAAATAAGATAGCCCCCTGGCTGGAGTAAACGATCAAGCTTTTGATGATAGCTTCTTCTTTTATTTTCATGAAAATGTGCATAGATCAATCCGATAGCATTAAATTTTTCGATTGGGTATTGGATTGATTCGAGGTCAGCTATGTCATATTTTATACTGACCTTATTTTTTTCTGCAAGTATTTCTGCTTTCATTTTCCCAGACTCACTGATGTCAAAAGAGGTAACATCCCAGCCTAGTTTGGCTGCAAATACGCCATTTCTACCTTCTCCATCTGCAGCAAAAAGAATCTTGCCAGCATCTAATGCTGATAGCTTATCTACCAAGTATTCATTCGGCAGTTCTCCGTATGCGTATTCTTTTGCACTGTATCGCTCGTTCCAAAATTCTTTCATTACCCTGATATTTTTTCGTTGTTGGGTTTGAGCAACTGTTCTTCAATGACTTGCTTGAACACATGTTTAGGGAAAGCGCCCGGCTGCATCTTGGGTTCCCCGTCTGAATCAATGAATAGAAATGATGGGATGCTTTGTATTCCAAAAACAGAAGAAAGCTCTTGCTCAATATCGGTATTGACTTTATAAATAACCAAGTCCTCTTTGTATTCTTCTGAAAGCTCCTCAAGGATAGGCGCAACCATTTTACAAGGGCCGCACCAATCTGCATAAAAATCTATGATGGCTGGCTTATTTCCTAGATATTTCCACTCTTTTTCAGTTTCGTAATTAAATACTTGCTCTTTAAAATCCTTTGTTGTCATTTTTATGGTTGCCATGGTTCAATATTTCTTAACCAAAGCTAATCAACATTCTTTTGTTGAACGGTGATCAATGTCACAGTACCTATTTAGCATAGTTTTTTATACATTCAGTATCAGCCCTGTCTATAACATCAGTCATGTTTTTGAAATAAAAAACTAAGAAGCTTTATGCCCATATTAACTTCATGGGTAAAATAAGTTATCGTGATCAGGAAAAAAAAACTCCATCATCACCTACAAATAAGTCTCCATTTTTTTGGTTCGCTATTTTCATGATTGCAGGATTATTTTTGCTGCCTTCATTATTTAGTTCCACCCCCAGTGGCAAAGAGATCAGCTGGAATCAGTTTAAGTCTAATATGCTAGATCGAGGGGCAGTTCAAAAACTGATTGTGGTTAATAGCGAGAGAGTAAATGTTTTTATAAAAAAAGAAAAACTGAATGATCCGCTATTCAATAAGGAGCTAAAAAAATCTTTTGATAATTCTTTTAAGGAAGGTCCACATTATTGGTTTAGCATAGGATCGGTCGAGTCGTTCGAAAATAAAATTGAAGTTGCTCAAAACAATATCCCAGAAAGTCAGCAGGTAGAAATAGGGTATGAAAAATATGAGAATTCATTTCCGAGCATTTTCTCCTTGGTTTTACCAATTTTACTTCTTTTCTTTTTATGGAGAATGCTTTCTGGGCGTATGTCAAATATTGGTGGCGGAGGTCCTTCAATCTTTAATTTTGGCAAGTCCAATGCAAGGCTTATAGAGAAAGAGGAGACCGTCATTACCTTTGAAGATGTTGCGGGTTTAGAAGAAGCGGAGATGGAGGTTAAAGAAATTGTAGAGTTTTTAAAATCACCTGAAAAGTTTACTAGAGTAGGAGCAAAAATTCCGAAAGGAATTATTTTAGTTGGTCCGCCTGGTACAGGAAAGACCTTGCTTGCCAAAGCAGTTGCTGGGGAAGCGCAGGTTCCTTTTTTTTCCATTTCAGGATCTGCATTTGTAGAAATGTTTGTAGGCGTGGGGGCTTCGAGGGTACGTGATCTATTTAAAACCGCAAAGGACCGAACCCCCTGTATTGTTTTTATTGATGAGATTGATGCGATAGGAAGATCAAGAGGGAAAGGAGCTTATCTCAGCGGATCAAATGATGAGCGGGAAAGCACCCTCAATCAATTGCTGACAGAAATGGATGGCTTTGATACCAACAGTGGCGTAATTGTTTTGGCAGCAACAAACCGTGCTGATTTGTTGGATCCTGCATTGCTAAGGCCTGGCAGATTTGATAGGCATATTTATCTTGAGCTTCCCAACATCAGGGAGCGCGAGGAGATTTTTAAAGTGCACATGCGAAATTTAGTCCTTGGCAGTGATCTAGATATTAAAATCCTTGCTTCCCAGACTCCAGGTTTTTCCGGAGCAGATATTGCAAATATCTGTAATGAAGCGGCATTGATCACTGCACGAGGGGGCAAGGAGAAGATTGGAAAGACAGAATTTTTTGAAGCGATTGATCGAATTGTAGCAGGACTTGAAAAGAAAAGTAAAATCATCTCTCCGAAAGAAAAATTGATTATTGCACATCATGAAGCGGGTCACGCCGTAGCGAGTTGGTTATTAAAAAATGTTGACCCCTTATTAAAGATCTCGATCATTCCTCGGGGAAAATCTCTTGGAGCAGCCTGGTATCTTCCGGAAGAAAAAAGTATCCGATCTGAATCGGCATTCACCGAGCATCTTTGCGCTACCCTTGCAGGTCGGGCTGCAGAAGAATTGATTTTTGGAGAAGTGTCATCAGGAGCTTTAGACGATTTAGAAAAAGTGACCAAAGAGGCGTATACCATGGTTGTTTACTATGGGTTTAGTAAGAAAATTGGCCATGTGAGTTTTTATGATTCAACTGGACTGGCACAAAATGGTTTTATGAAGCCCTATAGTGAAGAAACAGGAAAGATGATTGATGAGGAAGTAAGAGCACTTATATCTGAGAGTTATGAAAAAACGAAGCAGTTGCTTTCAGCACACAAGACTCAGTTAATTCAGGTTGCTGAGTTGTTGTTGAAAAATGAAATTGTGTATAGAGAAGATATTGAAAAAGTGTTGGGGAAGAGAGAGGAGCCTTTTTAATGTTTTATAAAATTCTGCGAATTAATTAACAATATGGTTTTTTAAAGAGATTGTATATTACGGCTGTATTAATATCCAATCCATGTCAATTGCGTTTCGATCAATTTATAAAAATTTGCTGAGGCTTCTTTCTCTTTCAATTTTGTTTTCTATTTTCTTGTCTTGCGATGTAAGTAGTCAACATGAAAGCAATAATCTTTCAGGAAATGTTGTAAAGATTATTGATGGGGATACTTATGATATTATTGTTGACGGCAAGCAAACGCGAATCAGAATGTTTGGTATCGATGCTCCAGAAAGGGGGATGGACTATTATAAGGTTTCAAAACAATATCTCGGAGAGCTATGCATGAATCAGGGCATACATTTGGAAATAGTGAACACAGATCGTTATGGAAGAATCGTTGCGAAATCATTTTTACCAGATGGGAGAGAACTGGGTGCTGAGATGATTCGGGCTGGAATGGCCTGGCATTTTAAACGCTACTCAGATGATGAAGTCTTGGCAACATTAGAAACTACGGCTAGGGAAAATCAAGTGGGATTGTGGAGTATCAGTAATCCAATACCGCCATGGGATTACAGGGCAAGAAAAAAATCGAAATGAGCATTATAGTACTCTCCCCGATTTTTAATTGCGAACTCTTCTTATTTATTTGAATTCATCGCAATCGGGATGTGTCCAATTCCCTCGGTATTTCCTTGCTCATAGCGCAGTTGCTTCACTATCATTTACCACTATTCGGTTTACAGGGTCGTACACCAGCGGTCTTTACAGGGCATTGACATATTTGCCAGGATACAACATGCATCGAAGTAGAAACTGCGTGTAGTTCAATATCTTTTTATGAGGTCTTCAGGGTATTGTTCTCTTTCAAACACAGCACCCCGGTGAATCACACTTTGCCCTGCAAATCAGTCAACTCATCCCTTTGTTTATACCCTCTTTAAATTTATAAATGGTTAAAGCAAGTTTCACTAAATTGCTACCTATGAAAAAATACATTTCTTTACTTTTCATTTTAAGCTTCATGACTACAATCGCCAATTCACAAACAGAGACAAACACAAAGCAGCAATTACGCCATGTTGTTTTATTTTCTTTTAAATCAACAAGCAGTGTTGACGACGTAAAAAAAGTTGAAGATGCATTTCGTGCCCTGCCTTCTAAAATCAAGGAGATCAAAGGATTTGAGTGGGGAAAAAACAATAGTCCGGAGGGGTTAGACCAGGGCTTTACCCATTGTTTTCTTGTCAGTTTTAATGCTGAAAAAGATAGAGAGGTTTATCTTCCTCATCCAGCCCACAAGGCCTTTGTGGATGTGCTAAAGCCTCACCTAGACAAGGTACTTGTGATTGATTATTGGTCCGGGAAATAGTTTTATGGTTACGTGTACAACTCTTTATTCTAAATCCTTATTATGAAAAATTTATTTACGCTTCTTATTGTCATTCTAGTTCCCATGCTTGGTTTTGCCCAGAAAACAGCGCCAGTAAGGATTTGGTATAAACAGCCAGCCAATGCCAGCGTGAAAGATAATGTCGATGGATGGGAAAATAACAAAGAGTGGTTAAGGGCATTGCCAGTGGGTAATGGATTTCTTGGGGCGATGGTTTTTGGCGATGTCAATTATGAGCGAATCCAACTAAATGAAAAAAGTTTGTGGTCAGGTAGTCCGGATGACGATAATAATCCCGAAGCTTTTGGTTCATTGAATCAAATCAGGGAGTTGTTATTTCAAGGCAAGTATAAAGAGGCAACGGATTTAACTTTAAAGACACAGGTTTGTAAAGGGGCTGGATCTGGCTATGGTAACGGTGCGAACGTTCCGTTTGGCTGCTTTCAAACCCTTGGGGATCTGTGGATTGATTTTGGGAAAAATTCGGAATACACCAATTATCACCGTGAGTTAGATCTTGATAGGGCGGTAGTTACAGTAAGCTATCAGCAAGATGGTGTTCAATTTAAGCGTGAAATTTTTTCAAGCAATCCAGGCCGAGTGTTGGTGATGAGATTGACCGCAGATAAGAAAGGGGCTTTAAGTTTTACCAGCCATCTTGATAGGCCTGAGAGATTTCAGGTAACCACTGAGACTGATCATTTGCTCATGACAGGTACGCTGAGCAATGGGAAAGGGGGTGATGGAATGAAATATGCAGCTCGGTTTAAGGCAATTTCAAAAGGCGGGTCTGTAACATTTTCAAATGGGTTGATGAAAGTAAAAGATGCCGATGAAGTATTGTTGCTCTTGACGGCTTCAACAGATTATAAACAAGAGTATCCAACATTTGTAGGTGCTGATCCAAAGATCACTTCTATGAATCAACTCGACCAGGCCTCATCTATATCATATAAGGCGATGTTGAAATCGCACACTGAAGATTATGCTTCGCTGATTAGTCGAGTTAAATTGAATCTATCCCCCAATGATCTGGATAACATACCCACCGATGTTAGATTGAGGAATCAAGTGATTAATCCTCATGATTTTCGCTTGCAGCAGACTTATTTTCAATTTGGACGATACCTATTGATTTCTTCATCACGCCAGGGGTCACTGCCAGCCAACCTTCAGGGCATGTGGGCAAATACGATACAAACACCTTGGAACTGCGATTATCATACTGACATCAACATTCAAATGAACTATTGGCCTGCCGACCTAACCAATCTGGAGGAATGTCATGGCCCATTGACCGATTTGGTTGAGTCTTTGGTGAAGCCAGGACAGAAAACGGCCGAGGTGCAGTATAAGGCGAAGGGATGGTGCATTCATCCCATTACAAATGTCTGGGGGTTCACTGCGCCAGGTGAACATCCTAGTTGGGGAATGCATCTAGGGGCAGGCGCATGGTTATGTCAACATCTCTGGGATCATTATAGCTATACGCTTGACAAAAAATATTTGGAGCGTGTGTATCCTATCATGCTTGAATCATCTCGTTTTTATCTTGATTGGTTGGTAAAAGATCCTGCTACTGGCAAACTTGTTTCGGGTCCAGCAGCTTCTCCTGAAAACGCTTTTATTGCCCCTGATGGATCTGTAGCTCAAATTAGCATGGGGCCTTCACATGATCAGCAAGTTATTCGTGAATTATTTACAAATGTATTGTCCGCATCATCGGTGTTGGCAAATAAAGACCCTTTGCTATCTAAAATTGGCGTTGCCTTACAACATATTGCCCCGCCTCAGATTGGTTCCGATGGTCGGTTGATGGAGTGGAGAGAAGAGTTCAAGGAGACCGAGCCCACACATAGGCATGTATCCCATCTCTATACACTTCATCCAGGTAATGGCATTGACCCTCATAGAACTCCTGCACTTGCAGCGGCTGCAAGAAAAAGCCTTGAGGCGAGAACAGACATTGGAACTGGCTGGTCTCTTGCTTGGAAAATAAATTTCTGGGCTAGACTTAAAGACGGTAATCGTGCATATAAGCTCTTTAACAACCTGCTACGTCCGATTTATAATACGGGCATTAATATGTCTGATGCCGGCGGAACCTATGAGAATCTTTTCTGCGGGCATCCTCCATTTCAGATTGATGGAAATTTTGGAGGTACAGCAGGTATTGCTGAAATGCTTTTGCAAAGTCATGTAAAAGAGAGAGATAGCCATGTTATTCAATTGCTTCCTGCACTTCCTTCTGTATGGGTCAATGGTCAGGTGAGTGGATTAAAAGCACGTGGGGGTTTTGAGGTGAGTATTTCTTGGAAAGAAGGGAAGCTTGAATCATGCGAGATAAAATCATTATCCGGTGCTGATTTATATGTTAGCTATGGAGATAAATTAATTGTGAGGGAGACAAAAGCGGGGAAAACATATCGTTTAAATGCGGATACGTTTCAGGTAAATTGATCCTCAGTGATTGTAATTCGGATGTATACTGCAAAGTGCAGGCATTTCAATACATTCGCGATAGCTGGGTAATCAATATATAACTACTCTTGCGAAGTTTCAATATGAATCGAGTAAATAATTATAATCGCCTTTATTCCTTGGATGCATTGAGGGGGTTTGATATGCTTTGGATAATGGGCGGCGCTGAAATTATTCATACGCTGTATAGCGCAACGGGTTCTTCTTTTTTGGGAATAGTATCTTCACAGCTTTCCCATCCTGAATGGAATGGGTTTACTGCCTATGATCTAATTTTTCCATTGTTTTTGTTTCTTGCAGGTGTTGCAACACCTTATTCTCAAGGACGAAAACTGGATGAGGGAAAGACAAAAGGCAGCGTCTTGTTTACGGTAGTTAAACGTTCGTTGACATTGGTTCTATTGGGAGTGGTTTATAACAATGGACTTGAAGTAATAAAACCATTCAGTGAAATTCGGTTTGCTTCAGTGTTGGGCAGAATTGGGTTGGCTTATCTTTTTGCGAATATTATTTATCTCTACGCTAAAAAAAGGATGCAGTTAATTTGGTTTGTATCACTGATTGTTGGGTATTGGCTGGTGTTGAAGTTTAATGCTGCTCCTGGATTTCCTCAAGGTGATTTGACTATGGAAGGAAACTTTGCTTCTTATATAGATCGTTTTATTGTTCCTGGAAAGCTGTATCATACAACGCATGATCCGGAAGGCTTCTTTTCAACTATTCCAGCCATAAGCACTGGGTTACTAGGAATTATCGTTGGCGATATGCTAAAAAATGGCGGTCAAACCCAAAGCCAAAAAGCACTTTACATGGCAATCATTGGGGTTGCATTTTTATTCGTAGCACAGCTTTGGAATATTGATTTTCCAATTAATAAAAACCTCTGGAGTAGCTCCTTTGTAATGCAAACTGGGGGATTGAGTTTGCTGCTGCTGTCTTTATTCTATTTTATCATTGATGTCCTTGGGTATCAGCGGTGGGCAATCTTGTTCAAGGTTATTGGCATGAATTCCATCCTTATCTATATGTCAGTTAAATTCATTGATTGGGATGAAACTACACATTCAATATTTGGTTGGTTAGGCGCTCTTGCTGGCCCTCAATTTGATGCTTTTATATTGTCTATTTGCCTTGTTTGTGTAAAAATTGGGTTTCTCTATTTCCTATACAAGCAGAAGTTGTTTTTAAAGGTTTGAGTTCAATCATTGATCAGTGAATAATCGCTACCATCCATATTCGCTTGTTTTGCCCTTCTTATTTCAACTTTGTTTATCAGGTTGTTCTAAGCCCGAACAACCTAATCTTTGTTTAGTCAATGGTGTTGATACTTGTAGCTCCATCAGTTATCTTAAAGCTTTTGTTTCAATAGAAGATGAATACCAGGTGATGCATAGTTTTGGAGCATCTGACTGTTGGTCAATTAAATACATTGGTAAAAATTGGCCGGAGTACAAGAGAAATCAGATAGCAGATCTTCTTTTTAGTAAAGGAGTTGATTCAGAAGGCAATCCCTTGGGGATCGGTCTTTCCATGTGGAGGATGAATATTGGTGCTGGTAGTTATGAGCAGGGAGTGGATAGTAAGATTACCTCTCCATGGAGACGGGAGGAGTGTTTTCTAAATGGGCGAGGTGAATTCGATTGGTCAAAGCAGGAGGGAAATCTATGGTTTGCCAAGGCAGCAAGAGCGCGGGCAGTTGAACACTTATTGGCATTTACGCTTAGCCCCCCTGTTCATATGACAAAGAATGGATTTGCATTTGGTTCTTCCGGAGTTGAACTTGGGAAATTGAATCTTGGTGATGATAAATATTCAACCTATTCTGAATTCATCGCTACTGTTTTAAATCAACTATCTACACAAGGGCTTAATGTTGATTTTTTTAGTCCAATCAATGAACCGCAATGGGATTGGATTGCTGGCGCTTCCGGGGAAGCTGGTCAAGAGGGAACATCAGCAACCAATGAGGAAGCATTTCGACTGATAACTGAGCTTGATAAAAGTTTTGCAAATAGCAAATTGTCTACAAAGATTGCTTTTGGCGAGGCGGCGTCTTTAAATCATTTGTATGGCCCGCTGCCTTGGCTGTCAGACAGGACGGATGTTTTTAGCTATTTTTGGAACAGGGCATCTTCTGGGTATTTAGGGAATTTGCCCACTGTACAAAAAGTAATCAGTGGGCATAGTTATTTTTCTCAACCAGATTTGGCAAGCCTTGTCAATAATCGCATACAGCTTAAAGGAAGAATTTCTGCCATTAACAATGAGATTGATTATTGGCAATCTGAATATTGTATTCTCTTAAATGAGCAAGGGACTCAGGGTAATGGGAGAGATCTTGGAATATCTTCTGCCTTGTATGTTGCGAGGGTAATACATCACGATCTTACTTTGGCCAATGCAACTTCATGGCAATGGTGGCTTGGGGTAAGTCCTTCAGATTATAAGGATGGCTTGGTGTATGTCAATGATTTAAATGGCCAGATGGGGGAACGACCTTCCACCACCACCGATGGAACGGTAGTTGAATCTAAAATGCTTTGGTCTTTAGGCAACTTCTCACGATTTGTTCGTCCGGGTATGGTGAGAGTCAAAGCAATTATTGAAGGGCTCGAGGATCCCTTTACATCGGCAACAAGCCTTATGATTTCGGCATTTAAGAATTCAAAAGAGCGCGAGTTGGTTATTGTGATTATTAATGCAACAGCAAATTCAAAAAAAATCAGCATTCAAGGATTGTCTAACATTGCCAATGAGTATAAAAAATATACTACCTCATCCACTAAAGATCTTCAGTTCTCCTTGGAGTCAGCAAAAGAATTGATTGAGATTGAATCAAAATCCATTTCTACCCTCGTAATGAATTATTAAAACTCCGTATGCTCAAAGGGGGTAATTCATTCAGATCTATATGGGAAGCATTTAGTCATTGCTAATATACTCGCTAAGTTTTTAGTTGCAGTTTAATTGTTGTCTGATTCGAGGAGCTGCTATTTTGTACTAAGTAGCATTAGTACTGGGGGAAATCATTCAGCCGATATCATTGGCCCAAAGGAATGGTATGTCCTATTTAATTTTCCCTCCCACACTTCCGCCTCGCCCTCACTCAATGAAACCGCGTTTATGCAGCCCTGCTCTTTAAAATGTTGGGCAAATTCCCTGTAGCTTAATTCCAAGATTGCAAAGTATACTGTGCCGTCTTTTTTGATGCCTACGCCGTTACGCATTACTTTTTTCCCTTTAGGTAGACTTGCATTGACTTTTTCGTTAATCAATAGCATTGGGCCACCTTGTATTGCATAGACGATATTTTTGTATTTTATTTTTTGAGTTATTGGCTTGATAAAAGCAACTGTCGGAGTAATATAAAAAACACCAGTTGGGTGGATGCCATAATTCACCTTAGGGTTTTGAACTGATTTAACTGAACTAATTACTTTTCCATTTTCAATATACAGTCCACTTGGCTTTAGTGATTTTGTCAATACCCCTGCATTGGTTATGAATTTCAAATTGGGGTAATCTTTTATCAAGTTGCTAAAAGTAGTATAGGGCTCTTGATGTTTATCCTTCCAGTGCATACGAATCTGAGAAGCATTGAATGTTTGAGAAAAGCAATGCAACGTAAACAGAAGGCCAATTAAGCTCAGAATCGCTTTCATATATACATTTGTTTGGTAGGGCCAGTTAATGGTTTTGCAATTTAATGCCCATTTAGTTATATTTTAAAGTTTTTGAAATAAAAAATGCCATCAAGCAATCATCATCTGATATATTTATGAATAAAGCAGACCTGTTAAATGAGTTGTACAAGGAAACTTACGCAACATTGAAGCCTTCATCAATTCATGGAATTGGTGTTTTTGCGATCAGGAATATAGAAAAAGGCACAAAAAATATTTTTTCCAGTACTGCTGAAGCCTGGATTCCTGTTGCTAAGGAGGAAGTTGACTTATTGCCATTGCATTCACAGCAGCTCATCGAAAATCATTGCCTGTATGATGACAAGCATTATTTTATTCCTGAATATGGCTTTAAGTTATTTGATATGGTTGTTTTTCTTAACCACAGTGATCAGCCCAATCTGATGTCTGTCAATGATGGTGAATATTTCGAGGCCATCAGGGATATAGGTTCTGGAGAAGAGCTATTTGTTGATTATGGGACGATTGTAGATGCAGATGAGTGACGAAGCTTTTATATTTATAGTTGCTTTCTAGAAGAATAGATGCTGCTTCGAGGAGGTTCTCCATCCAGACTGGCTATCATAATCCACAAAGAAAATCTTGACATCCGCCTGGCTTTCATATTTCACAAAAAATATTTTCTTTTTGGCCTGACTAGGATATTTTGTGAAAAACCATTTTCCTTCGTTGTCCATTGCCTGCGATTCATACTTAACCTTAAAGACTTTTAGATCTGCTTGGCTCTCATACTTGACCACAAACACCTTTACATCTGCCTGACTGTCGTAGTCTACCGAATAAATTTTTTGTGAAAACACTTGAGAGGAGGTGAAGAATAGCGCAATGATGATTATTTGTTTCATTTCAATGAATTTGATTATTGACAGCGATTCAATGATCCTGAAACAAATTTATTGATTAGTATAGTTTATTTAAAGGGGAATGTTGCAGCTTGGAAATTATAATAACATGAAAGGCGGAGTTTCATCCCCGCCTTTTTTGGATTCCGATGAATAATAGGGTTTTTGCCTCCTATCAGCCATTGATTATCTAATACAGCAAAATCAAAGTCAGGATAAACACATGGTTTTTGTTCCATCTCTTCGGAACTTCAGTTTATCACCTTTTAAAGTGGGTATATCTGCGCTCCTATTTTATCCACTCGATTTAGCCGAACTGAAGTAAATATACAGTTGCAAGAAGGTCGAAAACACTGACTTTTTACATGATGATAGATGTTTGATATCAACTTAATAAGCTCATCCATATAATTTCTGGCAATTATTTAGTGTTGCTGCTGAATATCGATTCCCCCCTTATCCTTTTTCTTCTGTAGAAGGTTTAGAAAAAATTAGATAACTTCAAATTCTAGTATTTAAAAAACGCTAACGATTATGAACAGTTGCAAAACCATATTATTCGTCCTTTTTTTCTTTAGTTCTCTAATTGTTGTTTCACAAAAACAGGCAAAAGAGAATTGGGAGTCTATGTTTAATGGTAAGGATTTGACTGGGTGGACTCCAAAAATTCGTTATCACGCTGCAGGCGATAATTTTGGAAATACTTTTCGGGTTGAAGATAAAAAGATAGTGGTGCGGTATGATGCCTATGATAAGTTTGATGAGCGCTTCGGCCATCTTTTCTATTATAAACCCTATAGCTACTATCGCATTCGCCTAAACTATCGTTTTGTTCGAGATCAAGCAATCGAGGGCCCTGGATGGGCAATTCGTAATAGTGGGATTATGATTCATGGACAATCTGCCGAGAGCATGGGTAAAGATCAGGATTTTCCTGTTTCAATTGAGGTGCAATTGCTAGGTGGCAATGGCAAGGATGATCGGTCAACTTGCAATCTTTGTACCCCTGGCACCAATGTAGAGATGAATGGTGAGTTGTTTACACCACATTGTATTAATTCCAGTTCAGCCACTTTTCATGGAGATCAGTGGGTTCTTGCTGAGGTCCTGGTCCTGGGAGATTCAGTTGTCAAACATTTTGTAAATGGCAAGGAAGTTCTTGCCTACCAAAAACCGCAAGTAGGAGGAGGCGCTACAAGTGGCCAAGAAGTAATTTTCGGTAAACCAGGTGATATCCTCAGTGGGGGTTCTATCTCATTACAAAGCGAAAGCCATCCTGTGGAGTTTAAGGATATTGAAATTCTCAACTTAGAGGGCTGTATGGATCCTAAGGCGATAAATTACAAATCGTACTATATCAAATCAAAGCAATCAGATTGCAGATACAAAAAAAATTAACTCACCTGATTGCAGGGGGCGTACCCTCTTTACTTGACTTTTCCATAGAGTTGAGAAAGAGTGGTATCTTTAACATCTAAATATTAGTTTATGGGATTTCATATTAATGATAAGAAAGGAGAAAAAGGGGGCGCAAAAGGCAGTAAATCTAGCTTTGCCGGTAGCGGATCAAAATTTATCGCTAAACCTTCAAGCAAGTCTAGTGGAGCAAACAAAAAGCCTATTAAGACAGGTGGCTCAAGGGGTAGCTAATAATTAGGCATTGCCTAGCCCCTATGTTTTATTTATTTTCAGTGGTCAAGCAATACTGCTTGACTTTTATTTTCCTGAATTATTGAAGACTCTTTTCAAGAGATCAGTAGTTCTAGCAGCAGGGTTTTTTCTAATCTCTTTTTCTTCTATAGCTATTTGTACAAATACGCCACTTAATGCTTTTTCTGTAACGTAGGCAGCCAAGTCGGGGTTTATTTTTTTGAAACTTATTTTATTATAGGCTGTTATCATGCTGTTCCAATATTTTGTGGCGTCTACTTTTTTCAATGACTCTTCGATTACTGGCCTAAATGATTGTGTTAAGGAAGCTGTTGTGTTTCCCCTCAGATAAGCTGTTGCGGCTGTATCACTTCCTTTTAATATACCTACTGCGTCCTTAACATCAATTCCACGAATAGCATTTACAAAAATAGGTGCTGCTTGCTTGCACGCCTCTTCCGCACCCCTATTCATGCTGAGGATGGCTTCATCAACCTGTTTCCCAAGACCAATATTTCGAAGTGTTTTTTCTACTTGTTGTGCTTCAGGAGGTAAAATAATTTTAAGAAGCTGGTTATTGAAAAATCCATTTTCTTTTGAAAGTAGCGAAGTGCCTTTTTCGGCCCCAACAGTTAGTGCTTCCTTTAATCCGGAAATGATTTCTTCTGTTCCAATCTGACCATTATCTCGGCTTACAATTTCTTTGGCCTTACCTAGAAGGCCTTTAATGTTTTGAGCTGAAACGCCGTTCGTGATAATTAGCAAAGAAAGAAATAAGAAAATATATTTCATATTAATGGAATTGATACAAAGTTAATTTAATGTAAGTGATCACACAGGAATTGCCCATTTATATCTTCGTTAAAATTGGTTCAATACGATGATTGGCTTTTAGGCGCTCAAATTGTTAGAACTCAATCTATAATAATAGGCTGCAATTTTAAATGTATTTGTTATTTTAGCCCTAAAATCGGTTCATGAAAAAAATCAAAGAATATTTTTATTTGTTACCAGCTTTGATGTTCATCATTACTGCAATAGTAAAATTCACTACGCCTTCTGCAGAGATTGCAAAATCAGCTCCTGCAGGAATGGCCGAAAAGATGTTTTATCTTGGTGTTTTACAGCTGTTATGTACTGCATTATTTATCATTCCGCGTACAATGAACCTGGGGTTTTTTCTTATTTGCAGCTACCTCGGTGGAGCTATGGCAGTAAACATGACTACGGGTCAAGATGCAGTTCCCCCTGCAATATTTCTTGCCTTGTTTTGGGTTGCTATGTATTTCAAAAAATCTGAATTCTTTTATTCAGCTGTATCAGCCAGTAAACATAATTAACAATTCACACTGACATATACGGCATCTCCTATTGAGAGCGACTGATTTTGCGTTTGAATAATTAAATTAGTACCATTACTATTGACATGGATGAGTAAATAGCTTCCACAGAACAAGATTTTTACTACAATCGCGAGAATAGTATTTTCCTTCTTGTCGCTTATAATAAATTGTTCTGGACGAATGAAAAGAGGAATTCCAGGGTTTCCCAATCCCAATTCATTCGCGATGCTTGCATGATTTTCATTCAGTAAATTATAGTTGCCCAATACGCCTGCTGCGTACTCATTGATTGGCGAGTAGTAAACCTCTTTTGGGGAACCTTGCTGCAGGATTATTCCATCTTTTATTAGGATTAACTCATCGGCCCAAGATAAAACATCCACGGGGTCATGGGAGACGAGCATGCAGGTAATGCCAAGTTCATCACTGATTTGGTGGATGACTTGATTGATGATGTTTTTGTGAAACGTATCTAAATTGGTAAAAGGCTCATCCAATAGCAGTAGTCTAGGCTTGGTAATGAGTAACCTAGACAGTGCAATACGCTGTCTTTCTCCGCCCGAGAGTTGGTTTGTCATTCTTTGTAGGAGATGTTCAATTTGGCATATTTTAAAGATTCTGCCTGCTTCTTTATCGTTAAGCTGACTTGCCATTTCGAGCAATTCAATTACACGATAATTGTTTCGCAGCTCAAAATGCTGCGATAAATAGGCAATCCCAATTTGTCCGGGTATTAACACCTCATCAGGACCTGGTACCCTATTGCCCTCGAACATGACTGTTCCAGCTTCGGCCTTTAAGAATCCCGCGATGATTTTCATAAGGCTGCTTTTACCTGAACCAGTTTCTCCCATCAGTGCAAGCTTTTGCTTTGGCTTCAACACGAGACTGATGTCTTTTAGTATGGGTCTTTCGCCCTCAAATTTGCTGATATGATGAACCTCAAGAAAATTCATTAACTGGTATTAAGTAAATAGTTTTCAAAAATAGGTATTCTTTCATCCAACAACTATTAAATGATCAGGAGTGATTGATTATCTGAGTTCTTAACTATTTCATAAAATATAATTCCTGCTTCACGCTTATATTATAAAAAGTTATTTTTAGATGATATAAATTTTAGACACCCTTTAATTCAATGTAACTTTCCAGTTAGAAAATTCTTTCACCCAATTTATAATGAAAATAGTCAAGTCAAGGTCTCCGATTTTTATAGCTTTCGCCCTAATATTGTTTGTTAGCGGCTGTTTCAAAAACTCAATTACAGGTTCCCGGCAATTGTTACTTCTACCAGAATCCGAGGTTCAATCCATGGCGCTTACTGAGTACAATCAATTCATTTCAACCAATAAGGTCGTTGATGCAAAATTGAATAATGAGGCCTCAAAAGTCAAAGAAATTGGGATTAGAATATCTGATGCAATCACACAATATTACTCTAAGAAGGGAAGTGCGCATGTTTTTGAGGGGTACAAATGGGAATATAATTTAGTTGACAGTAAAGAGGCGAATGCCTGGTGTATGCCGGGGGGTAAAATTGTAGTTTATACAGGCTTGTTGCCAATCACAAAGAACGAAGATGGCTTGGCAGTAGTAATCGCTCATGAGGTAGCACATGCCATTGCAAGACACGGAAATCAGCGAATGAGCGAAGGCATGGTTCAGCAATTTGGTGGAATTGCGCTGTCTGCCGCAATTGCGAATAAGCCGGCAGTAACCCAAGACATATTTTTATCGGCATATGGTGTGGGCTCCACCGTGGGGGTCATGTTACCTCACAGTAGAAAGCAGGAGTTAGAGGCAGACCTCTTTGGCTTGAGGTTTGCTGCATTAGCTGGGTATAACATTAAGGAAGCGGTTCCCCTGTGGACGCGTATGAAAAACATGAAGGGAAATCAACAAACGCCTTTATTTTTGAGTACTCACCCATCTGATGACCAACGAATAAATTCAATCAGTAAAATTGTGGATCAGACCATTAAGGAATACTATCGGCCCTTTAAAAAATGAAGGGGTTTTTGGTAATCTTTAGTGGGTATGATTTTTAATTTTATCACTCAAGTTTAGAAACTCATTATTGATTTGAAATATATATTTTATGCTTAAAAAAACAATCCTGGTATTCTCTTCCCTTATCATCATTACGGTAGGGCTACTCTTTACAAACAAGTTTTCTCACCTTAAGAATTTTGCAGTTTGGGGTGTTCATACCATTCATGATTATAAAACACATCCAGTACGTTCGGTAAAAGCGGCTGATGTTCCCCAGCAGTGGCCACTGGATTCACTGTATAACCAGACTGTTTTATCTGATTCAATCTTGAAAAAAATTGATGGGTATAATACACATGCTTTTCTTGTTTTTCAAGACGGTAAATTGTTATTTGAAAAGTATTGGGATGGCTATACCACGCAAACACTCAGCGGTTCATTTTCTGCTGCAAAAAGTATTATTTCCCTGTTGATAGGTATTGCAGTTGATGAAGGCAAAATCAAATCTTTGAATGACTATGCAGGCGACTATCTGCCTTATTTCAAAACGAACGGACTTGAAAAAATCAGAATCAAGGATCTCCTTACGATGAGCTCAGGTACAAATTATGATGAATCTGATAAGGGATATTTTAGCATGAATGCAAGTGCATATTATGGTGATGATGAAGCTTATATGGTAAGCCAGATGCAGCGTAAAGAAGACCCAGGTGTTTTTTGGCAGTACAGAAGTGGTGATACCCAAGTATTGGGATTGATTGTTTCACAGGTATTTGGAAAATCGATCTCAGCGTTGGTTTCAGAGCGGTTTATGAAACCTATGGGGGCAGAGGTGGATGCACTTTGGTTGCTTGATGGCGACCAAAAAAACGAAAAAGCGTTTTGCTGCTTTAATGCTATCGCAAGAGATTATGCACGTTTTGGCCAACTCATCCTTAATAAAGGAAGTTGGAATGGAAAGCAGATTGTTTCACCGCAATATGTTGCGGAAGCAACAACTCCTGCAACATATTTAAAAGATCGCTCTGAAAATAATATTCCAGTAGATTATTATGGGTATCAATATTGGATGATCGAGCATAATGGGATTTCTGCCGTTTCCCAAAATGGATTGTTTGGGCAGTATGTATATATAATACCTGAAAAAAATGCAGTCGTTGTTCGTTTAGGTGAGTCAATTGTTGAGAAACCAGTTCACCACCATCAGCCTGAGAACTTTGTCTATTTGGATGCCGCGAGGGAGATTTTAAAATAAAAAATAAGACGTCAGCTATCTTTTTTACAGTTGAGATTATGCACAATTGTATTACTGGTAGCTGACGTCTGTTGTAAAGCTTACTTCAATTCCCAGCCGCTCCTATAATCTCTGCTCACAAATTGATTTGCTTCATCGAAGTTAGTAATCTTCATATTGATCCCATCCCAAAGCAGTTTCATTCTTCCGTGGAAATCTATGTCACCCTTTTCATTCTTGCTTTTGAGCATGTAGCTCCTAATAGCCAGGTTACCCATGAGTACGGTTTCTGTCATTGGACCTGAATAATCAAATGATGATGATAATCCTTTGTGCGCATTGCTGTTAAAACCTGCTTTGCAGGCTTCCGTCCACAAGATTTGATGTCCGTGTTCAGGGAGTTCTTTTGGTCCATTTGGATCTGCAGCTGGCATCTCTATTTTCTCACCGCTGTTAAGATATATTTTAGGATCGTTTCCATACATCCCTATTGTCATCAGCCCCTTTGTACCGTGAAGAATAATTCCATTTTGTCCCCCATCATTGCTGATTGGTTCGTTTGCGGGGATGAGATCTGGATGCATTGGACGAATTCCGCCATCCATCCATATCATTTTCATCTCAGATTTATTTTTCTTTGTTGCAGGGAATTTGATTTGTACGTGTGAAGTGGGCGGACAAACTTCAGGGATGTACTCAGGTGTCCAATCCTTGATAAATACTGCACCTACATTGCATTCTACTTCTGTGGGGTAGCCCAAGCCCAAAATTCTAAAAGGAGAGTCGATGGTATGACATCCAATATCGCCTAATGCACCTGTTCCAAAATTCCACCATCCTCTCCACTTGAATGGATGATAGAGTGGATGATAGTCTACATAAGAAGCTGGTCCCAGCCAGATATCCCAATCTGCTGCAGACATTGACGATGGAAGCGCTGGCTTGTCTTTAGGCACTGGGATTCCTTGGGGCCACACTGGCCTATTTGTCCAGATGTTAACGGTATGTACTGTACCAATTAATCCTTTGTCAAACCAATCCATAGCAACTTGTTGTGCAGGGTTGGAAGATCCTTGGTTGCCCATTTGGGTTACCACTTTGTATTTTCTTGCGGCCTCTGTAAGTTTTCTTGCCTCTGCAATATTATGCGTGAGTGGCTTTTGCACGTAAACGTGTTTGCCCATTTCCATGCAGGCAAGTGCAGCATACGCATGAAAATGGTCTGGTGTTGAAATGGTAACCGCATCAATGTCTTTGCCAGATTTCTCAAGCATCACACGGAAGTCGCGATACTTCTTGGCATTTGGATATCGTTTAGCAGATTCAGCACAACTATTCCAATCAACATCAGCAAATGCTACCACATTATTTACTCCGTTATTATAGGCGTTGAATAAATCGGAGTTTCCTTTGCCCCCTGCTCCAATGGCAGCAATATTTAATTTATCACTTGGGGCTGTATATCCTTTTCCAATTACATGGCGCGGGACGATAAAAAATCCTGCAGCTGCAATTGAGCTTTGTTTAATAAAACTCCTTCTGTTGTTAGAACTTTTTGACATGATTTTAGTATTGATATATTATGAATTTAAGTAAAAATTCAGATGGGAAGCTCATTTTTATCTTCATTGCTGCAGATCTCCGGATGTCGGTCATGTAGCGCATAACATTTTTTAATAAATTCATTGCATATTCACCGGCCATAAACACTGTATCTTCTTTTCATTTCTGTATTTTGTGGTTGTTCTAGTTGATTATTGAGGCAGTTGTGTAGATCAGTAGTGTGTTCTTATTTGAGCCAAGAAAAATCAAATTTTTATACGAGCTAGATTAATGTTGGCTTTTGCTAGCTGTGATCTTGCGTCAAACATATAAAACCTAATGCCTTATGTCAATTATTAAAAGCTATCAAATCATGAGCCGGCATGGCAACCTTGATCTTGTAGTTGATTCTGAAAGTGGCATGAAAGCATTATTATCCGGGGCTTTTTTAAAAAAAGGCGATACTATTATCAAGTTTGGCGCGAAGGAGATTTTAAGCCACCCGAATTATCTTACTGTTCAGTTGGATGACAACCGCCATATTCATCTTGATCCTGAATACCTTCAATTTGCCAATCACAGTTGTGACCCAAATTTCTTTATGGATACCGAGCGTATGGAGTTTATTGCATTAAGGGATATTCATGTAGGCGATGAGCTCCTATTTTTCTATCCTTCTACAGAGTGGAAGATGGATAGACCTTTTCAATGTCAATGTGGATCACCGAAATGTTTAGGCCTTATCAGCGGAGCATCAGCATTGTCCGCTGAAGCAAAACGAGACTATAAGTTCAATACGTATATTTTGAGCAAAATGAATGAGTCTTACTCTACAACAACTTCATCTGCAAAAAGATAGCCATCGTGATGTTTGGCGAAGAAGCGAATATACCTCCCCTCTTTTCCAGTTAAATCAATCTTAAATGTTTTAAAGAGCAGACTTGAAACAGCAGGTGAAATGTCATTCAATGATTTTCCAGCTGGTTCAAATTTGATTCCATCGGTTGAGATGGAGACATCTATAAAGTCGGGAAGATAAACACCTGGACCAATAATTTGCATAAATGTTGATTGAACATTATTTAACTTCTCAGTGCTGCCGAGATCAACGGTAATGTCCATATTCTTGGTAAACCCTTGCCATTGCCCATCTTGGTAGGTAATAGATCCCCGATACCCATTTGTAAGGGTTGTTTCTTTTTGTGCTGGGTAGCTGTTGTCGTAATTTATATTGTAGTAAACTTTCTTGCCAACTGCCTTATGAAAGTTTATTGGAAGCGTATCTGGCGATTGGGCGATTTTCCCTGATCTAAATACACCCGCCTTAACCATTGCTGATCCAGTAATTTCAAAAGGGCCATTGTATCTCAATGAATTTAAAGACGGGGTTGACCCATCTGTGGTGTATCTGATGTCTGGGTTAAACTGTTCAGTGTTGAGTGTAATGGAGGCTGTCTTTTTTTCTGTGTTGATAATCGGACTTATTTCAACTCGATCAGAAGGTCTGCAATAATTCACATTAAACTTTTGCAATATCGCATAGTGCTTTAAAAGCCTTGATTGAAAATCTTTCCAACTCATCTGATCTCTATTGCTCCAAACAGTTTCACTCAATGCAATGATTCTTGGAAAAACCATATACTCAAGATGCTCCATTGTGGGAATATATTCGGTCCATACATTAGCTTGCGCCCCCTTAATAAATTGTTGTTTGTCTTTTTCCAGTTCGGCCGGCATTGGTTCATATGAATAAACCTGTTGAAGGGGTAAAAACCCTCCAATTGCTTCTGGTTCTGATGTAGGCTCTTGTTGGTATTTGTCAAAATAGCAAAATGCTCCTGGAGTCATTATTACATCATGTCCTAATCTTGCAGCTTCAATTCCCCCTTGCTCACCCCTCCAACTCATTACGCGAGCTCCTGGCGCCAGCCCACCTTCCAATATTTCATCCCATCCCAGCAGTTGTCTGCCTTTTGACGAGATGAATTTTTCCATTCTTCTTATTGCATAGCTCTGTAGTTCAAATACGTCTTTTAAGTTATTATCTTGGATTCGCTTTTGGCATTTGCTGCATTTCTTCCAGTTGCTTTTGCCTGCCTCATCGCCACCAATATGTATATACGTTGAGGGGAATATATCTAGAAGTTCTGTGATTACGTCTTGCATGAAGGTGAATGTTGAGTCATTGCCCAGACAAAATTCACCTTGTTTGCCATTATTTCCCACGCAGCCTAAGTGCGGATATGCTGCTATGACCTCTTCAGTATGTCCGGGCATTTCAATTTCAGGAATGATTGTGATGCCTCTAACCTTGGCATATGCTACAATTTCCTTAGCATCTTCCTGAGTGTAGTATCCACCACTTGCTCCAGGTTCACCTTCAGTTGAATATGACCTATCGCCATTCCACCAGCTTTTCCATGAATTTCCATTTCTCCATGCAGCCTGTTGTGTGAGCTTAGGATATTTTTTGATCTGAATACGCCACCCGGCAGCATCGGTAAGGTGCAGATGGAGCATATTAATTTTATACAATCCAATAAGATCAATCATCCGTTTAATAAAAGAAGCAGGAAAGAAATGCCGAGATACATCTATCATTAGTCCGCGGTAACCAAATCTAGGCTTGTCAACTATTTCTGCGCATGGAATTTTTCCCTCATCATTGTTGGTGAGGATCACCTGAACAAGACTTTGCATTGCATTAATGGCTCCCGCATATCCTAAACTTTTTATGTTAATATGCTGCTTGGAAATATCCAAGGTATAGGCGGCAGAATCATTTGAAGGGTTGGTCGTTTTTTCAATACGTATAGCACCAATTGGAACCTCGGTGCCTTTGTTGTGGGTCATAACCTGTGCAGCAGGCACTTTCATCATTTCAGCAAGCAGGAGTGCAATACTTCTGAATTCTTGACTCGCGTAAATTCTTGTTTTTTGATTGTAGGTGAACGAACCACTTTTCTCAACTACTTGTTCAGGTTTTGGAATAATGTTGATGCGAGATTGTGACGATGCGGCTTGGAATAAAATCACGCTAAAGATTATTGCAACTATATTTTTCATGGGAGTAAATATTAGGGGCTAGCTGATAAAGATAGCACCCCTATTATTATTTTCCTCGATTAAAATCTTTTCATGAAAATTACATCCTGCCTGGGAGTATCTGGTTCCAATACAACCATGGAAGGATATATCTTTTTAACATAAACATGCTCCATCTTTCTTTTGCCTGGTTGAATGGAAATGTTTCTGTGGGCTTGTTGTCATAGTCGAACTCTGCAAGCATGAGTTTCCCATATCCAGTTACAATAGGGCAGCTGGTGTATCCGTTATATTTTGCATCTAGGGGTTCTCCGACCATTAGCGATAATAGATTTTTTACAAGTACCGGCGCTTGCTTTCTCACGGCGGCGCCCGTTCTACTTGTGGGTAGCGATGAGGCGTCTCCCAATGAAAAGATATTCTTGTATTTATTGTGTTGTAGGCTGTATTTGTCTACGTCCACCCATCCTGCAGCATTTGCAAGTTGACTTTGTCTGACAAAGTCTGGTGCCGATTGAGGAGGTGTAACATGAATCATGTCAAAGTTCACCCAAGACTCCTGATCTTTATTTTCTTGACCGATGCCAATAAACTTTGCTCTTTTATTTGGCCCATCAACTTCAACAAGCTTTTGAAAAAAATGCATATTGATTTTTCTTCTTTCAATCAGTTTCTTTAATACCACTTCATATTTTGGAACACCGAAAACTCTTGTTCCCCCCGACCACATTTCAACTTGTATATTATCTGCCAACCCTTGCTTTCTAAAATAATCACTTGCGAGGTACATAATTTTTTGAGGTGCACCTCCACACTTTATTGCAGTATGTGGGTTGGTGAAAATAGCTTTGCCAGACTTTGTATTTTTTAAGCATTCCCAGGTATAGTCGGTGTACTTGAAATCATAGTTAGTGCATACTCCATTTTTCCCAAGGGTATCTCTTAGTCCTTTTACTTCATCCCAGTTGAGCTGTATGCCCGGAGCTACAATTAAATACTCGTAGCTCAGCAGTTGACCGGTAGAAAGTTCCACTTTATTTTCATCGGGAAGAAATCCTTTAACAGCATCTTTTAGCCAGCTTACATTTTTGGGAATTACAGTTGATTCATCCCTTTCTGTGTTTTCTTTTTTGAATATTCCTGCACCAACAAGCGACCATGCTGGTTGATAGTAATGCTTTGATGAGGGCTCGATGATTGCAATATCGAGTGATTTGTTTTTTTTAAGCAATTGGGCCGAAACTGATATTCCTGCATTTCCTCCACCAATTACTAATATTTGATAGTGTGTTTTCATGTTTATCTTTATTAATGACAAGGTAGTACTGTAAATATATTTTGTGTGTGATTTATATCACTATTATCTTCAATAAGAAGATTCAAATAACATAGTATGAAAAAACTTTTTTTTATTCCCCTTTTTCTTTTCTTTTGTTTCAACATTCAGGCACAAAAAGTAGAAATTAAATTACAGAAGAAAATAGAAGCCCTAGTCAAGGGGTTTAATGGGCAAATTGGTGTTTATGTAAAAAGCCTTGAGACTGGGAAGTTTGCTTCCATTGATTGTGATACAGTATTTCCAAGTGCCAGTATTGTTAAGGTGCCTATTTTGATTGGCATCATGAATAAAATTGAGCGGAAGGAACTTGACTACCATCAAACAGTTCGTTGGGCGGATACCATAGGGTATGATTCTGGAGAGGATATCATTGCATATCTAAAGCCAGGAACCGATATTGAGTTAAGTAAAGTAATTATGTTGATGATGACCATATCAGACAATAATGCAAGCCTATGGCTTCAGTCAATTGCCGGTACGGGTAACTCAATCAATATGTTGATGGATAGTTTAGGGTATTCTAATACGAAAGTAAATAGCAGAACTCCCGGAAGGGAATTGATGCGGTCTGTATATGGGTGGGGTCAAACTACTCCTTATGAGATGGCCAGGATTATGGAGGACATTGCCAGAAGAAAAATAATTAGCGTAAATGCATCCGAGCGCATCTTAAGAATCATGGGAAGGCAATATTGGGATGAAGAAGCATTGTCTGCCATACCTGCTGATGTTTTTGTGGCATCAAAAAGTGGTGCAGTCGATGCCAGTAGAGATGAAGTGCTGTATGTGAATGGTAAACATCCTTATATCATCAGTATTTTTACAAAGAATAATAAGGATATTGGCTGGCAGTATGATAATGAGGCTTGGGTATTGACCAGGGAATTGTCGAGGTTAGTTTGGGAGTATTATAAATAGCAGTTAAAGTCTATACCTCCGAAAATACAAATTCATATTTTTGTACGCTTACCTTTTGCTAACCTTGTTCATGCTGATTGCTCTTTGTCTCGTGCATTTAAATCGATCAACTTCTTCTGGTCTTTTGGCAAGATGTTTCATGCTCACGCCGCTGTTGACTCTCTTGCGCCAAAGGTTGAAACTGCTTCTTTTGAGCTCCCGCCTCATCAATGCGATTACCTCAGACTCGCTGAGTTCAAATTGGATTTGAATGGCTTCAAATGGAGTTCTGTCTTCCCATGCCATCTCTATTACTCTGTCAATATCTTCTATCTTCATATTGTGTATTCTCCAATCTAAAACATAGAATCGGCTGAAATGTTTGATTGACAGATCTTCTAATCGAATACTTTTTATCAGAATTGACAACAGGCCGTTCCTAAACACTAAATAACCGCTAGAATGAATTAAATTGGATACCTAAACTCAGCTATCGATGCACTTGAGACTCGTATTGCAAACCATCTTGGTTTTTTCTTATTTGTTCGCGACTTCACAAAGTGCACAACTTCATACAATTCGGGGCATGGTTGTTGATTCTATAACCAATAAGCCAATTGGTAGTGCCTCTATTCGTGTGATTAGGCTAGGAGCTGCAGATACACTTTCTGGTAAACTGTCTTCTCGCGATGGCAAGTTTGAGGTTTCAGTAACAGAGGGGTCTTTTGTTGTTCAGGTTAACCATATAGGGTATATATCTTTTTTATCTATGCCCATCCTCGTTAATGATAAAAACACAAGTATAGACATCGGTGTGGTGAGGCTTGTTATTTTTGAAAACACCTTAAAAGAAATTGTAGTTCAAGCTGAAAAAAGCACCATGCAGTTGTCGCTTGACAAAAAGATTTTCAATGTTGGTAAAGATCTTGGGAATGCGGGTGGTTCAGCATCGGATATTTTAATGAATATCCCTTCAGTGTCAGTTGATGCGGAAGGAGCCGTAAGACTTCGGGGAAGTGATAATGTTAGGATATTGATTGATGGCAAGCCCTCCGGATTGACCAGTATCAAGGGTGGTGCAGGCTTGCAATTGCTTCAGGCCAGTTTGGTGGAACGGGTTGAAATTATCACTAATCCATCAGCGCGGTATGAAGCTGAGGGTTCAGTTGGAATTATAAATATAATCTTGAAGAAAGATAAACGTCAGGGTTTCAACGGGTCTTTTGAATTGATTAGTGGCAATCCAACTAACCTTGGTGCTGCAGCGAATCTGAACTATAGAAAGAAGAACATCAACTTTTTTGTCAATTACGGGATTTCTTATAGGGTCAATCCCTATAGCGGACAGCTCTATCAGGAGGTCTATGCTCATGATACCACCTTTATTTTGGAGCAGCATAATAAAGGATCCTTCACTGGGTTTAACAATAATATACGCGGCGGGTTAGATTATTATTTTAATGAGAAAAGTGTGCTTACTGCCGCCTACTTATACAGGCGTAGTCAGGGGAAAAGGTTGATGGACATAAATTATAGGGATTATTTTTTTAATAAGAATAACCTATCTGGCATTATAAAGAGAACTCAAGATGAAGATGAGATAGAGCCTAACGCTGAATTTTCAGTCAATTATAAAAAGGGGTTTACTCAAAAGGGGCATGAACTTATTGGGGAGATTAAATACATCGATTATTGGGAAAATTCTGATCAACTATTTACCCAGAGCCATTTCACCCCAGACAATACGGAGCTTATGTCAAAAGGTGTCCTGCAGCATTCCTTGAACGACGAGTTTGAAAAGCAGTGGTTGTTTCAATTGGATTATGTAAAGCCTATCGGGAAAGAAGGAAAATTTGAAACTGGGGTAAGAAGCAGTTTTAGAAATATGGTTAATGATTACGTTGTATCACAAAAGAATGCGCTAGGTGTTTTTAATCCCCTGCCTGGACTTGACAATATTTTTGTGTATGATGAAAATATTCATGGAGCCTATGGTATACTTGGGAATAATTCCAAACGATTCGCATATCAGGCGGGAGTACGGGCTGAATGGACGGATGTTACCACTACGCTGAAGGAGACCAATGAAAGAAATCCGCGAGACTATGTCAACCTGTTTCCCAGTGCCCATGTAACGCTTAATATGGAGAAGGAAAATGGGTTGCAACTGAGCTATAGCAAACGTGTGAGAAGACCATTTTATAATGATTTAAGTCCGTATGTAACTTTTTCTGACAGCAGAAACTTTTTTAGTGGCAACCCTGACCTTGAGCCTGAGTTTAGTAATGTGTTTGAGCTGGGCCATGTCAAGACATTTGAGAAAGGGACGTATAGCTCTTCGTTATATTATCGGAGTACACAAGGTAAAATTGATAGGATAAGGCGCGTGGATGATCTGGGCAACTCAATCACAATCACTGAAAATTTACTTTCTGAAACGGCTTATGGAGTTGAATTTACAAGTGCATTTACTCCGTACGCTTGGTGGAAGTTTGATTTTAACTTTAATTTTTTCCATGCAAATATTGACGGCAGCAATATTTTACCTGATTATAAAACCAAAACCTACAGCTGGTTTACCCGTCAAACATCACGTTTTAGCTTGACAAAAAAGCTTGATGTTCAGCTGAGAATGAACTACGATGCACCGCAAAAATCAGTACAGGGCAGACGCAAGTCAATATACTACGCCGATATATCAATGAGTAGGGATGTATTAAAGGATCGAGGCACAATGACCTTAAACGTACTTGATGTATTGAATACAAGGAAGGGGCGAAATGTTTCTATGGGTCCAAACTTTATGTCTGATGGCTATGGATATTTTAGGCCTAGGCAGATTAATCTCAGTTTTAGCTATCGCATCAAACAATCTAAAGAAACCAAGAATGTTAAAATGATTGGTGGGGATTAGCGTATTTCAAGAGTAGTATTATCGTGTAATTATATGGCTGTGGACTATATGAATTGTTGGAGAATGTGAATATTTTCCTGATTGATATAGTATTCAAAATAACGCTTATCCTCTTCACTTCTTTTGCTTTGTATGAGCACCTGGTCTATTTGTGTGAGAAATCTGAATTTTTCATTGATGTCATTAAATGTGTCGCTTCTCACTTTCTTTTGTAGGCCTGTGTTTTTGTCTTTCACTCCCAGCACATAATTAATTTCTTCTATTGATATGGTTCTGTTTTTTGTTGACTTACTGATGAGTAAGTTAATCAGTGTTTTTTCAGTTCCAGAAAATGAAATGGTAAATGGTTTTTCTTCGGAAGGGAAGGGGTTAGTCTTTCTTATTGAATTTCTACTGCGTTTTTTGAATATATATATAAAGATGGCAGAACAGATGATAAGGGCCAAGGTGATATAGTATACTATTGGGTCTCTTTCAGTGATTTGCATGCTGGTCCTCTTGAAATCCGCTAAGTTGATTTGAATCGAGTCTGTAATCTTTGAATATAAGTTGAAACGGTGTAGGGTTCCATTTGAGTAGTAAACCATATTGCCTTGGCCAGCCATGTGCAATACATTTTGCGCCACCGGATTATTTCTCAATTTGTAAATGCTGTTTTCCAAATAGTTGATGAGGTATAAATCTTCATTCCAAAGAATGATTAATCCTTTGTTGTAATTGAATCTAGCTTGACATTTTTTTATCATTTCAATATAATCCTCATTTACCTTTCCTGTGTTTTTCCAAATGCCTGTTTTAATTTCGAGGACTTTTGAATCGTTAATTATTTTACCGCTGGCAAAAGTCCTTTCTAGTAAGCCTACGTTTATTACAGTTTGGAATGGCAGGTATAGTGTACTGGTTATTGGGTCGAACCAACTGGGGTTATTAGGGGAAAGTGCTGGAATTGCTTCCTCTGATGTTGGCACGATCCCCCACTCATTAATAGCAGCATTATATATTCTCAGGTGTCCGTTGGACTTCCAAAATCCATACCCACCAAAATTGAATATGTCCTCACCAGCAGTAAAATGGTATGCGCCTTGATTGTAGTTGAGGTTTTCTGTATTATCGATTCTTGTGAATGTTAGGATTGAGTCGTTGACAGATGTTAGCCGAAACAAGAAGCCTGTGCCCCAGTACTGAACATAAAGGTTTTTTGGAGTTTTAAGTATTACCTGCTCTCTATTTGTAAAACTAGGAGCATCCGAATGAAGAAAAGTATTTCCAGTCACGCGTATGGGGTAAATGTATTCTTTTACATCTATCAAATGCTGTAAAAAAGGGTTGTTTCTAACTTCGATAACCTTTTCTATCAACTGTGCTTGGTTCTTTTCTGCGAAAAAAAACAAGGTAAAGGCAAAAAGGACAAACTTTTTCATAAATGAATGGTTATCAATAGTATAAAAGGATAGTAACGCAATTCCAATAATTTTTTTGTTGGATAAATATAGGGAATAACCTAAAAATGTACCTACTTATTAACCTTCTTAGTTCATCTTTAGGCGATTTTAGTCAAATTTGTGAATTGAAGCCTTTAAATAAATAGTAGATCAAAATATCCGCCTAGTTGGCCAGTTGTTAACCTGTGATTTAGCACCAATACAATACCCACTACTTTAGTGGGTATTGTATTTTGGTGGGATGTTTATTAAGCTCCCAAAGAGTTTCTTCTCTCCTTCCGCCATATCTTTGCTAGATAATAAAAAGCACATGAAAGTTCTTATCTCCTCTCTTTTCCTTCTTTTTGCAACTATTTCGTCTTTTTCACAGCTTGTGGCACAAGAAAAAATACCACTCGATCCAACATTGGTGAAAGGGAGACTTGACAATGGCCTGACCTATTATATCAAAGAAAATAAGAAGCCTGAAAAGAAGGTAGAATTAAGATTAGTTGTTAAAGTAGGCTCGATTGTGGAGGATGAAGATCAGCTCGGACTTGCCCATATGGCTGAGCATATGGCATTCAACGGCACCAAAAATTTCAAAAAAAACGATATTGTTTCTTACTTACAGGGTATAGGAGTTGAATTTGGGGGTGATTTGAACGCGTATACCGGGTTTGACGAAACCGTATATATTCTCCCAATACCTACAGAGCAACCATCAAATCTGGCGAAGGGATTTCAAATACTTGAAGATTGGGCACATCAGGTCACGTACTTGGATGAAGACATTGAAAGCGAGCGTGCTATTATTTTAGAGGAAAGTAGATTGGGAAAAAGCGGCGCAGAGCGGATGTTTAAAAAGGTTTATCCTGAGTTGTTCAAAGGCTCAAAATATGCAGAGCGTTTACCCATTGGCAAGGATAGCATCATAAAAAACTTCAATCCTGATGCAATTAGACGATTTTATGGAGATTGGTATAGGCCAGACCTGATGGCGGTAGTTGTTGTAGGAGATATTACATCTGCAGAGGCGTTGGACTACATAAAAAAACATTTTTCTGGATTCAGTAACCCGGCTTCACCAAGAGCTAGAGTTTATGCAGAGGTTCCACCATATCAAGAGAACAAAGCGATGGTTGTAACAGACAAAGAGGCAACTGGATATGAGTTCAACATTAGTTATTCTGCACAAAAAACAAATCCCACAACTACAGTCGAGGATTTTAAAAAGGAGCTGGTTCGTCAATTGTATGCCGGCATGATGAGCAGCCGCTTCAGGGAAATCACACAGAAAGAGAATGCTCCTTTTATGTATGCAGGGATAGATTTTGAGAGTTACGCAAAACATTATGAGTCATTTAGTATTTCAGGAAGCACAGGAACAAATGATGTAAAAAAGGGAATTGATGCAGCATTGACAGAAATTGAAAGGGTTAAGAAATTTGGGTTCACGGAGCCGGAATTCGATCGTGCCAAGAAAAATATCATAAGTTTCTATGAGCGTCAATGGAACAACCGTGATAAGACTGAGTCTGCGGTATATGCTGATGAGTACATTAGAAATTTCACGGATGAGGAAACAATTCCAGGGATAGATGCAGAATTCACATACGTAAAAAATTTATTACCTAAGATAAGATTGGACGAGGTTAACGGTGTAACCAACCTGTTTAGGAATGAGAAAAATCGTTTTTCTTATGTGATGGGTCCTGATACTGATATGGCGAATAAATTGCCTAAGCCCGAAATGATCATTGGCATGTTGGATGCAAAACAACAAGATGTTTCGATTAAGCCGTATGAAGAGAAAATTGTGGGAACTGTTTTGATGAGTAAGGTTCCAATTTCTGGTAAAGTGAAGTCTAGAAAAGTCAATGCATTATTAGGAACAACAGAGTTGATGCTCTCTAATGGAGTTAAGGTTACATTGAAAGCCACTGATTTTAAGAATGATCAGATATTATTGTCTGCATATCGTGAAGGAGGATTAACCAATTATAGCTTGGAGGATAAGTATAGTGCTGAAAATGCTGCTTCATTGGTGTCCAGTATGGGGGTTGGAGAGTTTAATCCAACTGACCTCAAAAAAGTAATGGCTGGAAAAGTGGCAGTAGTTACTCCCAATATTTCAAATTACACTTCAGGATTTTCTGGCAGCAGCAGTAAGAAGGACATTGAATCCTTGTTTCAAATGTTTAATCTCTTCGTTACTGAACCAAGAAAAGACAGCGTGATTTATAGGTCTGTGGTTCAAAGAGGCATTGCGCAGGTTGCCATGTTGGGAGCAAATCCGCAAATTGCTTTCATTGATACACTCTATGAAGTAATGTATGATAATAATCCGCTTGCCCCTACTGCAGTACCCAAAGCGTTGAATTACGAAAAAATAAATCTTGGTAGAGCGCTTGAAATTTATAAGGAAAGGCTAGGCGATGTTGGTGGAATGCATATTTCAATTGTAGGTAGTTTTGATGAAGGCGAGGTAGTTGCATTATTGGAAAAATATATTGCTGGGCTAACATCTACTGGTAAATCAACTTACCTAGACAACAAAGTACGGATCACAAAAGAGGCGCATAATTTTCAGTTCAGAAGGGGCAAGGAGGAAAAAAGTTTAATTATTGGCATCATATCTGGAGAAACAAAGTACAGCGAACAATTGTTAGAGCACTTTAATGCGCTTAGTGATGCAATCAATATTATAATCACCGAAGAAATGAGGGAAAAGATACAGGGCATCTACGGCGGTGGAACAAACATTAGTTTTACAAATGTGCCATTTGGTCAATATCAGCTTGTATTGCAATTGCCTTGTGGTCCAGCTAAAGTGGATACCTTGATTGCGGCCTTTAATGCTGAGCTAAAGAACATTGCTACAAATGGTCTTACTCAAGGCTATGTTGATAAAGTAAAACAGGCGTGGATAGAGAAGTATAAGGTTGATGTGAAGAAAAACGAATATTGGCTGAGTGCTTTGCAGAGTATACAAAAAAAGGAAAAAACTGCAGAGCGTTTTCTGAATAGCCAATTGTATTTTGAAAAACTTAACCCTGCCGATATAAAGCATGCAGCTGAAATCATGTATAGATCTTCTGGTAAAATCTTTGCAGTGCAAATGCCTGAAATAAATGCGGAAGGGAAATAAATTGTATGGTCTATTTTCCTGAAGATATAACTGGACTCCCTTTTGTGGAAGAGCTTTGTTGGAAGTTACTATCAGCTGGGGTCACTGATAGAAAAAGTGCAATGCACCAAGTGGTTATTTCTACTGCTGTTGGGGATACTTCACACATGAGAACCGTAGTGCTCAGGCGTGCTGACGCCCAGGAAAAGAGTTTATATTTTCATACAGATCTCCGTAGTTCCAAGGTAGATGATTTGAAGGTGACTGGAATGCTGAGTTGGCTTACGTATGATCAATCCCTTCGAACCCAGATCAGGCTTAGTGGCCCCACAATGATTCATCATAATGATGAGCTCTGCAAAGAGCATTGGTCAAAAACAGGACACCATAGTCGCAGGTATTATATGTTGGATACTGATTCGAATAAGGTCTTGTCTGATCGGTCAACAGGCTTAAGTCCTTCGCTTACTGCATTCGATTATACATTAGAGGAAAGCGAAATTGGCTTTGAGTATTTCGCAGTGGTTGAAACTAAAGTAACCTGGATGGAGTGGTATTTTACACATAATACCGGAAATCTTAGAGCAAGTTTTGATTACGATGCTTCATCATTAATTGAAAGTCGGTGGCTTGCCCCATAAAAAAGCCTATTTATAATCATCATATCGCATCGGCGAGGCCCCAAATATTTTTTGGTGATGAGTCTTTTTATGAACTCAGCACAGCATTGGTATATGCCTACAACAAGTGAAATGAATATGGTTACTTCTACTTGCAGGGACTTAAATCCAATATATTTTGCAGATGGGAAGTAGGGCAGTGCTCATCAAATAAACAGAAATAGTAAAACAGTGATGAATAAAAAGCGCCTTGCTTTATTTCATGCAAAACTTATTTTTGGTGTTCGATTTATAAAAATGACGAGAATTTGGGTTGTCAGCGATTCCATAAACCAAGCTGTTCGAAATTGATTTGTGGGTAGTTGATAAACTTTATAAAGTAAAAAAAACAGCAATGTCAAATGCCGAACTTGTCATGCCAAAAAAAACATATAGTTTCTGACCATAATAATATTCCATTTTTAGGGCGACTTATATATACACTTGAGCAACTGAAAATCTTTATAAATTCTCTTAACAAGCCATTAATTGAATTTAACCTACCTTTGTCTTATTAATATATTCTCTCGACAGCCCCTGTTATGCTTAGTGTCAAAGTTCATCAGGTCAATTTGGGCAGGCTATATGGCATCTGAAAAATTCGGATGTTCACTTTTTAAATCATATTATTTTGTTATTCAAGGACTTAAACTTAATTGAGCCGATCCTCAAATCGCTCAACACAGAGGGCTATACAACGCCCACACCGATTCAAGAAAAAGCAATTCCTATTGCATTGGCAGGCAAAGACCTATTGGGTTGCGCTCAAACTGGAACAGGTAAAACAGCGGCCTTTTCAATCCCAATCTTGCAAAACCTCTATCAAGAAAAACAGGAGGGTAGTAAATATAATGGCATTAGGGCATTGGTTTTGACCCCCACACGTGAGCTGGCTATTCAAATTGATGAAAGCATTGGTGCATATGGCCGACATCTTGGCTTGAAGCATCTTGTCATTTTTGGTGGTGTATCACAGCATTCCCAAACTAATGCGCTGCGCAATGGTGTAGATATTCTTATTGCAACACCCGGCAGATTGCTTGACCTGATGCAACAAGGATATGTTAGTTTATCCAACGTAGGAATCTTTGTGTTGGACGAAGCAGACCGCATGCTCGACATGGGCTTCATTCATGATGTAAAGAAGGTAATTGCCAAATTGCCGGCTAAGCGTCAGACCTTATTCTTTTCTGCCACTATGCCTAATGAAATTGCTTCATTGGCTGATCGCATACTCAATCAACCTGTACGCGTTGAAGTAACTCCGGTCTCTTCAACTGCCCAAACTATTAAGCAGTCGATGTATTTCGTTGATAAGAATGATAAGAAAGACTTATTGGTTCATCTTTTAAAAGACAGTTTAATTGAAAGGGCATTGGTTTTTGCAAGAACAAAGCATGGTTCGGATAAAGTTGTAAAAGACCTGCAAAAATTTGGAATCAGTGCAGAAGCGATACATGGTAATAAATCTCAAAATGCAAGGCAACGCGCGTTGAGCAATTTTAAAGGGGGACAAACAAGGGTTCTTGTTGCAACTGATATTGCAGCAAGAGGAATTGACGTAGATAATCTAACACATGTGATCAACTACGAATTACCCAATGTTCCTGAAACCTATGTGCATCGTATTGGAAGAACAGGTCGTGCGGGTGCGAGCGGAACTGCATTTTCATTTTGCGACCACGAAGAAAAAGAATACCTGAGGGATATTCAGAAACTTATTGGCGTAACAATACCTGTGGTTAGCGATCATCCCCATGTTATGGGCAATTCTTCTATGAACATTAGACGAACATTACCACAATCATCTGTTCAAAGGCCACACAGTCAGGGTACGAGAAGAACTTTTGCTTCCTCTGAGCGCCGTACAACCTCACCAAAGATTATTTTAAGGAGGGCCAATTAGAGCCGGATATTAGTTCTCTTTTTTAGGAGATTATTAGAGGGAGCATTAATAAATGCTCCCTTTTTAGTTTGCCCGCATATATTTTGCTGCAGTATTGTAGTTTTTACGAATTGCGGAATTTCGCTGTGCCAAGTTTTATCAAATTTGCTCGATTTTGTTTCAAATCATAGCTTTGCTTTACTTGTTATGTTCAGGGTATTCTTGCTTTTTAAGCACTTATGCCTTTTGCTTACATGGTTCTGTTGTAGTTCTAAAAATATATCATGGTTGAAACTGGATTAACTATTTCACTTTCTCGATCGTTTAAACGATTTATTGAGATTATTCGTCTTGAAAAACAAGAAGTTTCAGCCATTTACTTCTACTCTATATTGAGTGGCTTGATTCAACTCTCTCTCCCCCTAGGTATACAAGCAATTATTAATTTTGCCCAAGTTGCAGTAGGCAGAAGCAAGCTGCCTGCTTCTATGTGGTTATTAATGTCTTTGGTGGTTGGTGGAGTTTTTATTGCAGGTTTGCTCCAGGTTAATCAAATGAGGGTCGTTGAAAAAATTCAGCAAAGGATTTTTTCACGCTATGCATTGGAATTCACTTATAAGATACCTCGTTTAGAAAATGTAGCCGTTGATGGTTTGCATGTACCTGAACTAGTCAATCGGTTTTTTGACGTTGTTGTTTTACAAAAAGCGTTGTCAAAACTGCTCCTTGATATCCCTCTTGCAGTAATTCAAGTATTATTTGGACTTATTCTGTTGTCTTTTTATAATTCTCTTTTTATAGTTCTGGGTATATTATTGATTATAATTTCATACTTAATATTTTATTATACTGGCAAGAAAGGGCTGGAGGCATCCATTCGAGAGAGCAATTACAAATATGATATTGTAGGTTGGATTGAAGAGCTTGCAAGAAGTTTTAAAAGTTTTAAAATTACAGGCAAGTACAATCTTCATCTTAGTAAAACCGATCAATTGCTGAAAGGCTATTTAAGTGCTCGAACAGATCATTTTCATGTACTCCAATTTCAGTATTGGAGTTTGGTTGTATTCAAATTATTTATTACTGCCGCGATGTTGTTTATCGGCGCATTATTGCTAATGAATCAGCAGTTGAACATTGGTCAGTTTATTGCTGCAGAAATTGTCATTCTTACCGTATTGCTTGCGGTAGAAAAACTGGTTCTTAGCCTAGATAAGGCATATGATCTATTGACAAGCTTGGAAAAATTAAGCTCTGTAACCGATAAGGCGATTGAAAATAATGTCGGCTTATCCATGCCAAAAGATCGTCAGGGAATTTCCATCGAAATGAGCAATCTGTCTTTTGGCTATAAAGAGAACCTGCCTTTGTTGAAAGATATCAATCTTAAGATTGAATCAGGGCAAAAAGTGTGTATCATGGGCGACGCGGGCGCAGGCAAATCCGTGTTAATGGAAATGTTAACTGCTTCCCTGTTGAGTTATGAGGGAATTTTTTTGGTCAATGGCTTGCCGCTAAGAAACTACAACATTCAATCGTATAGAGAAATGATGGGAGTTTTTTATCATGAGCAAGATATTTTTAAGGCAACCTTATTTGAAAATATCACAATGGGCAATGATGCAATAGGTGCCAACGAGTTGATGGCTGCAGCAAAAAAAATTGGCTTGAGCGAGTATATCAGTGCCCTGCCATTTGGTCTTGAAACCATGTTGCAGCCGACAGGGAAAGGCCTTAGTACAATAATTGCAAAAAAGATATTATTACTCAGGGCTGTAATTGGATCTCCTAAATTATTATTGATGGATGAGCCTTTTGAATTGGCTGGTGGAGAGCATTGTAAAGATATTGCCGACCATATTTTGGGGATGAAAGAAACAACTGCAGTTATCATAACTGGTAATCATGATTTTGCTCGCCAGTGTGATCTTGTGATCACATTGGCCGGCGGAACACTTGCAAAATCTGAGAATTTATCTACGCTATCCTAATCTATTATCGTGACCTGAATGAAAAAAATAACAGAAATTATTGAGCAAGCGACTGGATTCAAAGCAGACTCAACCAGCTATATTTATGCGAAGCATTCTACCCTTCGGATTCGATATTGGTTTTGGGGCTTGATGGCCCTGATTTTATTTGTTCTCTTTTTGCCATGGACACAAAATATAAGAGCTACTGGGAATATCACAACTTTGTTTCAAGATCAGCGTCCACAAGAGATCAATGCAATCATCCCAGGCCGAGTTATTAAGTGGTGGGTTAAGGAAGGAGACTTTGTTAAAAAAGGGGATACCATTATTGAGATGGCTGATGTAAAAGATGATTATCTCGATCCTGATCTATTAAAACGAACAGAAGAGCAGCTGGATGCCAAAAAGGAAAAAATTGATTTTTATAATAGTAAGATCGGCAATACAGAACAACAAGTGTTTGCTCTAAAGGAGATGTTATCCTTGAAGTTGAGTTCTATCGAAAATAAGCTGGAACAAACAAAACGAAAACTTTTAAGTGATAGTGCCGAACTTCTTGCTGCTAAATTGGATAATGAAATTGCAGAACAACAAATTTCACGAGCCAAACAAATGTTTTCAGATGGTATTATTTCATTGGTTGAATTTGAGCGACGCAAAGTGCAATTCAATAAAGCAAATGCATTGCTTACTGAGAAACAGCAAAAATTTCTCAATACCAAGCAAGACCTGCTCATCTTGAAACTCGAAATGGGATCACTTTCACAAGAAACTGCCGATAAAGTATTTAAGGCAATGGGCGAGATTGCCTCATCAGGAAGTGATGTGGCCGAAGTGAAAGATGAAGTAGCCAAAAAGAAAAATCAATTGGCGAATTATCGAATCCGAGGTGGGCAACGCTGGTTGATTGCTCCACAAAGTGGCCAAATTGTTAAAGCGAAAAAGGCAGGACTCAATGAAACAGTAAAAGAAGGAGACATGATCGTAGAGATCGTTCCAGATAAAGTTGATTATGCCGCGGAATTATTCCTCAGCCCAATGGATTTGATTCTTGTTGAGAAAGGGCAACAAGTGCGGTTGATTTTTGATGGGTTTCCGACTATTGTTTTTTCTGGGTGGCCTAAAGCCAGTTATGGAACTTATCTAGGGGAAGTAGTGTATGTAGAAACAAACAAAAGCGAAAATGGAAAATTCAGGATCTTGGTAGTTCCAATTAAGGGTGATCAGCTTTGGCCCACTACTCTTAAGTTAGGCGTTGGTGCTCAAGGGTTTGCGATGTTAAAAGATGTAGGTGTATGGTATGAATTATGGCGTCAAATAAATGGGTTCCCGCCTGATTATTATAGTCGTTTAACTGAATCTAAAAATAAGAAATGATGAGCCCGACTATTCATCATCTGAAGAAGGCATGTGTTGTGATTATTCTTTTCAACTTCTGCGCTTCAATGCTTTATTCACAATCACTAACACTTGAAAATACCCTTGAGTTCGTTCGTCAATTTCATCCCGTATGTAAGCAGGCCAATTTAAATATCGACTACGCAACTTCATCTCTTCAAGCGACACGTGGCGTATTTGATCCTTCAGTATATACCTTGGCTGAGAAAAAAACCTTTGATGAAAAGAATTATTATAATTATACTAACGCAGAATTAAAAATACCAACCTGGTATGGCATAGATATTAAGGCTGGTACAGAGGATAATTTAGGGGGTCAATTAAATCCAGAATTGAGCCTAGGAAAGAATAGTTATTTAGGTGTTTCTCTACCAATATTGAGAGGGCTGTTGCTTGACAAGCGAAGGGCATCTATACAACAGGCAAAGCTCTTTTTAAAAATGAGTAGACAAGATCAATTGCTAGCTTACAACAATATACTATTTGAAGCGGCTGAAGCATACTGGTTTTGGATTGTTTCTTCAAAGGTGCTGTCAATTTTAGATGAATCGATAAAAGTCAATGAAAGGCGTTTTGACTTGGTGAAACAGTCGTTTTTTCTTGGTGACCGAGCTGCTATCGACACTGTTGAGGCCTTGGCGCAGTTTCAACAAATACAATCCTTGAGAATTCAAGCTAGTCTGGATTTTCAGAATAGGAGATTAGTTTTAAGTAATTATCTGTGGACCCCCACTGAGCAACCGTATGAGTTATCTGAAAAAATACAGCCTGATAGCTCTTGGTCCTTCGTTAAGATAGATGAGTATCCCCTGCCCAACCTTAATGAGTTGTTGGTTTCTGCTTCATCTCATCCAAAGCTAATGTCTTTAGACACTAAAATGGACGTGCTTGAGATTGACAGGAGATTGATGTTTCAGCAACTGCTCCCTTCACTTGATTTACAATATAACTTTTTGAGTGGTGGGTATTGGGAAAATAATTTTGCTAAACAGTCGCTTTTTCAAAACAACTATAAATTTGGAGTCAAATTTGCTGTTCCATTATTTCTTCGTGAATCAAGAGGGGAGTACGCAAAAGCAAAAATTAAAATTACTGAGTTGGGATATGGTGTTAGACAGGAACGTTTAGAAATTGAAAATAAGGTAAAGCAATACTTTAATGAAATATATGCTACCCGAAATCAAGTATTGTTGCAACAGTCCAATATTATTAATCACGAATTTTTACTAAGAGCAGAAGAAATAAAGTTTTCAATAGGAGAAAGTAGCATGTTTCTTGTTAACGCCAGAGAGAACAAGTTGCTTGAGGCAAATCAAAAGCTTGCTGAGTTTAAAGCCAAATTCTTTAAAAGTCTACTTGCTGTGCAATGGGCAGCCGGGGGAATCAGGTAAGAGAAACTCTTTATTATTTATATTCCACAAGGCAACATAACCTACATATTTACCACCAATACAGGGATTTTTAATTCGTGCCTTACCGATTCTACAGTTTGCCCATACACAACATCTTTTAACCCAGTATGGCCATGACTTCCGATAACCAACATGTCTGCTTTATTTTCTTTTACTAGCCTGACAATTTCTTTTACACGGCCATTAAACCCTAAAACACCTTGTGCCTTATAGCCCTGTGCATTTAATTCATTCACATATTCATCCATTCGTTCTTGATCTTTTCTGGATTCTAGATCGTCGGTAGCTTGTCCAATTACCCTTGCAGTAGGGCTTTCAACAATATGGATAATAACGTAATTGCTTTCTTTGCCTCCTTGTCCCAATGCATGACCAATGAGTTTCAGGTCATTTTTACTAAAGTCTAATGCAATGGCAATGTTTCGGTAAATCGGTATTGGTATTTGTTGTATTTTTTCTGCCTCAGGATGAAGTTTTGCATCTTCTTTTTTCGATTTGCTCATCCAAGGATAGATTAATGCCACAAGCAGCAGCGATATGTACATCAGTCCGCCTGCAATAATCATTACTTCCCAGAACAGCGAATCGGAGGTCTCAAAAAACTGTCTTGTTTGTTCGTACACCATTCTGATATTGAGGTATACAAGAATCAGTGTGATCAAGGACGCAAGAAAAATAATGAATGGCTTGATGGCAAATACCCCCATTGTTTTTTTATCACTGGTAAAGTGAATTAATGGGATGATGGCAAATCCCAATTGTAGACTAAGTACAACTTGACTTAGCACCAGGAGGCTATCAATATTTTCTTCCCCATTGATCAGTATCATCAACAATGCAGGAATCACTGCAATCAGTCTTGTGAGCAAACGTCTAACCCATGGAGTGATCCGCAAATGCAGGTATCCTTCCATGACTATTTGCCCTGCTAATGTGCCGGTAATGGTTGAGCTTTGTCCCGCAGCAATCAATGCAATGGCAAACAATGCAGGGGCTAAATTACTCCCCAGCATGGGTGCAAGCAGTTCATGTGCCTGTTTAATTTCTGCGACATCTGTCCTTCCTGTTTTGTAAAAGACGGTAGCTGCAAGAATGAGGATAAATGCATTTACAAAAAAAGCCAGGTTAAGTGCAATGGCACTATCAATGAAGTTGAGTTTGAGTACTTTTTTTATACCTGCTACATCTCTTTTTATTTTTCTTGTTTGAACCAGTGCAGAGTGCAGGTATAGATTGTGGGGCATCACAGTTGCCCCTATTATTCCAATAGCAATATAGAGCGCTTCTTCATTTGGGATGCTGGGGATGAAGCCCACCATAACCTCTCCCATATTGGGTTTTGCTATGAGGATCTCTACAAGAAAGCTTATGCCTATGATGCCGACAAGGCCCATGATAAAGGCTTCCATTTTCCTGATTCCGAGGCGTTGAAGCGACAGAAATAAAAATGTATCTGCAATGGTCAAGGCCACACCCCAAATTAAGGGTAGTCCGGTGAGCAATTGAATACCAATGGCCATCCCAAGAATTTCTGCCAGGTCAGTTGCTGCAATTGCAATTTCCGCCAATCCATAAAATGCAAGGTTAACCGGCTTGGGGTAGGTTTCCCTATTTGCCTGGGCTAGGTCGCGCCCCCTTACTATACCAAGTCTTGCAGAAAGGCTCTGCAATAACAAGGCCATCATGTTGCTCATCAGCAATACCCAAATGAGATCGTATCCAAATTTACTGCCACCAGCGATATCGGTTGCCCAATTTCCTGGATCCATATATCCTACGCTAATAAGATATGCTGGTCCAAAAAATGAGAGGATTCTCCTCCAGCCTTTTCGCTGCTTGGTAGTATCTACGCTTTGATGTACCTCACTTAGTGAGGAGTAGCCTTCAGTTGTTCTTTTCATGGCTCATGTTTCCAAATTTATCTGGGATAGGATCTCCATGCGGATCAAATTTAGGATGTCCTAAATATGCATCGAGTTTATCCGTTAGTTTTTTGCCGGCAACATGTTCAAGTTGTTCAGCTATTTCATGCACCTCGTCGCATTTGAATTTGAGTTTTTCAGCTAGAAAAAATTCCCAGAGGCGGTGTCTGCGTATAATGCCAAGTGCCACCCTATTTCCTTCAGCACTCAGTCTAAAACCATAGTAGGGCTTGTAGTTGAGCAATTTTTTCAGCTTCAATTTTTTCATCATATCAGTAATCGAAGCAGGCTTTGTCTTGAGGGCACCAGCCAATTCCATCGTGGATACCTGGGCGGTCTCTTTTTGAAGATGAAAAATGGCTTTGATATAATTCTCTTCACTCACAGTATACTTTAGCATGGCAAACAATAAAATTTAGACAAACCTAAATTTTATTGTTGACAAAACCAATGACCTGCGTCAATCTATTTTTTTAGGGGGGGCAGGGGGGTGGTTAAAGCGTACTTTTTAATACATTAAGCACCTCAGGAGAAGGACTCCCGAAAATTGCAATACCTGCGGCTCCATGATTCATCGCATTCCGAATACCTTTTTCAAGGTCTTCCATATTGTTGTTAAAATCAGGAATAAATAGCCCTGCGTAAATTGGGAATTTGCCATTCAGGAAATGCACCCCTTCTTTTACTGCATCACCTATCCACTGAACATCTTCTTGATAGAATCCATGATAAATCATTGGGAAGACTGCATTCAGGTTCCAATTGGTCCAATCTTGACGAACATTTCTTCTGGCTACTTCAGGGGTAGGGAAAACCGCAGCAGTAATCCATTTGTTATGTTTTTTTGCAACTGTTGCCAGTTGGTTAACAACCCTGTTGATTGCCTCATACCTGAATAGCCTCCAAGAAAGTGCTTCATCAGGGAATTTAAAGTCAAGTGGATCTTTTCCAGTTTGGGCTTTGAATGTTGACCTGCATGTTTCACAGTAACAGAAATCATATTCCGGCAATTCTGTGCGTTGATCAACATTGTATTGTTTCCATAGGTTTAGTGGAAGAACTACGTCGCAGAACCTGATGTAGTCTAGGTGTAGCCCATCAACATAATCTTTTGATAAGATTTGATCTGCCTCCGCCATGAGAAATTCAAGTACCTCTGGTTTTGAAGGGCATAGCCAACGATAATAGCCCACATAAGGAGGGTGTGTGGCACAAGATTTTCCATCTCTTGAAATGGCATACCAGTCTGGATGATCTTGGAGTAAGTTTTTATCTCCTCTGTTCATGGTCCAGTTCCAGCGATGGGCTTCAAGTCCAAGTTTTTTTGCTTCACGGAAATGTTTCTCACTATCCGCTTCAAAAAGTATTCCTCCAATTCCTGCTTCCTTAAATGCCTTGTATTGTTTTTTTATTGCTACCGGATCTTCTTTTGGGTTGGGATTAATCCAGATCCAATGTTGGTTTTTTGCTTTTATGACTTGCTGTTCAGGTTTTGCGATTAGGCTTGCTGAAATTAATGGGGATGCAGCAGCCAACAATCCTTTTTTTATAAATCCTCTTCTCTGTGACATATATTATTTTTTGTGGTCTTTAAAGTTGAGGTACCCCCATTTTTCAGGGATATGCATATCTATTCTTCCTTGTGGCGTCCAAACCCAATTGGATTCAGGCAATCTTTTTCCTTCTTGTGTTTTTTTCTTAATATAGGTGGAGCCTGATGGTATGGTTTGCCACTGCACTCTTGAGAAATTTATTCTCCACGTAGATCCAACTGAAGGCTGACTGATTCTGTTTGGTTTCTCAAGGGAACTATAAGGGATAGCCATTTCAATTGTCCAATACTTATCCTTATCTGTATTGTCGTTTAGTGTGCCATTTAAGTAGATGGCTGATTTCATTCCTTCGCTACGCCATTTCATATCCAATGGGCCACCTCTCTTGTAGGTCTTGTGCATGAACAGGTCCATTACCGTCCCTAATGCATTGATCTCAATCTCAAAATAGTTGGAAGCATCATTTCCCGGATCTATGAATACTTCAAAATCGTTATCGTTAAAGATGATATCATCATGATTTTTTAGATTAGCCCAAAGGTCGGGCTCCTCAAGATATGCAGCGATGTATAAGTATTGGTCATCCCATAACATCTTGCATTTGGTCTTGAATTTTGGGATTGGGTTAATCGAATCTGATATGTCAACAAACTCATTTGTCCATTTTGCATTTTTCCATTCTCCCTTTCCAATTTTTCCGTCAATTGTTGGCGCCTTGGTAGTCTTATAAATGTCATATGCTTTTGGGATTGATGTTTCTGTTTGTGAGAGACAGCCTATTGAAACTAATAGGAAGAGCAAGCTAATGATGAAAGTTGGCATATTGCAATGTAAAAAAAAATGAGCGATTATTTTTATGAAGAAGGGAATTTGTGTCTTCATTGTATTTATCATTTTCATACATTCGATTTAATTAGCTTGAGCAATGAAATCCATACTACTACTTTCAGTTTTTTCTTTTTTGTCTTGTTTGCTAGTGCAAGGCCAACCTGTTTCTGTTTTTGTTGGTGGGGAAGAGGGACATAAAAGTTTTCGCATACCAGCAATTGTATCTTTGCCACCGGGTCAGCTTTTTGCTTTTGCCGAGGGCAGAGTCAATGGCAGTGGTGATTATGGAGATATCAATTTAGTTATGAAGCGCAGTATCGATAATGGGTCGAGCTGGTCTGATATGCAAACCATTGTGAATAACGATTCTCTTCAGGCCGGTAATCCTGCGCCTGTCGTTGACCTGCTAGATCCCAGCTATCCCAAGGGGGTGGTCTATCTTTTTTATAATACCGGCAATAATCATGAATGGGAAATGCGTGAGGGAAAAGGAATTCGAGAAGTGTGGTACGTCAGGTCAGTTGATCTTGGAGAAAGCTGGTCTTTGCCTATAAATATTACAGCACAAGTTCATCGGCCAAATCAGCCGGGAATTCATCCAACTTATGCATTCAAGGAAGATTGGAGGAGCTATGCATTAACACCGGGGCATGCGATGCAGTTCCAGAATGGTAAGTACAAGGGCCGAATATTCGTTGCTGCCAATCATTCGTCCGGTCAACCTAAAGATCAATTTAGAGATTATAATGCGCATGGTTTTTATACCGACGATCATGGTAAAACATTCAAGCTCTCTGCATCAGTTGATATCCCTGGCTCTAATGAAGCAATTGCCGCTGAACTGTCCAATGATCGGATGATGATGAGCATTAGAAATCAACGCGGAGATATCAGAAGCAGAATTCTTGCTTACTCAAAAGACGGGGGAGCAAGTTGGGATACTGCTTATTTTGATTCATCACTTCCTGACCCTGTTTGTCAAGGTTCTATTCTTACATTGGGGTATAAGCATGGGAAAGCAATTGTTGCCTTGAGTAATGCAGCTGATGTGCAGTATAGAAATAACCTAACAGTTCGTATAAGTGATGATGAAGGGGCGAGCTGGGTAACCACAATACTTATCGACAAGAATGATGAGAAAAAGAAACAAGACTGGACGGCCTATAGTGATCTGGTAATGATTAAAAAACGCAGCATAGGAGTCTTGTATGAGCGAGACAATTACTCAACCATTGTTTTTAAACGAGTGAATTGGAAGCTAAAGCATTAAATTCTATAGGAGACAGCATTGATATTCATTCCGGCTCCCACAGAAGCAAATAGTACAATATCTCCAGGCTGCAGTTCATGCCCTTCCTTTTTTCCTCTTAATACCAAATCCAATAAGGTAGGAATGGTTGCTACTGAGCTGTTTCCAAGTAAATGGATGGACATCGGCATCACATCCTTTGGTGGTGTTTTATCATACAGCTTGTACAACTTATTGATCATTGCTTCATCCATTTTTTCATTGGCTTGATGGATGAATACTTTTTTAAGTGAATCGATATCGATACCACTTTTATCTAAACAGTCTTTCATTGCCGGAGGAACATGCCTAACTGCGTATTCGTAGACCTTCCTTCCTTTCATTTTGATATATCGAATGCTGGGGTCGCTATCGGGCAAATAGGAGCTATCCATATTGATGTAATATGCCTCATCTGAGCAATGGGATTGAACGCTTGCTCCCATTATCCCACTTCCTTCCTCTCCTGTTTCTTTATACTCAAGGATACAAGCGCCTGCTCCGTCAGAAAAAATCATGCTGTCACGGTCAAATGGATCAATCACCCGAGACAGGGTTTCTGTTCCTATGATCAATGCCTTTTTTGCTATGCCAGCTTTGAAAAATGCATCTGCATGGATTAGACCCTGAACCCAACCCGGACAGCCAAATAGAAGATCGTAGGCTATGCAGGCCGGACTTTTAATACCTAACTCGTGTTTAACCCTGCTTGCTAAAGAAGGGATCGCATCGCTTTGGATTGTATTATTGAGCACGTCGCCAAAGTTGTGGGCAACAATAATTTGATCTATGGTTTCAGGATCAATACCACTCATCTCAATGGCTTCACGCGCAGCAAAAAACGCCATATCAGAAGCACGCATTTCAGTATCTGCATATCTTCTTTCCTCAATACCCGTGATAGCCTTGAACTTGTCAACTATTTCCTGAGGCGGAGTTTGTATTTTATCGTGCTGCTCTCCGTAGAAATCGTTTGTTATAAAATCGCGATTGGCTTTAACCTTTGGTGGAATAAAGCTACCGGTACCTGTAATCACTGATCTTTTCATGGGCTGAGGATAAAATTGGCTTCAAATGTAGATAATAAATTACTATAGATGAAAACCAAGCTTGAGCTTTTGTCTCATCTCTTAATAAACAGATGTACATAGATTATCCAATTTAGCAGCAGCCCCCACCAGGCTTACAATCTGCAGATGGTTTTTCTGCATATACGGTAATTGAATTGATGCCTGCGCCACTGGCCCTGAATGTTGCAATTTCTTGTGGACTTAGGTAGTTGGAAAGAATATCATCTGGCAAAACAATGGCTTTATCTTTTTGAATGATGATGTTTGCAAAACCATTAATCTCAATCAGTTCAAGATAAACTTCTTTTTGAATTGCTCCTGATACACATCCAGCATACATCTCTGCAGCATTTCTGATTTTTTCGGGTAAGCTTCCTGTCAGCACAACATCAGAGATGCAAAAGTGACCACCTGGTTTTAGGACCCTAAAAATATCTTTAATCACCGCATCTTTATTTGGCACCAAATTTAATACACAGTTGCTTATGACAACATCCGCTGTATTTGCAGACACAGGCATCTGCTCAATGTCACCTTGTCTGAATTCAACGTTATTGAATTTGAGTTTTTCAGCGTTGGCTCTTGCCTTCTCAATCATGGCAGGCGTGAAGTCTATTCCAATTACTTTTCCCTTATCGCCGGTTTGCTTTCTGGCTACAAAACAATCGTTTCCTGCACCAGACCCAAGATCTATTACAACATCTCCCTCCTTGATTTGTGCAAATTCGGTAGGAAGGCCACACCCCAAGCCTAAATCAGCATCGGGGTTATACCCTTCGAGTGTTGAGTAGTCATCACTCATTATATTATATACCTCTGTGCTGCATCCACCTGCTCCACAGCAGGATGATTGATTGGTTGCTTTGTCCTGCAATGCAATCTCGCTATATTTCTGTTTCACTAAATCTTTCAGTGCATTTTCATCTTTCATAGTGATTGGGGTATTAATGATGGTGAAATAAAAAACTTCTCTATCGCAAAATTACGATAGATAAACAATGCTATCAAATTATTATTTTATTAAAAAACCAACTTTTACTAGGGGAATGTGACAAAAGTCATACTTGCAACGGAATCAACATTTTATATTTGACCTATCAAAATCATGATTATGAAAAAAAATATGGGGAAAACTGATAAGATCATCCGGTTGATTATAGCAGTACTATTTATTGGATTGTTTATGGCCAAGATAGTAACTGGCCTAGCAGGAGTTGCGTTGCTTGTTCTAGCTTTCGTATTTATTGCAACAAGTTTCATTAGCTTCTGTCCTTTGTATACGATATTTGGTGGCAATACATGTTCAAAAAAAGAAGCATGAAAAAATATATACTGTATATTATAGGTGCGGTTGTTGGTGGACTTTCAGGTTTTATCTACTGGAAATATGTAGGGTGCTTAACGGGTACGTGCAAAATCACATCAAGCCCAATCAATAGTACCTTATATTTTGCAATGATGGGCTCGTTATTTTTTGGGTTATTTAAAAAACAAAATAAGTATGGCAGCTAGTTCCACGTTTGGAGAAATTATAGGCGGACAAAAGCCGGTGCTGGTAGATTTTTTTGCTGAGTGGTGCGGACCTTGCAAGACGATGGCTCCCATGCTTAAGGAACTAAAAGATGCAGTTGGAAGCAAGGCTATTATACTAAAGATAGATGTAGATAAAAATCCTTCTATCGCTCAGCATTATCAGGTTCAAGGTGTTCCTACCCTCATGATATTTCAGCATGGAAATATTAAGTGGAGGCAGTCCGGTGTTGTGCCGGTTCATCTGCTCAAAGGAGAGTTAGATAAATTGAGTAAAGTTGACTAGAAAAGATTCTCTTTCGAATTGATTATATTGATATTATAGCGTAGACATATCAATTACAAATCTATATTTAATGTCACCTTTAATCATCCTCGCATAAGCATCGTTGATGTAAGAAACGGGTATGGTTTCTATTTCTGCATAGATATTTTTTTCATTGCAGAAGTCAAGCATTTCCTGAGTTTCCTTTATTCCTCCAATCATTGAACCAATAATGCTCCTCCTATTTTTAACCAGCGCAAAAGGCGACACTTTTGGCTGATGCTCTGGAAGTCCAACTACCAAAAGTTTTCCATTTAATGCCAATAGATTGAGGTACTGTGTGTAATCGTGATCTGCAGAGATGGCATCTAGCACAACATCAAAAGATGATGCATGAGCTTGTAATGCAGCAGGGTCCTTTGCAAGAATGAAGTGATGCGCCCCCAGCTTACTTGCTTCAGCCACTTTGGATGGTGAAGTACTGATTACAGTTACTTCTGCTCCAAACGCAACAGCAAACTTCACTGCCATATGACCAAGTCCGCCAAGTCCAACAACTGCCACTTTCGTTCCTGGCTTTACGTCCGCAAATTTCAATGGTGAATATGTAGTGATACCTGCACAAAGAAGCGGAGCTACTCCAGCTAGGTTTTCTGTAGCATCTACCCTAAGCACATATTTTTCATCTGTTACTATCTCTGCGGAATATCCTCCCATGGTTCTGTTGCCTGAGCCATCTCTTTCCAGGGCATTGTAGGTACCGGTCATACCCTCTTCGCAATATTGTTCATAGTCGTTATTGCAATTTTTGCATACCCTACAACTATCAACCATAACGCCCACCCCAACAGTTTGTCCAATTGTAAAGTGAGTTACCGAAGATCCAATTGCTTTAACGATTCCTACAATTTCGTGTCCTGGTACAAGCGGGTAGACTGCCCCACCCCACTCATCTCTGGCGGTGTGAATATCGCTATGGCATACACCACAATACAGAATTTCTACTTGAACATCATGTTCTTTCAGTGACCTGCGTTGAATTTGCAATGGGACCAGGGGTGAACTGCTATTGACGGCTGCATAAGCTTTTACTGCTGACATAGGTATATTTTTTGGATTACTTTTTAGTAAGGTATTTTGATGGATCGATTTGAAATTCTGCTTTACACTCTGCTGAGCAGAACCCGTAGGCATCTCCTTTATAATGGGCTGTATCGCTAATTCCTGCTGTTGTAGGCATCCCACAAATAAAGTCTGTTTTGTTTGTTACCATTTCAGGGGTGTATTTATTTTCTGCTTTCATGTTGTCCATGTTTTCTTGGGCAGGAAGATATTCAGACTTCTGGTTATTTGTACAAGCTGTCAGAGAAAAGACAGTAGAAATTATGATTAACAATTTTTTCATGTGACAACGACTTGTTTGATGTTTTGTAGAGAGCAATGGTAGTGCAAAATTGCAACAGATCCATCAAATTATATGAGAGAATTAAGCCTAATTTTTTCTAAATTAAGAAATTAACGTATTGCATGGTCTGGCCATGGAGCTGGATCCCCGGTTTGTTTATGTGTTGGTCTGAATGCTTCAACCTTACGCAGATGATCACCTAGTTTTATTGCCAGCTCTTTCACTTTCTCAGGATGAGATTCAGCAAGGTTATTGAGTTCGCCAATATCCTCTTTTATATTGTATAGTTCAAACTGCTGGTCTTTATACCAATAGATCAGTTTCCAGTCGTTGCTGCGTATGGTACTTGTTGCTCCAATACCCGGACCTGAAGGCCCCCAGTTGTTGGGGAAGTGCCAGATTAAATCTCGTTGATCTTTTCGGACATCAGACTGTTTAAGTAGTGGCAGGAAGCTTTGTCCATCAATTTGCTGCATTGTTTTGTACTGCTTTATCCCGGCAATTTCAAGCAGTGATGGGAAATAATCTTCAATGATAATATACTTGCTACATACTGAATTTTGCTGCACTTTCCCTGGCCATTTGACCAGCATGGGAACGCGTATTCCTCCTTCATAAGCCGAACCTTTGCCACTCCTAAGTGGTAGATTGTGGGTATTGGGAAGACCTCCTCTTTCATGAACACTCAGTCCGCCATTGTCTGACATAAAAAGGATCACCGTATTGTCCGCAATCCCTTTTTTGTCAAGGTAATCCATAAGTTGGCCAAGGCTGTTGTCCATACCTTCAATCATCGCTGCATACCTTGCTTCAGGCTCTTTCATGCCCAAATTTTTATACTTCTGATAAAAAGGTTGGTGTGGTTCTAAAGGAACATGTACTGCATAATGAGACATATACAAGTAAAAAGGCTTATTGGATTTTATCGCACTGTCCATTGCAGTTTTAGCCTCAAGTGTAAGTGCATCCGTGAGGTGAATATCTTTTCCATGGTATTTTTCAAGACCCGGCAGGTCCCATATTCGATCTCCATTTCTGAAAGCAGCGCTAAAATTATTTCTTCCAAGATAACTCCCAGGTCCGCCTGCACTATGTCCACCAATGTTCACATCAAATCCCAGATTCAAGGGATTTGACCCTGGGGTTTCCTCCGCACCCCAATGTGCTTTGCCGCAGTGAATGGTAAAGTAACCATGTTGTTTCAGTATTTGCGGGAGCGTCGTAGCAGATATTGTCTGTGGAATTGTATCAACTCCCTCTGGCTGTAAGCCGTTAAGATTCCATCTCGGGAACTCCAACACTTCATCTACGGCATCTACTGTCAGATTTTTACGTAGCGTCCAGTTGGTTACGCCATGCCTCGCTGCATTCATGCCTGTCATCAGGCTTGTGCGAGATGGTGAGCATACAGCATATGCATAGGCTTGGGAAAACTTCATGCCGCCTGAAGCCAGACGAACCATATTCGGCGTATTGAACTTCTTGTTCAAAAGGCTTTCTTCTTCCCCAAAAGGGATAGAAGTGTCCTGCCAGCCCATGTCATCTACTAAAAAGACGATAATATTGGGCGCTGATTCCCTGACACCATTTCCCTTGAAATCGCAGCCTAACAATAAAATTTGTAGTGCGACAATACCTTTGACAAGATATTTTGCAGCTCGTTTGTATAATCGCATGACATTTATATGTAAAGCCACTTGAACGCTATTGAACAAGTTGCTATTTTTAAGGTTTAGTTGTTGAGCGTTTTTCACTCAGTTCAATGTTACGAAAATCAAATCAAAAAACCCTTCTACTTGTTAAATCAATAGACAATTCAGCAGTTAAACTTGGCTAAATGCTTTATATTAAATATCCTTCATTAATTTCAACAACAAAATTTCTTTCGTCAATACACTAATCATTCTTCATATGAAACTACTTTCAACCTCTTTTCTTTTTATTGCATTTTGCTTATCTGTTATGCATTCCAATGCCCAAACCGATAGCTCTTTCACTCGGTACAAAGATCTTCCGTTGAAAGCCAATCGGATGTTTAATCTTAAAACCAATGAGGGAACATGGACCTCCCTAGATATCAGTCCGGATGGCAAAACGATCATTTTTGATATGATGGGGGATTTGTACAGTGTGCCTTATGAAGGGGGTAAAGCGAGTCAGCTTACCCAAGGACTTGCCTTTGATCAACATCCTAGGTTTAGTCCGGATGGGAAAAAAATTCTTTTTGTTTCAGACAAAAGTGGTGCGGAAAACCTCTGGTATATCGATACGGAAAAGAAAGATACCATTCAGCTGACCAAAGAAATCAACCAAAACTTTACTTCGGCGGATTGGACTCCTGATGGCAATTACATCGTGTACTCTAAAGGGCGTCGAATTAATAAGTTACACATGATCCACAAAGATGGAGGATCCGGAACGCAGCTCATTGATGAGCCTGCGCAACTGAAGACCATCGACCCAGCAGTAAGTCATGATGGGCGATTTATCTACTATTCTTTTAGAACCGGTTCATGGAATTATAATGCACAGCTTCCTCAATATGAGATTGGAAGCTATGATCGTCAAACTGGGCGTACGACAAAACTGACCTCCCGCTATGGCTCTGCATTTACCCCAGTGCTTTCAAAAGATGGCAAGTGGATGGTATATGGAACAAGGTTTGAAGATAAGACGGGGCTAATCATTCGCGAATTAAGCAGTGGCAACGAGAAATGGTTGGCATATCCAGTACAGCGTGATGATCAGGAGTCTATTGCTGTAGCAGGCGTGTTGCCTGCCATGGCGTTTACTCCAGATAGTAAATATTTATTGGCCTCTTACGGAGGAAAGATTAACAAGATTGATATTTCCAACGGTAACTCTTCAGTGATTCCTTATGCAGTGGATGGCAAATTGGAGTTAGGTCCTGAAGTATTCTTTAAATATCCAATAAAAGACACTTCGGATGTATTGTCTAGTCAGATCCGTGATGCTGTTCCTTCACCGGATGGCAAACAACTGGTCTTCACCTCCCTCAACAGGTTATATGTGATGGACTATCCAGCGGGCGAGCCAAGGAGACTTACTTCAAATCAGTTTACAGAAGCCCAACCTGCGTGGAGCCCTGATGGAAAGTTGATTGTATTCTCTACATGGGATGCAAATGGCGGACATCTTCATCTTATTTCTCCTGAAGGAACCGGTTTAAAAACAATTACGAAAACAGTTGGACTTTATCAAACTCCACGATTCACGTTGAAAGGAGATAAAATTATTTTTATTGAATCGCCATTACAAAAATTTAAAGATGCATTTGATCCTGGTTATGATGATGCCGAGGACAATCTCAGCTGGATAGATATTTCAAGCCGCGATATAAAACTGATTGATAAGGCCAATGGTCGGTACAATCCGCATTTTTCAGTTAATGACGAACGCATTTATTTGAACGCCCGCGGTTCATTAGTATCGATCAACTGGGATGGAGGTGATCAACGTACACATGCTAAGATCACCGGCATCACTACCTATGGATCTATTCCAATGCACAAAGGAAAGCCGGCTGTTGAAGACGCCTGCATTGTTCCAGAAACATTTGGTGAGGAAGACGCTAAAGAAAATAATCCTCCTTCAAGTGCAAGTGAGATCTGGCTTTCTCCCAAAGGAGAAAAAGCCATTGCAAAGGTTAATAACAATATCTATTCAGTAACCATACCATCCACTGGCAAGACAATTTCTATTTCTGTTGCTGATGCAGAAAGTGCAGAGTTTCCAAGTAAAAAATTAACTGAGATCGGTGGCGAATTTCCTTATTGGTCTGCCGACGGAAATAAGATTCATTATAGCCTTGGCGCTGCACATTTTGTCTACAACCTAAATAGCGCCCAAGCATTTGAGGATAGTTTAAAAGTTGCAATCAAGGAAGCTGAGCATAAAGCCAAATCAGATACCACAAAAAAAGCGGACGCGAAGAAAGACGATCCTAAATATCTGCCTACAGAAACTTGGGTGAAAGTATATTACAAAAAAGATATTCCTCAATCCTCCATTTTATTGAGGGGTGCGCGCATCATCACTATGAAAGGTGACGAGGTGATTGGGAATGGGGATGTGCTTATTGTAAACAATAGAATTAAATCAGTAGGAAAAAATATCAAGGCTCCAGCAAACACGAAAATTATTGATGTGAGTGGCAAAACGATTATTCCTGGATTTGTTGATGTACATGCACACATGTGGCCAAGCTGGGGAATTCACAAAAACCAGGTTTGGATTTACGCGGCAAACCTTGCCTATGGAGTAACTACAACCCGCGATCCTCAAACCGCTACTACTGATGTGTTAACCTATGCTGATATGGTTGAAGCTGGACAGATGGTTGGCCCTCGCGTTTATTCAACGGGTCCTGGTGTAGGGTATTGGTCTTATAATTTAAAAGATTCAACACAAGCAGAGAATATCTTGAAGCAATACAGCAAGTATTATAATACACAATACATCAAAATGTATTTGACAGGCAACAGACAGGCCAGACAATGGATTATCAATGCCGCAAAGAATCAGAAGCTTATGCCAACAACCGAAGGCGGATTGGATTATAAGTTGAATGTTACCAATCTCTTAGATGGATACCCTGGTCATGAACACGCCATTCCAATTTTCCCTTTGTACAACGATTTGACAAAGACGATCGCAGACGCAAAAATGATTGTCACGCCCACCTTGCTCGTTTCTTATGGAGGCCCATGGGCTGAAAATTATTTTTATGAAAATGAAAATCCATACGGCGACAAAAAGCTTCAGTTTTTCACGCCGTATGAAGAGCTTGCTGGTAAATCAAGGAGAAGGGAAACTTGGTTTCTTCCTGAAGAGCATGTGTTTCAAAAACATGCCAAGAGCATGAAGTCGATTGTTGAGCAGGGCGGACTTGCAGGCATTGGCTCACATGGACAGTTGCAGGGGCTTGGTTTTCATTGGGAGTTGTGGGCTATGCAAATTGGAGGCATGAGAAATATCGATGCGTTGAAAGTTGCTACTATTCAGGGGGCAGAGGGACTTGGACTTGATAAGGACTTGGGTTCCATCGAAGCCGGAAAACTTGCAGATCTTATTATATTGGATAAAAATCCATTAGACAATATTCGCAATTCCAATGCCATTAAATATGTCATGAAGAATGGCCGCTTATACAATGGTAACAATGGAGATCAGATTGCGCCATCATCAACTAAGCTTATTAGAAGCGAATGGGAAAAGGCAGTACCCGTCAAAAATACAACCGTGAATGAATAGCTCGATTTATATCGTGAAGTATCGTTAACATTACTGGGATGAAAAAACTGCTTACCGTAATTGGTCTGATAGGCTGTGTATTTGTTTCAGGACAACCGATCGATAAAACAGAGTGGGCTGCGTATATGCATCACAATAGCTTGTATTGGGATAGTTTAGGTACTGGTTATTATGATGGCATTATTGCTGGAAACGGACGCCTTGGTGTCAATATGTATAGAGAAGGGGCAAGCGCACTTAGGTTTGATATTGGTCGGTCAGATGTTACAGATCAACGCCAACACTACCCAGATAGCCTATTTGCAGAACAATTGGTTTCACATCCTCGTCTGCCTCTAGGAAAGATGATGATACGCACAAGCGGTGAGATATTATCCTCCTCCATCTATCTTGATATTTACAATGCTGAAGTAAAGGGAGAAGTTCTAACCAGTAAGGGCAGGGTAAACTTATATTTTTTCGTTCCGTCAGGGGAAGACATCATTCACATCGAGGCGACAGATATTACTGGAACAGAAAAGCTCATTTGTGAGTGGGTTACTGAAAAAAGTGTTAGTCCTAGACTTGCTTATTTGTCTACAGACGCCAAAAGCTTTGCTTATCAGCATAGCCCCGATAGCAAATTAACAGATTCTGCCGGACATGGCATTTGTTATCAATCTCTATATTCAAAAGGAGAGTATGCTACTGTTTGGCGGCATGCACTCTCCGGCAAAAAGCACATTATTGATATTGCGGTTGGATATAGCGATAGCCTAAAAGGCAAGGCAATACCAGAAGCATTTGCTGCAATAAGAAGATTTCAATCGAAGCCTCTGGATGTGGCTGTTGATGCTCACAAAGTATGGTGGAATAATTTTTTTCAGCGCAGTTTTATTTCTATCCCCGATAAGCGGATTGAATCTTACTATTGGCTGCAGATCTATAAACTCGGATCAGCAACGAGAAAGAATATGCCGATGATTGATTTGATGGGCCCGTGGTTTACAAGTAAAACACCATGGCCTGGAATCTGGTGGAACTTAAATACACAGCTTACCTATTCGCCACTATTTACAGCCAATCAACTTGAACTCACCAGGCCATTGTTTGATTTGCTCAATAAAAATAAACAGCAATTAATCAACAATGTACCAGTGCAATGGCGAGGAGATGCTGCTGCTATTGGGAGAGTTTCAAGTTATGACTTATGGTCTCCGTTGAGTGAACATAATTTGAAAAATGGACAGTTTGAGCCAGGCAATTTATTGTGGGTCATGCTATATTATTATAAGTACTATCAATATTCCGGGGATAAAGTTGAATTGAAAGAAAAGATATATCCCCTCTTGAAGAAATCAGTGAACTATCTGTTGCATTTGTTGCATGCTGATCATAAAGGTGTTCTTCATCTTGTAAAATCACATTCACCAGAATATGCAGATGTTGAAGATGCTCATTATTCATTGGCCGGTTTGATATGGGGGTTAGAGACCCTTATGGAGGTGAATCAGCTGCTTGGATTGAATGATGATGACAAAGACAGGTGGAGTAAGGTGTTGCAAGCCTTAACGCCGCTTCATTCAAATGAACATGGATTTATGGTAGGGAAGGACGCTGAGCTCACTTCTTCACATAGGCATTATTCTCACCTCATGGCCATCTATCCTTATCGATTGTTAGACATGAGCAACCCCTCACATCGATAAATGACATTAAAGTCTATTGATCATTGGCAATCCATGTCGGATGCTTTGGCAGGATATTCCTACACAGGAGCCTCGTCCATGTATTCCTTGTTGGGGAAGGGAGATAGTTCCGTTGCGTTGCTTGGT
>JBILBU010000070.1:0-5603 GCA_044353505.1 Chitinophagaceae bacterium | reverse complement strand
GTATGAGAATTGATCTCCCCCACGACAAAAGGAAGTTTTTTTAAATTCAAGTCTTTTCTGACAGCCATGCGAAAAGTTGAAAGTAATGAGCCATAATCTTCAGCCATCTTTTTACTTATCCCTGACTCATGTTCTCCCTGCATCCATAAGAAGCCACAGATCTCATACTGCTGATTTGCATTTTCTAAACTTGCCAGCGCTTTTTTGATATTATCAATCAGGGCTAGATATAAGGACCCTGATTGCTTGTTATCAGATGGCGGATGCCAGTTCACTCCTTTATCATCAAATCCATTGAGTGCAGGAATATAGTTGAAATAGTCTTCACTTCTTGCAATCCCTGTTCCGCCGGCTGCAAATTTGATAATCGCTATTTTTTCATCAGGCAATGCATTGGCCAAGGTCATTGCCATTCCGATCTCGGGACCAAAGCTCTGCTTAAATGGATCATCTGAAGAAATGTCAGAGGCGCCTATATGAAGTGCATTCCATTTGTTCTGTAATTCTTTGCGTGAATTACTCCCAGGCCAGAATCTGACATGACGCAATGCAGCGATATGTTGAAGTAACGCATTAGAATCGCCGGCATATTCTTTAAAATCATTGTAGCCAACAGCGTTAGACTGCCCGGCTAAAATGAATACTTTGATCTTGGTGGTATCGATGAACTGAGTTAGGCTATACGAATGTGCAAATCCCGTCAGGAAAGAAAGGATAAGTACAATAGATAAAACGAGACGAATAGACACTATAAAATATCTCTTCATATTTAATCCTTTTCAGGTCAAACAATAATACTAAATCTTTAAACATATCGGGTACATGTTCAGGAAGAAAACAAAAACGGTCAATCTGTGAAGATTGACCAAAGTTTGGGTTTGGTAGTCCTAAAGGAGCGAATACGAATCAGTTGATAGAGAATTTGAGGGCAGCGATTCATTTGGAATTAACTCAACCAAGCAAAGAAATAGTATTTTTTCGCATGTACATAAGAAATAGTAAACATGTAGCAAAATTGATACGTGTGATAAATGAATAGTGAAGATTAATATATATACGTTTAAAGATTGCGACAAGCAATATGGATGTTATTCTATTGCTCTTAAATCTAATCTGATATTGGCAAAAAGAATAAATGGAAAAAGCAAAAAAGGAATTGATTTTTAAAGAAAACTTAGTCGTTTTTAACTACGATTAAATATGAATATCTATTCTCCAGCTGCCTTGCTACATTGAACTCATAAGTATCACAAGGTATTAGCAACTGTCGTTTGCCCACCCAATATTTGCTTATAGAATTCCGAACTTTTCGAACAAAAAGTGAGCCCACAAATTCAGATCGATTCTGGGATAGGATGTTGTTATACTCTTCTGAACCCATACAGTCTGTAGCGGAAACAACCCTCAAAGAGTATCCCGGATTAGCTTTAAGGAGTTTTTGAACATCCTTAATAATATGTTGATCCTTTTTTATTATAGTGACCTTGTCAAAATCATGGTGAACAATATATGTCATCAATGCCCCTTTTATCCAGTTTTCAAGATCGGGTCTTTGGACTCCTTGATCAATAATGGCATTTTGATTACCGGCGTAAATATTATTCGTTTCAAGCCTTGCAATTTTGCTATCCGCTTCACCAGGTTTAGCCCTTGGCTTGCCAACAGAAACAATATCCATATCGATAGCCTTTCCAACAGATGTAGAGACAGTTTGAACTCCTTCAGAATATCCATCATATTCATAAAGAAGCTTGTATTGCCGATTAGGCCTCACATAAAAACTATAGTTTCCAACATTATCGGTCGTATCAACCTTAACAACCACCTCTTTTCCATCTTCCATAATTTCTAATAGGGTCACTTTCACCCCAGCAGTCCTCAATCCATCAATATTTTTTAATGCCGAACCAGATAACTTTACATTCAATGGCTTAAACTCAAATGAAAAAATATCATCTGATCCATATCGATCGCTGGTAAAGTAACCTATAGACATATCGGCAGTCTCTGTCCAGCCAAAATCATCGTAAGGGGAATTTACCGGTATTGGCAAATGCTCTATGGTAGTTTTAGCAAGATTAACATCAATCAATGCACGATAAATATCCAATCCTCCTACACCAACCATACCATCAGAGCTAAAATAAAGATCACCGCTTTCACTGAATCGGGCAAAAACCTCATTACCAATGGTATTTATCGCAGTGAGTGCAATTGGAAGCGACCAAGTTCCTGCTTCATCCTTAACCGTATAGTACAAATCGTACCCCCCGCGCCCACCTGGGAAGTCGGCGCTGAAAACCAATAAGTTGCCATTAGGATGTATGGCTGGATGCATGGTAGAGTAGCCATTTAAACCTAGGTTTAGGATTTTTTTATTGGTCACATCCTCCTTATCAAAATCCCCTTCCATGATAGTCAACAATCTCACTTTTTCTTGTCCAACTGGTTGTGGACTGTTTACACTAAGGTAGATTTTGTTAGTTACCGCACTGTATGAGGTGTGGGCAACATTGTACTTCATTTTCTTTACCCCGCCTAGAGATTCGGCTTCTTTCAAAACATACTTCCGATTCTGCATCTTTTTTGAAGAAAATACTTTCGGAAGAGAAAGCAAACTATTATCGGATCCCGCAAAATGTTTTGCCAAAGTTGAAGCCAAAGCACTCTTCAAAGCAGGGGTTTCCAATGTATATTTTTGGGGCATTGAGGTAATTGGTGCGTAGGAGGTATCATTCAAATGCAGTACATGCGCATACCTGAAACCGTCCCATCCAAAAAACTTCGGCAAAAACTCAGTCTTTCGTTCATTCGTACTCCAATAAAGCCTATTCTCTATAAGCAAGGGCGAAAACTCTCTATACTCCTTTGAGTTCATCCTTAAATAAGCTAATTTCCAATCTCCCGAGTCTCTGCTCATCCTTGCTACATGGGCATAACCACTTGCCTTGGGGGTATAACCACGCACAGATGCTAAATATTGTGCCGCCAATCCATAATTCTCTTGCATTGCCAATAACTCCCCCTTACGTAGACGAACAATTTCATTGACTGCTACTAAAGACTCTGGAATAGTGTTGTACCAAAACTTTGATTTTACATAATCACGTTGACGCCAATAACAATCTGCGATCATGATAGACAAATCATCTTTGTCCAAATCGCGTGTTATTTCAAAATCTGTACTGTCCATCTTGCTGATATACTGCTCAAGCAATCTGGCAGCAGTTGTAAATTGAAGCTTTTTATACGACCCTAGTCCTTTAGACAATAATTGCTTCATGGCTATCTGAGCATCTGCCTTGAAAACCATCACAGATAGGATCAACAAAGTATATAAAACTTTTTGGAATGTAGATTTCATATTTAATAATATCTTGGTGATGTGATTGCTTTGATACTTCCACCCAATTCCATGCGAAGCATGATTTCGTGGGTCCCACTATTGTAAAAAATAAGCTTTGAAGTGGTATGGTCATAAGAATAGCCAATTCTCAGCAATGGGCTCACTTGAAGCTCGAGCATTCCAACCAAAGACTCCTTGTGGCGATAACTCACCCCTGCACCCAGCAGGTCTCCGTACCAAATATTGGCATTCAAATCTGCCTGAATAGGAGCTCCAGATACTGCTTTGAGTAAAAAAGAGGGCTTAACCGTAAACATTTCAGATATGGGCATTATATAACCGCCTGTAAGGAAAAAATGACCATCTGCACGTGCCTGACGTATCACAGATTGATTATTTGAATTGATTTTTGTCTTCAACAAAGCGGGTGCAGAAAATCCAAGATACCAGCGTTCTCGTGAATAGAGCATGCCCAGTCCGGCAGATGGCAAAAAACCATTAATAGCTAATTGTAAATTTGGATCTCCAACATCAAATGGATTTGACCTGGCATAATTGATGTTATAATTCAAAATGCCAATGCTGGTTCCAATAGCAAGACTGGAATTCTCAAATGGCGCTGTAAAAGAATAAAAACCTTGAATACCATTTGTTTGTTCAATACCAATCCTGTCAGAATAAATCTGGCCACCGAAACTGTTGTTTGAACCACTTATTCGCTTATCATACGTGGCACTTCCTGAAAATGGCGCTCCAGGAAAATTGACCCACTGTCGTCTGATTAACATATTTATGTTCGTCACATCTCGATTCCCTGCATATGCAGGATTAATATTTAACATGTTGAACATGTACTGAGAGTAACGAGGAATTTGCTGGGCAAAAACACTACTTGACACAAATATCACCAGTACAAATAAGGATAGAGTCTTTTTCATTCTTGTTCTTCTTTTTATTCTGCTTAATGATCCCTTCTCAAAGTCAGATAACCCCTTCTAACTTGTTTCTCCCCAGACGCCATATCCGTTATATCTACAAGATAGAAATAGGTTCCATGAGGCAACTCTTTTCCAAGGAAATTACCCCTGCCTGTGCCATTAAAGTCATTGCGATAATTTGCATTGGCATAAACAATCTGCCCCCAGCGATTGAATATTGTTACACCAATTGTTTTGGTTTTTGGATAAACAATTATCCATTTATCATTATAACCATCGCCATCGGGTGTAAGAATATCTGTGATAATAATTCCTGCGTCAGGCAATACATCGTTTGTTGGAACTCCAGAGCCTGTAATCCTTCCACCAGACCTGTTCAAATCGATCGATTGTCTGTTGACAGAACCCCATTTGGTTGTAGCAGTAGCATTCGCAATGTTATTCAAAACGCCGGTATAACCGTTGGGCTCAATCCTCAAACCAATCACAATACTATCCAGCCCATAGGCGCCCAAGGTACTTGATGTGGTACTCAAAAGATCTATGACAGATCTGCCATTATAGTTTAGGGTTTTGCTTAAGCCGCCACTCACTGCAACATTCGTAACCTGGAACAAAACAGGAGAAGGAAATACTCGTGTAAGATCGTCCGCAACTTGAATGTTTGTCAAAGGCTCTTTCCTCGCATTTCGCAACTTAATAGTATAGTTCATTGTGAAGCTTCCGTCTGACTGAAGTTTGGGCTTGGTTGAGGACTTCGAAACCAATAATGTCTCATTGTCATTTATCCCATCACTATTGCTATCTATATCCCGATAATCAGGAAGCCCATCCTTATCCGTATCAATCGGATTCTGGGGATCGTCGCCTGCTTCATCTACATCAGGTATGCCATCATTGTCGCTGTCCAGATCCCGGAAATCTGGTGTTCCGTCACCATCTGTGTCAACTGGTGTTGCACCGTTTGGTCCTTTCTCTACTGCATCTGGAATACCATCGCCATCAGAATCTAAATCTCTGTAATCTGGAATACCATCGCCATCCGTGTCAACTGGTGTTGCACCGTTTGGTCCTTTCTCTACTGCATCTGGAATACCATCGCCATCAGAATCTAAATCTCTGTAATCTGGAATACCATCGCCATCCGTGTCAACTGGTGTTGCTCCGTTTGGTCCTTTTTCAACTGAATCTGGAATACCATCGCCATCAGAATCTAAATCTCTGTAATCTGGAATACCATCGCCATCCGTGTCAACTGGTGTTGCGCCGTTTGGCCCTTTTTCAACTGCATCTGGAATGCCATCGCCGTCAGAATCTAA
>JBILBU010000069.1:0-5806 GCA_044353505.1 Chitinophagaceae bacterium | reverse complement strand
ATGATTGATACTTGCGAATACATTATTGACTTTATAAAAAATCCGAATTTTACAAGACTTACTGAAACGGCTATCCCCACAGCCGAAAAAATACCAAACCAGAATCACTTCCCCCACTTTATTGCTTTTGATTTTGGCATTTGCAAACGCGAAGATGATTCAATATATCCTGCATTGATCGAGATGCAGGGATTCCCTACCCTATTTGGATTTCAATCCTACTATCCAAAAATACTAGAAAAATACATAGAGGTCCCTAAAGGGTTTAATCGATTTTTTAGCGGCCTCAATGATGACTCATACCGTAAACTTCTCAGTGATGTGATTGTGGGTAATTATGCCAAAGAAGAAGTCGTTCTGCTTGAACTAAAACCAGAAACACAAAAAACACGTATCGATTTCTCTTGCATCAAAGATTACCTTGGAGTCAATACAGTATGTATAACCAAGCTCATCAGAGAAGGTAGTAAATTGTATTATATCAACGAGGGTAGAAAAATCATCATCAAAAGAATATACAACAGACTGATAATGGATGAATTGAATGCTGCGAAAGAAACCCTCGGAGAGATTGTAGACATAACAGATGAACTTGATGTAGAGTGGGTGCCTCACCCAAACTGGTTCTATAGGATATCTAAGCATACCTTGCCTATGTTATCTCATCCCTTTATTCCAAAAACGGAATACCTAAATAACATTCAAGCCATACCCAAAGATCTTGAGCAATATGTACTCAAACCCTTATTTTCTTTTGCAGGGCAAGGGGTTGTAATTGATGTCAAAGCAGATGACATTAAAAAAATTAAAGACCCTGAAAACTGGATACTCCAAAAAAAAGTAACTTATGCAAGCTGCATAAAAACGCCTGATGAAGCATCAAAAGTTGAAATCAGGTTAATGTACATCTGGAAGGATGGCGATGATAGGCCTACCTTAACAACCAACCTTGCAAGGCTGAGCAAGGTGAAAATGATTGGTGTCCGTTATAATGAAGAAAAAGAATGGGTTGGAGCTAGTGTTGCTTACTTTGAACAATAATCACAACTAAAAAGATTAAGTATGATAACATTAAATGAGATTAAGGCAAAAGAAATTGCAACAGGAATCTTAGGAAAATATGTACACGGTAAGGATATGACCCTTGGCTGGTTAACAATCAAAGCAGGAAGTAAACTTCCTCCGCACCAACATCCTCACGAGCAAATCTCTTTAATGATTGAAGGAAAAATGGAATTGTATGTTGGTGACGAAACATGCCTACTCGAACCGGGTGTAATAAAAATTATCCCATCAAATACTCCCCATTCTGCATTTGCCCACACTGACTGCATCCTTATTGATGTATTTAACCCAGTTAGGGAAGATTACAGATAACCTATTCTTCCCCCCTGTTGTTGATCAAGCCAAAGAGTTTATAGGCGTTATTAAGCACTAGAGACCCCTTGGGTACCTGCTCCAAGCCTTTAACAATTTCAACCTTCCCATTCATGGAGCCCCCAACTTCAACTGGGATCATGACAATCATAGACTTCCCCTTTTTAAAAAAAGCATAGTGCTGATTGCCGAAGAAAACAAGCGCATCCTCTGGTAATGAGTTCACATTTTTATGGTTCAAAGCGATTGAACCCTCTACAAACATTCCTGGAAGAAGATTTTGGGGTTGGTTGCGGAAATGACAATGTGCAATGGCTGTTCTGTTTTCATCAATATCCCTATTAACAAGAATAACCTCAGCAGCATAAGTTTTAGTAGGATCGTCATTGAAACGAATAGTAACACTGTTGCCTTTCTTCACAAATGGAAGATCCTTTTCAAATATCGTCAATGCCGCATGAATATCATCGGGGTCAATAAGCTCGAAGATGGTCTCGGTGGCTTGGACATACTTACCGGTATTCACGTTTACCTTAGAAACAAATCCATTGATAGTTGAATAAATCGGTACTTGTCCACTTAACGTAGCCGTAGACAACCTCGCAGGATCAATACTGATGAGCTTTAATTTTTCAGAGAGCGACTTGACATTAATCGACTGCAAGCTGAACTCTGCTTCTGCCTGCTGGAATGCTTTGGAAGTTCCCGCACTTGCCTGATAAAGTACCTTCTGGCGATCCAGCTCAGCAGTAGCAAGCTGAAGTCTTGCAAGAGATTGTAAATAATCCTGCTGCAATTGGACAATACTTTGATCTTCCATTATCGCAATAACCTCACCTTTTGAAACATGCATTCCGGGAATTAATTTAGTGCTTCTCAGATATCCACCGAGTGGGAAGTTGACAGAAATCAGGTTTTGGGGAGGAAGATCAATACGGCCCTGGACATTAATCTCTGAATTTATTATGGCCGGTGTCATATCCCCAAATTCAAGAGCGAGTGACAACAACTGCTGATCATCTAAACTAACTTCTCGTGAGTCCGATGCAGGGGCAGCGTCCTCCTTAACAACTTGTTGATTGGATGAACAGGCAATTAAAAACAATGACAACAAAATAAAAACTATGATGTATCGCATGACTTATTTTTTTTCAGTTAGATAAATAAATTCAGCCCCCAACATTTGGAGTGCATGTAGAGATGCTGCGTGAGAAATACTAATTTGAAGTGATTGGCTTACCAACAAGGCCCATTCAGCAAAAGGAATATCACCAGCACCCAATCTCGCGGTTGCTTGTGAAATCATATTTTTTGCTTGCAGCAAACCTTCTTTGTCATAATAGGTAAACGACTGCATCTGACTGAGGTACCGTTCTCTTAACTGAAGGTATTGGGTAGACAATTGATCAAACTGATGTTGCTTTTGAATGCCCGCGATTTCTTCAACAATCTTCGCGGCTTTTATTTTAGCCTTGGAAGCACCTGTGAAAAGAGGTAGACCCATCCCAAGAGTATACACTCCAAATCTTGTACCCGCTCCATAATACTTTTGTGCAATGCCGTCGGGAGACTGCCATCCAATGATAGAAAGATTGCTGTAGCCAAGATTAAAATCTGGTGATAACCTATTACGCTCTAACCTAGTTTGCGCCTTTCGCTCCTCAATGTTTGCATCAGCAAGTTGCATTAATGGATGCGAGGGCAACATGCTTACAGCATCAATAACAGGATTAGTAATTGTATTGGTAAACATAGGCACTACCTGTTGAGTTGAATGAAGCAAAAAGGTAAGTTCCTGAATAAGTGTACTCCTATCAGTTTCCAATCTGTTTTTTTGGAGTTTATTTTCTGCTGACTGAATTTTTATTGACGAAAGTATACTTGCATTGATCTCCCCAACTTGTTGCTGCAAGACAGCAACCCTCATCCACTCTTTGAAATTTTTATCGAGTTCATCAATGATGATGGCCCTCCTATCAAGATCAATGATTTGAAAACAAAGTTGACGAATAAGCAAATGCATTTCAGCTTTCTTGAGTGCTTTTTGAGCTGATGCAACTTGAAGTGTCTTTTCATAGACTACCCTCTGCCGCTGATAAACATAAGGAAGTTGAAAGGATTGATTAATAAAGATGCGGGAATCATTAAAGGCACTATTCACATGCCCGTACTCCAGACTAATTCCTGTTTTGGGGATATCTGCAGGTTTTTTTGTTAACGCTTCTACATACCCAATTTGCTTATCTGCAAGCAACATGGGATAGGCTTGATTATCTGCCATCACAAGAATTGAATCTAATGGCAAATGCAATACCGCAGGAGTCTGGGCAGTGGATACCGCAGAGAAAGAGATCAAGAGTATCACAATCGCCGAAACCTTGCTGGAATCTCGAGACAATTTTCTTTTTTCAACCCAAGCGTATAATACAGGCAATACAAAGAGGGTAAGCAACGTAGCAGAGATTAATCCTCCAATTACAACAGTGGCGAGTGGCCTTTGCACCTCCGCCCCAGAACTTGTACTCAATGCCATTGGAAGAAATCCAAGTGAGGCTACTGCCGCGGTCATTAACACCGGACGAAGCCTTGCGGAAGTACCTTGTAAAACAACCTCTTTCATATCTAATTTAGTTTCAACTTTTAATCTATTAAACTCCGTGAGTAATACAATTCCATTGAGTACAGCTACTCCAAACAGTGCAATAAAACCAACACCAGCTGAAATGCTGAAAGGCATATCCCTCAACCACAACAACAAGATACCACCAATGGTGGATAAGGGAATAGCTGTGTAGATCAGTAGTCCGTATCGCAATGACCCGAATGAAAAATACAGGATTAGTAAAATAAGAAGCAATGCAACAGGAACAGCAATCATCAAACGATCTTTTGCTTCAGTTAAATTTTCGAATTGGCCGCCATACTGTACAAAATATCCTGCAGGTAATTTTATTTTTGCAGAGGCCTTTGATTGTACTTCTTCAACAACTGACTGCACATCCCTATTGCGGACATTGAAAGCGATTGTAATTCGACGTTTTGCATCTTCACGCTGAATTTGATTTGGACCATCTTCAATACTGATGTCTGCGAGCTGTTCAAGGGGAACAGAGATTCCACGTTGATTGGTAATTAATAATCCCTTGATATCGGAGAGGTCATTGCGACGATCTTCCTTCAATCTGATGACAAGGTCAAATCGCCGTTCATTTTCATAGATCTGGCCTGCGGTCTCCCCGGCAAATGATGCCCTTAACGCACGATTCACATCAGATACGCTCAGGCCATATCCAGCAATTGAATTCCTCCTATACCTGATTATGATCTGAGGGAGTCCAGTAACTCGCTCTGCAAAAACATCTTTGGCGCCATCAACCTGATGAATCAGCTCTTCAAATAAGCTTGCATAATGGGCAAGGGTATCTAGGTTTTCGCCAAATATTTTACAGACTACATCCTGTTTGGCCCCTGCAATGAGCTCATTGAATCTCATCTGAACAGGATACTGAAAACCGGCTGCCAATCCAGGCACCTTAGAGATTGCAGCGCTCATTTTATTGGCAAGCTCATCATATGTAGTTGCACTTGTCCACTCACTTTTATCCTTGAGGTTTACAATGATATCAGTCATCTCAACAGGCATAGGATCAGTAGGTATTTCACTGGCACCAATTCGGGTAACCACCTTTTCAACCTCTGGGAACTTCTTGATTTCATGAACGGCTTCTGTAGTGGCATCAATCGTGGCCTGTAACGTAGTTCCCGTCATCATCCTAGCATCGATAGCAAAATCCCCTTCCTCGAGCTCAGGTATAAACTCTCCACCCAGTGTAGAGGCAATATATCCAGCAACAACAAGTAGCGATAGTGATGCCAGAACTACCTTGATGGGGTGAGCAAGAATTTTTGAAAGTGCTTGTTGAAAACGATGTTGCAGCGCATTCATCATCCTATCAGAAAAATTATCCTTATGTGAAAGATTTTTACTCAGCACAATGCTCGTCATCATGGGCACATAGGTAAGAGACAAAATAAAGGCCCCAATGAGTGCAAATGCAACGGTTTGAGCCATCGGAGCAAACATTTTTCCTTCAATACCCGTAAGTGTAAAAATGGGGATATATACAATGAGAATAATAATCTGACCAAAAACCGCTGCCCCCATCATTCTTGATGCAGATTTTTCAACGGTATCGTCCATCTGAAACTGTCGAAGCTTAAGACCCTCGTGCTTATTGGCATGCAAACGGTGAAGAACTGCTTCTACAATGATCACGGCACCATCAACAATCAATCCAAAATCCAAAGCACCTAAAGACATCAGGTTGCCTGAAACACCGAATAGATTCATCATGCCAATAGCGAAGAGCATGGCCAAAGGAATAACAGAGGCAACAATAAGTCCTGCGCGAAGATTCCCAAGAAAAAA